>JAGWYT010000014.1 GCA_018969185.1 Rickettsiales bacterium | reverse complement strand
ATATTCTACTATTTCTATGATTGATTTTATGCTATGAAAATCTTTAAAACGAATATTAAAATTCGCTGACGCTTCATTTGGAATCACGTTATTGCCAAGGTTTTGCGAAGAAATTGCCGTTACTTCCAAGTTAGTTGGTGAGAAAAATTCATTACCATTATCAAATCTATGGTCTTTTAACAATTTCAAAAGACCAACCAGAATTGTAGTGGGATTAACCGCATTTTCAGGATATGCCACGTGACCTTGCTTACCAGTAATTTTAACTGCAAAATTTATGCTACCACGTCTACCAACTTTAATCATTTCGCCAAATTCTTCAGGATTTGTTGGCTCTCCAACAATTGCATGAGTAATTTTTTTACCTGAATTTTTCATCCATTCTAAAACTTTCTTCGTGCCGTTAATGCTGTCAGCCTCTTCATCATTAGTAATTAAAAAACCAATGCCAAAATTTGGTTTTTTATTTTGAGCTAAAAAATCTACAACTGCCGACATAAAACAAGCAATGGCACATTTCATATCAACTGTTCCACGACCATATAATTTATCACCTTCAATTGTTGCTGAAAATGGATCATAAGTCCAAGATTCAAGCTTTCCTGCAGCAACAACATCCGTATGACCAGCAAAATATAAAACCTTATCAGCATTATTTGGATTAAAAACGGCATGTAAATTATTCACCTTGTAAGAGCCATCGCCATCATATTCTAAAACATCGCAAGCAAAACCAAGATTTGCCAAATAATCAGCTAAAAATTTTATTACTTCATCATTTTTTCCGCTAAAAGAAGGAATGCGAATTAAGTCTTGTGATAGAGAAATTACGTTTTTTTGATTTTGCTTAATCATTAATTTTAAATTTAATTGAATTTTCTGCTAACTAATTGAATAATACTAATATCTGATTATTCACTTAATTGATTTTTTATAAATCTTATCCGCTGGTTGAGCTTGTGACAAAGCAAGGATAAGGTTTATTACAACGCTTCTCTTGGTTTCGACAATGTTTCGTCAAGCTCAACACATCGGCTCAACTAACGAGAAGCATCTATAACTTGTATTAATAATTCCTTAATCTTCTAAATCAATAAACAATGTTAGATATAAAATGGATTCGTGAAAATCCTGCAGCATTTGACTCTGCAATGGAAAAGCGTGGAAATAATTTTCGTGCTTTCGAAATTTTACAAGCTGATGAAAGAAAGAGAAAAACAATTTCTAAAATTCAAGAATTGCAATCAAAAAGAAATCAAATTGCTAATGAAATCGCTAAAATAAAGAAGTCTGGTGGCAATGCTGACGAATTATTAAACAGCTCAAAAGAAATTAATACTGAATTAAAAATTCTTGAAACTGCAAATACAATTGAAGATGAAGTGGAAAAACTTTTACTTGAAATTCCAAATGCTCCACACGCTTCAGTTCCAGAAGGCAAAGATGAAAATGATAATGTTGAAATTGAAAAATTTGGTGAACCAAGAAAATTTGATTTTGCTGTAAAATCACATGACGAACTTGGTGAAAACTTAAAAATGCTTGATTTTGAACAATCAGCCGTGATGTCTGGCGCCAGATTTTCAACTTTGTCAGCAGGTTTAGCACGCCTTGAACGCGCGCTTTCAAACTTCATGCTTGATGTTGCTTTGGAACATAATTACACAGAAGTTTCACCTCCAAATTTAGTTAAATCAGATGCAATGCGCTTTTCTGGACAATTACCAAAATTCGCCGAAGACGCATTTTCAACATCTGACGGCTATTATCTTATTCCAACTGCAGAAGTTTCTTTAGTAAATTTAGTTACAAAAAAAACTCTCGCTGAAAGTGAATTGCCTTTGCGCTTTACAGCTTACACTCCTTGCTTCAGACGTGAAGCTGGATCCGCTGGAAAAGATACACGCGGCATGATTCGCCAACATCAATTTAAGAAAGTTGAATTAGTTTCAATTACAACAGCAGAAATCTCTGACGCTGAGCATGAAAGAATGACTAATGTTTCTTCAGAAATTTTACGTCGCTTAAATTTACCTTTTCGTAAAATCTTGCTTTGCTCTGGCGATATGGGATTTTGCGCGCAAAAAACCTATGATTTAGAAGTTTGGCTTCCATCACAAAATAAATATCGTGAAATTTCTAGCTGCTCAAATTGCGGTGATTTTCAAGCAAGACGTGGCGCAATTAAATATAAAAATAAAGAAGGAAAAACTTTCTTCGCCCACACTCTAAATGGCTCAGCTTTAGCGGTTGGAAGAACATTAATTGCGATTATGGAAAATTACCAAAATCAGGATGGTAGCATTGAAATTCCTGAAGTTTTGGTAAGCTATATGGGCGGAATTAGAAAAATAGAAAAAGTATAAAACCAGCTATAACAAAGGTTCTTAGTTTCTTGAAGGAAAAAACCATCCTTTAACCTTACCTTCCTTTCATTGCGCCAAGGTTTTCTTTATCACCATCCCTAAGCCTTAATAAAGATTCTACTTCAACTTCAGCAGAAGGTTTTAAGAGTTCTTCTACATCTTTCTTAAATTCAGATAAATACTTACTTTTAAGTAAATCTGGAGCAGCCTTTTCTAAAATTGAATGAACAGCAACTTCAGCAAGTTTTTCATTAACGAATTCTGAATGATCTTTGCAAATTTTCTCTACAATTTCATATGCTTTATCTTCACCATATTTTTCTTTAACCAAATCTGAAGATGACCTAACTTGCTTTCCACCTTCACAAAATTCTTCAGACAATGCTTTTACTAAACCATTTGGAGAGAGATAATTTTCTGCAATAAATGAATCTGTAAGAATATTAATTCCAACAGAAGAACCAGTAAGATGATCACCACCAGAATTTAAAATTGGTGTACTGATTTTATCGTTAAACATAATTTAGCAACCAATCTACTTAAAGAAACATCAAAAAAAATTCAAATTTGCTTGATCATTTAGCAAAATTAAAACTTGCAAATTCAAAACAGAAAGTTGGACAATTTTTATTAGGAGTTGCCTTTGGAAAGGGATCAGATAAAAAGAAGAATGTTGAACTAAAACAAGATAAATCACTAATAGCTTCTTATTTAGGAATAAAACCAGAAACTTTGTCCCGCACTCTTCAAGAATTAAAGAATGATGGCGAAATTGTAGTTGAAAAGAATAAAATAACTCTCTTACAGAATAATTCCTTATGTGATTATTGTGATAGTAAAATCAACAGTAAATGTAACAATCGCAATACATCATTTTGTACAAATAAGCAGCATTAATTCTTAAAAAATAGTGATTTTACACTAAAAATCCTTGATAAATTGATTTACCAACCCTATAGTTGTGTCCCTCTTTTTTTATTATTTTTATCTAAATAACAAACATGGCAAATACAAAGTCAGCAATTAAAGCTCTTCGCGGTAGCACAAGAAAAAATGAAGTTAACAGCGCAAGAAAAAACAGAATCAGAAGTTTCGTTAAAAAAGTTAACGATGCAGTGAAAGAAAGTGATGCAAAAAAAGCTGCTGAAGCTCTTAAAGCACTACAGCCTGAACTTATGCGCGGTGTTACTAAAAAAATCATCAAGTTAAATACTGCTTCAAGAAAACTTTCAAGATTGTCTGCTTCAATCAAAAAAATCTCTAAGAAAGCTTAGTGTAGTTAACCAATTTTAATGGTAAAACCTTGGCCAATCTTCGTTCATTTCTAAGTGATACTAAAATTGATTTCATGAAAGTGCATAAAATTGCACTTTTGGCATCAATTGTTTGTATGGTTGCTTCAATAGCTTTAGTTTTTACTAAAGGCTTAAATCTTGGTATTGATTTTTCTGGTGGAATTTTAATTGAAGCAAGAATTGAAGGTGAATTCGATATTACCGAAATTAGAGAAATAGTAAGTAAAGAAGCCAAAGATGTTCAAATTCAAAATATCGATAAACAAGATATTTTAATCAGAGTTGCTAAACAAGAAATCAAAGCTGATCAAGCAGAATCAGACTCTGACCAGCAATCAATTTTAGTTAAGAAAATTCAAGAAGTTCTAAATCAAAAATATTCAAATATCGAATATCGTAAAATTGATTTTGTTGGACCACAAGTTGGCGCAGAATTAATCAAGAAAGGATTCCTCGCTTTATTTCTTTCATTCATTTTCCTTATGATTTACATCTGGATTAGATTTGACTGGCAATTTGGTTTTGGTGGTATTTTCGCTCTTGTTCATGATGCAATCGTTACATTAGGATTTTTCTCAGTTACTGGTCTTGAATTTAATTTAACTTCAATTGCCGCAATACTTACAATCATTGGTTATTCTATTAATGACTCCGTTGTGATTTACGATAGAATTCGTGAAAATATGAGAAAATATAAAAAGATGAGTCTTTCTGAACTTATAAATATTAGCACTAATTCAACTTTAAGCAGAACTGTTCTTACTGCTGGTGCAACTTTAGCATCGCTTTTATCATTGATTTTCTTTGGTGGCGAAGTTTTAAAAAGTTTCAGCTTAGCAACATTTTTTGGAATTGTGATTGGAACTTATTCTTCAATTTACATCTCAGCTCCAATTTTGATATATTGCGATCCAAGAAAAGATGAACAAAAGTGATTTAAAAGATTCAGATACTTCTCTCTCCCTCTCCTATAAAAAAATCTCTTTAATAAGTAACGCACCAAAAACTGGATCTCCCGCAGACTCAGATTGAGATTCTCAAGAACAAGATTGGGATTGGTTTATAGATCCTGAAACAGGACAAAAGATAGCAACAAAATATAAAAACTCCAACTAAACAGGAAGTAAAAAACTTTTATTACAAAGAACAAAGTACAGTAGTACCAACAGAAACACCATCACCAAATCCAGTTAGATTCTCCGAACATCCTTTAATATGGATTCTTTTCCGTTTAATGGGAGTTGATCACAATAATCCTAAAATAGAAGAGAAAGATAATAACCGCTAATTCTTATACCAAATAAGACTATAAATACTTAATTTGGTATAGCACTTTTTTCTACATCAACACCAAATAAATCAGCTTTTAAAACCCAACCTTTTTTATTATTTATTTTCATTTCGCACCATTTCTCAACACATGCCAAATATTCACCAATAACATTATTTTCTAAATTATAAATTATTCGCGATTTTTCACTATTTTTTCTATACATCACAGTTTCAGCTTTACTGGTACGCACCATCAACATTCTCTTTTTTGTAAGTAAATTTTGGCTAACCCAACCACTCTGCCCTTCGTAATCTTCAATCTCATCCCAATTATCATATTCATTGATTACACGCACCGGAATTGATTTTAATTTATAAGTAAATTTTATGGGATAATTTTGTCCAGGACCTGATCTAACATTGGTTTCAGAAGCACGCAGCGAGGCAAAATAATTAGTTTGCTTTATTTCCTGTTCGGCAAAGGAATTATGAATTGTGAAAATAACTAAAATTAAAAATGACGTTAAAAATTTCATTTTATTTTTTATTATTTTTTGACTTATGATATTTTTTTCCACCATCCACAAGATTAATCTGTTTTGTACGAGCAACCGCCAATTCATCTTTTTCAACATCTTTAGTAATAACACTTCCTGCACCAATAACAGCACCGTCTTTAATTTCAACTGGCGCAACTAAAGCGCTATTTGAACCAATAAATACATTCTCACCAATTTTAGTTTTGAATTTATTATAACCATCATAATTGCAAGTTATAGTTCCAGCACCAATATTTGACGAAGCACCAACATAGCTGTCTCCAACATAACTCAAATGATTTACCTTAGCAGCTTTTTTGATTTTAGATTTTTTTATTTCAACAAAATTTCCAATTCTTACATCTTCTTCAATTTCAGTTCCGGGTCTAATTCTTGCGAATGGACCAACCACAGCGCCGCTTTCTATCTTAGCTCCTTCAATATGACAAAATGAGCGAACTTCAACACCTGACGCAATATTAACATTCTCACCAAAAAAAACTTGTGGATGAATTATTGTTTCTGCAGCAATTTTTGTATCAAAAGAAAAATAAGTTGAAGCAGGATCAAACAATGTTACACCTGATTCCATCATATTTTTTCTAATTTGATTTTGTTTGATTGTTTCAATTCTTGCTAATTCAACACGTGAATTTACACCTAAAACTTCTTCACCTGAAGTTTCAATAAAACTGCTCTTAAGCCCCATTTTATCAGCAATTCCAACTATGTCAGTTAAATAAAATTCTCCCGCAGCATTTTTATTATCAACTTTAGATAATAAATTTTCTACATGCTCACCTTTAATTGCCACAACACCAGAATTGCATAAAGTAATTTTTCTTTCTTCTGAAGTGGCATCTTTATATTCAACAATTCTTGCCAAATGTTCATTTTCAACAACTAATCGACCATAAGAATTTTCTTCAAAAACATTAAATCCTAAAACACAAAGCGAATTATTATTTATTTTTTCTATCATTTTCTCAATTGTATTATGAGAAATAAGTGGCGTATCTCCATATAAAACAACAAGTTTTTTTGCAATTTTATCAAGAGCTTTAATACCAGTTTGAAGTGCGTGCGCTGTGCCTTTACGCTCTTTCTGCACAATGAAATAAATTTTTACATCGGTATGGTTGGCAATTATTTTTTCCTTAAATTTTTCCATCTCTTCAGAAATAACAACTGCAATATTTTGTGGATGCGATTTTTTTGCAACATCAATCACCATATTTAACATCTCGCGCCCTGCAACCTTATGCATCACCTTCGGCAAATCCGATTTCATTCTTGTTCCCTTACCAGCTGCAAGTATAATGATTGAAAGATTCATGATCTACAAAATATTATTATTCACCTATTTAAAACGCTAAACTTCTTTTAAAACCCTCTTTTGCAAAGAATTTTTAGGCAGTTTGTTTTTTAGCGAACGGAGTGTATTACACATACATGACTGAGCTAAAAAACAAACTAACGACAAAATTCAAAGCAAAAGTTAGGGTTTTTAAAGAAGTTTTAGTTTGCTGCTCTATTTACTAGCTTGTTCTTTGCAATCCATGGCATCATAGCGCGAAGCTTTTCACCAGTTGCTTCAATTGGATGAGCTCTACCTTTAGCGCGTAACGCCTCAAAATTTTGCTTACCAGTTTTATTTTCATTCATAAATTCTTTTACGAATTTTCCGCGTTGAATTTCTTTCAAAATTTTCTGCATTTCTTTTTTAGTTTTTTCAGTAACAACTCTTGGACCACGAGTTAAATCACCATATTCCGCAGTATTTGAAATTGAATAACGCATGTTAGCAATGCCACCTTCATAAAGAAGATCAACAATTAATTTCATTTCATGTAAACATTCAAAATAAGCCATTTCAGGAGCATAACCAGCTTCAGTTAAAGTTTCAAAACCAGCTTGAATTAATGCAGTAACACCACCACAAAGAACTGCTTGTTCACCGAATAAATCAGTTTCGCATTCTTCTTTAAAGTTAGTTTCAATAATTCCTGATCTTCCACCACCAACAGCTGATGCATAAGAAAGTGCAATTTTCAAAGCGTTGCCAGATTTGTCTTGCGCAACCGCAACTAAACAAGGAACTCCACCACCTTTAACATATTCACCACGAACTGTGTGACCAGGGCCTTTTGGTGCAACCATGAATACATCAAGATCTTTTCTTGGTTTAATTAATTTAAAGTGAATATTCAAACCGTGAGCAAAAGCTAAAGCTGCACCTTTTTTCATATTCTTTTTTAAATCTTGCTCATAAATTTCTGCTTGTAATTCATCAGGAGTAAGAACCATTACAATATCTGCCCATTTTGCTGCGTCAGAATTTGATAAAACTTCAAAACCAGCATTTTGCGCTTTAGCTTTTGAAGGCGAACCATCACGAAGAGCAATTTTAACTTCAGCAACTCCACTATCTCTAAGATTTTGTGCATGAGCATGAGCTTGCGAACCATAACCAATTATCGCAACTTTTTTTGATTTGATGATATTTAAATCAGCATCACGATCGTAATAAACTTTCATTATTTTATGAATTTTGATTAATATAATAAATTGACCTTATAAAGAAGGAACGCCATTAAAACACATAATACTATGTAGTGCAACGTTTTTTTTAAAAAAGAACCACATTATGTTATCCTAAGGATAACATAATTATTTTATGATATGAAGGAATGATTTCTGAAATGTAGCAATATAGTTTACTTGTTTGTTAATCAAAAAATTTTAAAATTTCTTTAAAAATATTTGGTGACAAAAAAATTTAACTAAAAAATAGAAATGACTTTAGAAAAAAAAATGACATTACAAAATCATTTGGAAGAACTTCGACAAAGAATAATTTTTTCTGTAATATTTTTTTTCGTAGCATTTTGTACTTGTTATTTTTTTGCCGAAGAAATTTATCAATTTTTATTACAACCATTTTCTGAAATTTCTCTTAGCAATCAGAATCATAGACTGATCTACACCAACCCAGCAGAAGCCTTCATCACATATTTGAAATTATCTTTTTATTCATCTTTATTTTTTTCTTTTCCAGTTTTTGCATCGCAATTTTATTTTTTTATTTCTCCTGGACTGTATAAAAATGAGAAAAAAAATATTTTATTAATTTTATTTTTCTGTCCTTTTTTATTTTTATTTGGTGCTTTTTTAGCTTATTTTCTTATTCTTCCACTTGCTTTACAATTCTTTGCAAGCTTTGAATTTCAAGGCTCTGCAACGTCTCTTCCAATTCATCTTGAAACAAGAATTAGTGAATATTTACACCTTGTCATAAATTTAGTATTCGGATTTGGCATTGCATTTCAGTTACCAATTATGTTGCTTTTTTTAATTAAAGTTGGTGTGGTATCTACTGAAGATTTAAAAAAGAAGAGGAAATATTGGATTGTAGTAATTTTTATAATTGCTGCCATTCTTACTCCCCCAGACGTTTTAAGTCAGTTGAGTTTAGCAATTCCGATGATTTTTTTATTTGAAATTGCTATTCTCGTTAGTAAAAATTTTAACAATAAAAAATAAAAAACTATGGCAACTGCAAAAAAAACTGTAAAAAAAGCTCCAGCTAAAAAAGCTGTAACTAAAAAAGCTCCAGCTAAAAAAGCTCCGGCTAAAAAAGCTGTAAAAAAAGTTGTAAAAAAAGCTCCAGCTAAAAAAACTGCTAAAAAGAAGTAAAAATTCTAAAAAGTAAAAAGTAGAAAGGGCGGGGTTCCAATAGAAATCCCGCCCTTTTTATTTTGTCAAAATTAATTAAAAATAATCCGTAATTAAATCCTCCATCCTCGCTTAGCTCGGACACCTCCTTTTTACTTAAAATTTATTTTTTCTAAGTAAGAAGTTGCAATCGCTAAAGCGATTGTCAAAGGAGGCTGGTATAGCAAAATTTTTTTCTTTTCTTGAAGTAAAAAAAGGTTTTTAGCCCTCTTTGAAAAAGAGGGTGGATCAAAATGCGAAGCATTTTGAGACGGGTGATTTAAATCTATTAAAATTTTTATTTCTTTTCGTGAGAATTTTTTTCGATAGCAGCAGGAGATAATTGTTTTATCACCACAACCTTCACACTGTTACTTGGTGTTCTTGCGCTATTTTCAGAATTTACAACATCACATAAAATATCAAGAGAAGTTCCACCATCATGACACATCGAAATCGCATAAGTTTTTTTATCAAGCTCTTTGATTGTTTTGCGATTAATTACTCTAAAACTTCCTTGCTTTGATCCAGCGCGCGAAAATTTAAAAAGGCGATTTAGAATTTGTATATATTTATCAATCTTCGCATTTTTATGACTTGGAATTGTTCCCGTCATTATCTCAGAATCACTTGCTTCAATCAAATATTCAAAAAGCATTTCAGCAACCTGCGCTGTTTCTTCTTCAACTTGTTGAAATATTTTTGTGATTAATTCCAAATTCTCAATATCAGAAATACTCTGTGGAGAAAATGATGGGCTATTTAATTTATTAAGTAATGAATCTTCAAATTTCTTGTCAGCCATAGTTAGATAAATTTTTCTAATAAATTTGATATGTCAGAAAATATTTCATTACCTGACGAAATACGCATTTTAACAAAGTTCAGCACTCTTGGCAATAATGTCAAATAATGATTTTTATTGTCACGCAAAGAAAGCCGAGCAAAGATTCCAACAATTTTAATATTTCTTTGCAAAGACAAAATTTCGTAATCACGAATAAAAGAAGATTTGTCACATTTTGACTTTTCTAAATAATAATTGAAAAGTTTATGACGATTTTCTTCATTTAAATCTCTTCTTGCATCTTCAAGCAATGATACCAAATCATAGGCTTTTGAACCAATTACCGCATCTTGAAAATCAAGCAAACCAACTTTCTTATGATTATTCCTATTTTCTAAAACCATCAAATTATCAGCGTGATAATCACGCAAAACCACCACCTGATTTTCCTTACTTAATTTACTAAAAAGTTCTGACCATAATTTTTTGAACAGATTCAATTCTTCTTCACTGATAGCAATCTTTTTTAATTTTAAATACCAATCCGTAAATAATAAAACTTCACGCATTAACAATGCTTCATCATAAGCGGGAATATCTTGTAATATTGCAGTTTTATGTAACTCAACTAAACAGTCACAAGCATCCTTATATAATTCAAATTCAGAGCTAGCCTCCTTAGCTAAAACTCTGCCATAAGTATCATCACCAAAATCTTCAAGCAAAATAAAACCATTACTTTCATCAATAGCAAAAATTTGTGGTGCTGAAAAATTATTTTTAACTAACCATTCATCAACTTTAATAAATGGTTTTATATCTTCATGACTTGGCGGAGCAAACATTAAAATAAAATTCTTCTTACCTTGTTTTATTCTGTAGTAAGAACGAAACGAAGCATCTCCCGCCACTTTAATTATCTCACAATCATCAATGTTATTTTTAGCGAGAAATAATCTTGCGCTATTTTCATCTAAAATAGTCATATGCTAAAAATCCAATTTAGAATACCATTCTGGAGGTGTAATATTAGGAATTCTATCTCTTAACATTTCATTAAAAAATTTATGCGATTTAACCAAGCTATACCAATCTCTGGCTAAAGTGTAATGATTCCAATTAATATCACCAAAATAATCAAGCGTTGAAATTTGCGCCGCAGCAGCAAAATCAGCAACTGAAATTGAATCTCCCGCTAAATATTTTCTACCTTCTAAAAGATATTCAATATAACCAAAATGGGCATTTAAATTGCGCCTTGCAACACGTAAAGTTTCTGAATTTGGAGATTTTGCTCCAGGTAAATAGCGGTTAAAGAACCTTTCATTTAATATATACTTACTAACTTCTTGAAAAAATTTCTCATCAAACCAATTTTGAATTCGACGAATCTCAGCTTTTCTTACAATTGATTCTCCCAAAAGATTTGGACTTTCCTTATGTTTTTCTTCAATATATTCAATGATTATAGCACTTCCACTTACTGTTGCCGAGTTAGAATTATCAAATAACACCGGCACTGTTCCAGCAGGATTAATTGCTATAAATTCTTTTCTTCTCTCCCAAAAATTTTCTAAAACCAATTCAATTCCAATTTCTTTCGCTGCCATGTGAATTCTAACTTTACGTGAAAAAGGACAAATTGGATGATGATAAAGTCTATACATTTTGATTTTTATTTAGTTTGCACTATTAATTAGTGGTCGAAAATAAAACAACTCACAAAACAAAACAACTTTTTAATCGCTCCATGTCAAAAAAAATCGCTCTTATTGACGGATATGGCTTCGTTTTTCGTGCTTATCACTCTTTGCCACCACTGACTAGAAATGACGGCACACCTGTTGGTGCAGTTTTTGGCTTTACTAATATGCTAATCAAACTTTTGGCTTCCCTTGATGTTAGCCATGTGGCTGTTGTGTTTGATTCTGGATCCAAAACATTCCGTAATGAAATTTTCCCAGAGTATAAGGCAAATCGACCACCCTGCCCTGAAGATTTAATTCCACAATTTCCAATTGTTAGAGAGGCTGCAGAATCACTAAATATAGCAATTCTTGAAAAAATTGGCTTTGAAGCTGACGATATTATTGCAACACTTGCTAAAAAACATTCAGCCGAAGGGAATTCTGTGCTAATTGTTTCGTCAGACAAAGACTTAATGCAACTTGTAGATGACAAGGTTTTGATGTATGACGCAATGAAAAATAAAATGATCACCGCTAAAGAAGTTGAAGAAAAATTTTTTGTTACTCCAAATAAGGTTTTAGATGTTTTATCTTTAATGGGCGATTCTTCCGACAATGTTGCTGGCGTCAAGGGAATTGGACCTAAAACCGCTGCTGAATTAATTAATCAATTTGGTAATCTTGAAAATATTTTTACTAATTTAGACCAAATAAAACAGGAAAAAAGAAGGAAAATTTTGGAAGAAGGCGTTGAAAGTGCTAAACTGGCAAAACAACTTATTTCACTTCGAGAAGATGTTGAATTGGGAATTTCTGATGAGGATTTAAAAGTTAAAAATATTGAACCTTCAAAGCTTATTTCCTTCTTAGAAAATCAAGGTTTTAGATCATTAGTTCTAAGAGTTCAAAAAGAATTTGGCATTAGCGAAAATGTCACAACAAATTCTACCACAGTTACAAATAAAAATTATAAAGCGGAAAAATCATTTAAAGATATTAAGAAAAGCAAAATCACTTCTCTTGAAACTCTTGATAAATTAAGTGTTGACGCAGCTTTAAACGGTTTTGTAACTATTGATTATTACAAAAAAAACGAATCCTTAAATCTTGTTACAATTTCAACTTGTAAAATTAATGCAACGCCAGAAGAGATTTTTTATTTTGAAGTTGAAAATACAGATAAGATAAAAGCAGATAAATCAAGCTCTACTAGCTTTGATCTATTTTCTTTTAGTGAGGAAAAGCAAGAGACAAAAAGTGAAAATAATCATAGTTTTCAACTCGATGTTTTAAACAAAATTCTTTTTGATGATTCAATCAAAAAAATATTCTTTAACTCTAAAGAATTTTTAAAAATATTGAACTCGCCACAAAAAATTATTTATGAAGATATTTCTTTAATTAATCACTTAATCACCTCTTCAATTAAAAATAATTTATTTGAAATTATTGAAGTTAATCTTGATGAAAACCTTGATGAACTTGGTTTTAGCACAATATTTAGCGAACTTGAAAAAGCAAAAGAAGGAAAAAAATTTAATGAAGAAATTTTTTCTGACGAAAATAAAAAATTCGATTTTTTTGCTTTTAGAAATTTCGCTCTATGGCAAATTTATAAAAATTTCTCACCAAGAATTTTTGATTTAGAACTTAATTTTGCTTATCATTCTTTTGAGCTGACGCTCTTAGCAGTTCTTGCTAAAATGGAAAATGCGGGAATTAAAATTGATGTTAAGAAATTAAAAGATCTTTCCACAGATTTTGATTCTAAAATAAAAAATCTTACTAAAGAAATTTATGAAATTGCTGGCGAGGAGTTTAATATTGCCTCCACACAACAATTATCAAAAATTCTTTTTGAGAAATTAGATTTAACTTCTTCTAAAAAATCGAAAAAAACTGGAGCACTTTCAACAAAGTCTTCAGTGCTTGAAGAACTTGAATTTGAAGGTCATGAGATCGCTCGAAAAATTCTTGAATTTCGTAAATTCTCAAAGTTAAAAAATACTTATACTGATGCTTTGCCAGAAGAAATAAATTCTAAAACAGGCAGAATTCATAGTCATTTTTCTACAACTTCAACAATCACTGGAAGATTTAATTCTACAAATCCAAATTTGCAGAACATTCCAATTAAAAGCCTTGAAGGACAAAAAATTCGCGAGGCTTTTGTTGCAAGTGACGGCAAGCTTTTAATTTCTGCTGACTATTCACAAATTGAATTAAGAGTAATTGCTCACGTAGCAAAAATTGCGAATTTGACTAAAGCTTTTAAAGACGGCAAAGATATTCACCGCATTACTGCAAGTCAGGTTCTGGGAATTTCAGAAAATGAAGTAACTGATGAAATGCGTTCCAAAGCAAAAGCAATTAATTTCGGAATTATCTATGGAATCAGTGCTTTTGGGCTTGCAAAACAATTAAAAATTTCACGACAAGAAGCGGCAAATTATATAAAATCATATTTGGAAACTTATCCAGGAATTGATTCCTATATGAAAGAATATATTGAAACAGCGCGCAAATTGGGATATGTAAAAACTCTTTCAGGAAGAAAATGTTTTATTCATGAAATTAATAATAAAAATCCAATGATAAGAGCAGAAGCAGAAAGGCTTTCTATTAATGCTCCAATACAAGGAAGTGCCGCAGATATTATTAAAAAGGCGATGATTAATCTTGATAAAGCTCTGATCAAAGAAAATTTACAATCAAAAATTATCTTACAAATTCATGACGAATTAATAATTGAAGCACCAGAAAATGAAGTTGAAATTGCAACTAAAATTATAAAAAGAGAGATGGAAAATGCGGTTATTCTTGATACACCGCTGAAGGTTGATATTAAAGCTCAGAAATGTTGGGAATAAACACTTAAGTTCATCCTTGCAATGCGAATAATTTCGAGGATCTCTATTCTTAATTGTAAAATAGATGAGCGTAAGAGAAAATTAATGTTTTAAAGGTTTGAGAGATTTTTGTTAAGCACAACTGGGGTTAGCCTAACTCTACACCCTCTGATTTATCATCACTCAAACTTCTGGCCCTTGGTAATGATAATCCCCCTTCTGGAATTGGCTCAATAATTCTTGATGACATTAATGATAATACCTCTCCTGTAGTCATTGTAATAGCTGATTTCCTTAAAATTAATTGACTCATCTCCTCTCTATCAGACTCTAATGGGATATGCCCAACTAAATCTAGTACACGATATTTTCTGCCTTCATAATCGATTTCAGCATTAACTTCAGCTCCTTTGCTGATTAGAAAGTCAGCCAAATCGAGGTGATTATTAGCTGCCGCAAAATGAAGTGGTCGCCATCCTTTAACATTGCTTTCAATTAAGAATTTATTATTCTCTATTAGAATCTCAACAACATCTTTTAGTCCATTTTTCGCGGCGTAATGAATCGCTCTATATCCGTTTTTATCGACTAAATTTTGGTCTGCTCCTTGCGATAACAACCACTCTGTAATTTCTGCAGGAGTCGCTATTTCTCTGTGAGAAAAAGAATCTGGATGAATCACTGAAGCAACACTGCCTATTGAAGCAAACATCAATGCTGTATGGCCGGTAACACTTACAGAATTAACATCAATATTGCTTTTGGCTTTTATTTCTTTCATCGAAGTTAAGTCACCTATTCTTGATAATTGCAAAAAGTCAGCAACTTCATTAACAAAATCTGAGGGAGAATTTCTGCTCATTTATGATTTTCCAATTGAATTGTCATTTGCTGCAGGTTTTCCACCACCAGATAATGTAGTGGCTGCAGACGCAATAGAATATCCTTCGGAATTAATAACTCCAGATGAAATTTCCACAGCAGGCTGAGGAGGAGGAGCAACTTGGGAAGTTTCTGCAATACGAACACTACCAGAATTTGGTGATGATGGTGGTTCCATTTTGTGACTACTCTTCTCATCCTCCTCACCATCCCAAATAGCTTGGAGATCGGCATCAAGTTTTTCTTCTTGTTGTTCTTGTTTTTTCTTTTTCTTGTCGACAACTATCTTGATGAAATCTTGCACCTCATCACTGGCACCAATCTTCTTGGCATGATGTGCGTAAATATGACAGCGATTCGACATTACATCTTCTCGCTCTGGATCATCTAAAGATTTGTAGTTACTGTAATGCTTTAATTGTGCAAGCATCCTAACATCACCTTTATCTATCGCATCAATAATAATTGAATGAAAACGATCGTCATGAATAGCAGATGCAACTGCGGTCATTCCGTTTTTTATGGCCAAATAATCGGCAGCAAACCCATTACTATCAACAATCGAAGGATTGGCACCTAATTTCATCAGACGAAGAAACTCATCGGAATAGTTTCTTGTGCCATTGATGTTTTCGTTTCTTTCAGCAACAATTTCGTGAAGCATTGTTGCGCCATCAGAATTTTTGGAATTAATGTCGAATCCTAAACGAAGCAAAATCGCCACAGACTCATCCTTACCTGAATCGAAAGCAATTTTAAACTCTTTGCGAAGATCTGGATTCAATCCCATAAGCACTCCAACCGCCTCCTTCGAATCTGACTTAACAGCCTTTATTAAAGGAGTAATACCTTTTAGATCTGGAGTAGACAAATAAGCACCAAAAGACTTGAGACTAGGAAGTATCGAAAAATCTTTTTCAACCGCATAATGCGCCAACGTTCCACCAATACGACGGTCACAAGCATTAATATTATAACCAGCTTCAATTAGGGTTCCAACAGCATCGCTTCTTCCAGATTTTAATAATCTATATATTAGGGTTGTGCCGCTTTCTTTATCATACATACTCAGATCAAACCCAGCTTTTGCTAATTCTCTCAATGGCTTTGGATCGTGTCTATCAAGCACTAGTGAGATTGGAGAGACCCCATGAGCATCTGGAATTAATGGATTGGCGCCATGTTGATACATCCATGCAATCAAATCTTTCTTATCTCGTTCAAACGCAAATAGAAGTGGGGTTTTACCTTCTGAGTTTTGCGCGTTAATACCATCAAGAGTACTAAAAGGATTAGAAGAAAACTCCAACAATTTATCGAGAATCTTTTTTTTATCATAGCATACAGCATAATGTACAGCATTATGACCAAGGCTATCTTGAGCAAAAATGTCATATTCACTTTCATACAAAGCATCAATACTCTCAACCTGTCCATATTTGGCAGCCAAACACGAAAGCGATTTACCACCGCAACTTAAAAGCGGATGATCTCCATCTCTCGGACTAAGAATTTTAAACACCTCAGCAATGAAATCTCCGCTACCCTTTCTAACCGCAAGATCTAACGGAAATTCACCTGCGAAATCTTTCAACAAAACCTCCTGATGATCTTGAATCATCGGCGCCAAATCGCGGATTAAGTCACCCCTATTTGATTCAGCTAACAAATGAAAAATTCTTGATCCTGTAAATGACGAAATATTTCCAATCGCTTTGACTACAGCGCAATAATCATCCAAATTTCTTTGGTTTTCCAAAAAGTATAAACAAACTTCAACGAATTGCTGATTCAACTCAAAACCAGCAGCCTTATCTTTAAAGGCTTCCAAAATATTACCTAAATCGGGACGATTGACAAGTCTTCGGCAAGACTTGGCATTTTGTTGATGAATCTCACCTTCTTCATTCGTAACATTAAGATCCCTATTCAACTCATCGACACTAGGAAAAGATGCAATCTTACGCAAGATAGTGTCAGTATCATACCCGCAATCTATTAGATCGTAAAATTCACTACCCTCACCATCAACCTGATTAAAGTAACCATCATGCTCAAGAAAATGACTATGCTGTAAAATATCATCTATTTTCTTTGAATATCCTGGCAGAAATTTTTCTAACTCTTCGCGCGTTTCATGAAAAAAATTCGGATTATTTTGTAATATCGAATCAACCGTATCAAAAAAAATTCTATTACTTGAGCTTAGTAATTGCTGACCAAGCATCCAAATAATATCTAATGCAAACACCTTATCGTTTGGAGTTCCTCTGTTAGCCAATATAGCAAGATTATTTACTCCTTCAGTGGAAAAAATATTTTTGGATTCTAAAAGAGATTTCCGACATTCAATTAAACCTTCATCCGCAGGAACCATTCCGCCTTCAACAAAATTAGGCGCGCTTTTCACTTTATCTAAAAATCTTAAACACGGCAAATCAAAACCAGCTCCGTTCAAAGCATTTTTATTTAGTGAATAGGAAACAACACCTTCTCTCTCATCCTCAACAAGAAAATTATCACCAAACTTCTTCAACCCTAATCGAATTTCTCTAAGAGCATCGTTATCGTCCTCTTTTATCGCTGTAAAATTTCGACGAGGAAGTTTTGATTTGAGATCATGAATAGTTTCATTAATTTCCTTAAACCTACCTTCCAATAAACGACCAATATCGACAAGCGCAAATTCCTTAAACATCTCTGAGTAATCCCTATGAAATCTGGTCGACTTCGCAAAAGGAATTTGTGATTGAGCATAAGGAGAAACATGATCATCTATAAGAGATAAGCTTTTCTCAAAATATTTAGGTATGTGCACCTGATTACCTTCTTTTATATCATATTTCAAAGCATCAGCTATATTACGCATTACCGAATCACTAGCTTCAACAAATGGAGAAAAAGGTTTATTCGAAGATAAATTTCGCTCTATAATTTCTAATCTTTCTTTGGTTCCATCAAGACAATGTAAGTCATCTCCAGATGGCGGAAATGACAGAAAAAATTCTTCTTGTTGCTCTGGGGTTTTTGCGTCAGCCAAAACTAGGCAACTACAAAAAAGCTTCATTAACTGCGCAGATTCAGCAGAATTGGTCTTCGCAAAACTCTTGATGTAATTAGCAAACTCGCTGTCACTTTTCAAAGATTCTTTACCAAAAATTTCGCGAGCAACCTCCATTGTTTCATCAATGCTTGCATCACCATAACTAATCTTTTGCCTCTCCAATTTAGACCAATAAGACAAAGCCTGTCTTAAATCATCATTTGCCGTAACCTCACCTGAAATCCTTCTTTGCTGATCTAATGCCTGCGAAACAAGCATCCTTACCTGCAGATCATTAAGTGAATTAATTTTTTTACGTATTGGATTAGGAACGCTAGAAATAGGCATGATGTAAGAGGTCTAAATAACTTTAGATTGGATTTCTTGTTAAAATTTCGAACAAAATTTATACAAATTTTGTTCACAATTTTTGAACCTAAATTTACCTCCTTTTAAATGCAAAATAAATCTCTCATCACAGATCAATTAAATACAAATCTGTCATTATAATATTTTGATTTTTGGGGAGCATAACAAGAGTAATTTATTACTCTCTATGATTTATTAAGAATTAACGGGAAACAGTATACTTACATTTTCCATTCTTGATATAGATCCCTAGGCTGGACTGGGTCTCTGAGCCAGTCCACATGTTCATTTCAGAAAATTACAATAGAACATGAAAGCAATAAAGTGGTCAGGAGACCTCGTCCTACAATGGTAGTAATTAATCGTAATTGTCACTGACAAAAAAGCTTCTCGCTGGTTGAGCGAAGTCGAAACCAAGAGAAGCTTTTGCACATAATCTTATTCTTGGTTTCGACAATGTTTCGTCAGGCTCAACACAAGTCTCAAACAGCGAATAAGATTATGTATCCACTACAATTTATTCCGTTATACATCTACAGATCCTTTTTCTTGCTCACTCTTCAACTTCCTAACAGAATGTGATTTAAATGCACTTTGAATTACAGTTGCGGCACGATCCTGTTCATATCTTTCTAAAGAAAGTTTTGTCATACGCAAAGGCCAAATATTATCAGGGTTTATTTCATATCCTTCTTCTTTTGCTTGTGGATTTTTCTTTAGAAATTCATCACCTAAAATCTTTATCATAGATTGCGTTTTTGTAAGATCAGTAACGTGATCTGCACGCTTATCATAAAAGGATGAAATTGCAATTGAGAGAGGAGTATAAGCACGATATTCAATATTATGATTACGTTTCATATAACGTTGCGAAACATCTGCAATATCATTTTCAAGCAACCATTTTGTCATATCTACATCGCTATTCATTGCTGCAATATGTAACACCCAATTCTTTTGCGCAAATTTTTTCAAATCATCTTTTTTATCAGAAATATTAGCAGCAAAAATTTCTTTTCTTAACTCAGAAATATCTTCACCTTCAATTCCAAGAATCTGAGCAATAGCACGAATATTATTATTCGCAGCATCTGTTGCTGTTTTATTTTCAAAGCTTCGTGAGTTACTTAGAATTTCCTGAAATTTTTCATAATCCTTCCATTTTATTGAGGAGAATCTTTCACGATTTGCTTCAAGATCTGTTAAATCAGAGCTGAACTTTTCCTCTAAATATGTGATACGACTTGATAGAGAAGATTTAATAGTCATAAAATTCTCTTGTATCAAACCTTTCTGCTCATGAATTATTGAATCATCCAAAGCAATTTGCTCAATTATTTTATCAACCTCAAAAAGCAATTTATCTTTATTATCAAGAATGGCTTTGACCCCATCCAGCAAAGAAACATAGCTTACTTCTTCAAAAAATTTTCTTCTAAAATGCTGACCACCAAAAGGATTATTATGTGAAATATAAGATGCCAATTGATCAACTTGAGAAATGTTTTCTTGCTGCTCTCTAAATAAAAATGGCGGGGTAAGGCCAAGATCAATATTTATTGGATTACCTTCAGCATCAACACCAAAATTATCATCATAAATATCATCATTCATCACTAAACAAATTAGTGGAAAAAATTTATGAAATTTTTCGCGATGAATTTTTTTCTCCTCTTCTTCTTCAGATTTACCATAACCAAGAATCTCTTCCTTACCAAAATCAGAAATGTTTTTGTAACCTGAAACTAGTGAAGCAACAAAACATGGATATTTTGTGCCAT
Source organism: Rickettsiales bacterium (assembly GCA_018969185.1). Taxonomy (GTDB): domain Bacteria; phylum Pseudomonadota; class Alphaproteobacteria; order Rickettsiales; family UBA1997; genus UBA2645. The sequence goes on along the minus strand of JAGWYT010000014.1, from coordinate 17,398 downwards.
CGTTATAAGGCTCTTCTGACATATAAGAATAATGACCAATCACTGTTTCTTTTGGAGCCGCTTTATCACCAAGAACAGATCGAAAAATATTATTTAACATTACTTCATAATATTCACTACGAGGCACAGAAGCTTGTTTGTCAGTTTTTTCTGCATTATAAGAAGAAAATTTGGCAATATATTTTTTACCACTTTCATCTTGATAAAAAGCACCAGCAGTGCCACCACCTGTTTTATCACCACAATATTCTAACTTACGACCGTCCGCTAAATCAACCACTGGAGGAATAAAAATCTCTTCATCAAGATTTCCTAAACGAGATAGTATTTTAAAAGATGGTTTCATATGATTTCCTTTTTTAGTCCAAGATTTTAAGGCTTTTTGATCAGCAATTAACTTATCAATTGTTTCAATATTTGGAAAAGCTTTGATTATTTTTTCACTGTCAATTATGCCATTTTCATCAAGAAAATTATCAATGATAAATTGATCTACACCCTCTACACCTTTACTTTTAGGCAGTAAAACATTTGCAAGAATAGAATCCTGCTGATGCATAAAAATCTTCATTTTTAAATCAGCATCTTCTGTAAAATCAATTTTCTTTCCTTCTTTAAAATCATCAAATTTACAAGCTGTTTCCACTTCCATCCAGCTTTTATTGGTATTAAATCCACCACCATGAAAAATGGTAAAATTACCTTCATCACTTGGAACAAAACAAATTCCTATAGAGTAGAAACCATTTGCTCTCTCTGTAAGATGTTTACTATAAATTTCCGCCACTTCTGTTGTTTTATCAGTAAAAACATTTTCTTTACCAGTTGTGAATTTTAGCAACTCTACAGAATATTTTTTAAGATCATTAATTGTAGAACATAGCCCAGCTGAAGCCAAAGGTATTTGACCAAGTGGATGATCTTTATCTGCTCTAATAATCGTATGATTTTCAATGGTTGTTGTTGGACCAATTTTATGTCCCGGTAAAAAGACAGTTGGTCCAAATTTTTCCCAAGCACTTGGTGATTCAGTTACAGGTTTGGTATTTCGAAGATCTAATTTATCAAAAATCTTTTCTTGCAGCTCTTGCCTATAATTTCCTGAGTCTGAAGCAAGATTAATTATTTCCTCCATCAAAGTATATCCATCATTGGAATAATGATATTTACCAACAAAATCTTCTCTAACGCCACTTAATTTATCTTCAAAAAACTTTAATGCTGTTTCATTTTTATAAGCATCAAAAATTGTATCACGATCATCATCAATACCACTTGTATGAGTTAATATTTCTGAAATTTTAACATCACTCAAACCTTTATTTTCAAGCATCTCAAGATAGCCAAAAATTTTATCTGATCTTGCTGGATAATTTTCTTGAGCTTTCAAAAGAACTTCACTTAATTTGGCATCAATTCCTTTATTACCAAATTTCCCATCAACAGCCATTAATGTTGAAATAACTCCACAGAAAGTTTTTGAAATACTCATAATAGGAAAAACTTCATCATATCTTTCTGCTTCCTCGCCACTTCTAACTCGATCAACAATTGCTAAATTTTCAGGATATTTAGGACGCATTTTGATATTGTATTTTTATTTTATTTAAAAATTAAAATGAACATGAGTAACACAGCACACAAACCAGTTCTGGTTTAGAATAAACTAAATCCCCCGTCATGCTTCGCATGACACCCCCTTTTTCAAAGGGGGTTGGCATAGCAAATGCTGTTTTTTACAAAAAGTTTTTAACCCCCTTTGAAAAAGGGGGAAGAGCCGCGAAGCGGCGAAGGGGGATTTAGCTTATCCTATTTCCAAAAACTTCCCTCATCCTACCTTCTAAAGCCTCATAAGAAAATTTTTCTCTTACTTTTATTGCCGCATTTTTTACCATCAAATTCACTAGATTAGAATCATCAATCATCTCAATTACTGCGTCAGAAATTCTACTATCAAGGCTTTGAAGTGGCTCAATATCGACAACCAAACTATCTTTTCTATTTTGTAAAATTTCCTTTGCACCATCAGTATTTGTAGCAATTATTGGCTTACCATACTTCATCGCCTCAAGCAAAACTAAACCAAAAGTTTCTTCTTCTGAAGGCAAACAGAAAATATCAATTGAGTTAAAAAATTCTTTTTTATCCTTTACCCAACCGCAAAATTCAACATGTTCTTCTAACTGCAATTCTTTTACTAAATTACGTAATTCATTTTCATAGTAACCGGTTCCAGCAATTTTTAAAATGAATTTTTTATCAGAAATTTTTGTAAGATTTTTAATTGATTTGATTGCATAAGTAAAACCTTTGGTTCTATCAAAACGCGCCATTAAACCAATTTTTATAATCTTTTTTTCTTTTAAATTTATTGGATTTAATTCATTTACAGCACCAGCTAAATCAATAGCATTATGAATTACAAAACTGCTATTCTCACTTTGACCAGAATCAACAGTTTTAAAAAAGATTCTTTTATTTACCGATAAAATAGCATCAGAACCAATCGATCTCTTAACATTTAAACTATGATTAACCGCAACGATAAGAATTTTTTTACTAATCTTCTTGGCTGCTTTTCTTGCTAAAAAAATTGCTCTTCCAGCGTGCGCTACAACAGCATCAGCATTGAATTCAAGTAAAATATTTTTTATATTAGAAACAGCAAAAATATCGTAATAACCAAGATTATTTTTTATCTTTTTTACTTGAATTCCTAAATCTTCTACCATCTTTGCGTATGGAGCATCATCTTTTGTTATCGCTAAAACCTCATGACCTAATTTTTCTAAAACTTGCAAATAATCAATGAAAACCTGCTCTACACCACCATTTTCAGAAGTAAGGATAATATTAACGATTTTCATTTTTCTCTTTTGCTTTTAAATAAGAAACAAGAGGATAAAGAGCCGATAAAACAGCAATTAAAAAACCCAACCCCCCTTCCTTATAACCTTTTTTGAATATGAATGATTTTATAAATCTTAATTTAAAATCGATTATCTTTTTTAATAAGGATTTTTCTGGCTCTTTATTTAAAGACAAGTCATGCGCCCGCCAATTTGTGTAACGGTTGAATCTAAGCAACAAATCCGAAATATTATCATCAACTAAATGAGTAATTGGATTTTTCAAATATTTTATTTCAGCCTTCAAATCTGCCGTTGGATGTATTTCCTTATCTTCGTGATATTTTTTTAATCCTTTATAGTGAATTGTTTGGCGCTCCAATACACCAAGAGTTCTAAGCCAACCATATTTGAAATATCTTTTACCAATATAATTCGCAATTGGTACAGTAAAGGCGCAAGGTTTAGAATTTTTTATTACTGTTAGAATTTCATCTGCCAATTCTTTTGAGATTCTTTCATCAGCATCAAGTTCTAAAATCCAATCATGTGATGCATTGTTTAAAGCAACATTACGACGCGCGCCTTCTATATTCCACGACCCTTCAATAATTTTATCAGCATATTCTTCAACAATTTTCTTAGTTCCATCAGAGCATTTATCTAAAACAACAATAATTTCATCAGCGAAATCAAGGCTTTTTAAGCAATCAGCAATTTTCTTCTCTTCATTATGTGCTACAATTACAGCAGAAATTTTAGTCATGATTAGGTTGTGGGTTGACTTGAAAACTAAGGAAATTTAAGCTGTAAGTCATGCAATTGTCAAAAAGAAATTTTATCAAGACTGCTCTATTTTCCTCACTTTTTGTGGCAAGCGCCTGCAAGAAAGGGCTTTTTGCTATCAATAATGAGAAAGAATTTCTAATATCTAAAATTAACAAAAAAGGAGATAATATGATTAAATTACCAGAACTTCCATATGCTAAAAACGCTTTAGCACCCCATATTTCTGAAAATACTATCAATTTTCACTATGGTAAACATCATCAAGCCTATGTTACAAACCTAAATAACTTAATTGCTGGAACTGAGCTTGAAGGAAAGTCTTTAGAAGAAATAATTAAAATTTCTGCTGCTGATAAAACAAAAATGGGAATTTTTAACAATGCTGCGCAAGTTTGGAATCACACATTTTACTGGCATTCAATGAAACCAAATGGCGGTGGAAAACCATCAAACGAAGTTCTTAAAAGAATTGAAGCTGATTTTGGTTCTTTTGAAAATTTTGTCATGGAATTTAAAAATGCTGGTGCAACACAATTTGGATCAGGCTGGGCATGGTTAGTTTTAGAAAACGGCAAATTAAAAATTACTAAAACTCCTAATGCTGAAACTCCTCTAACAACAGCAGCTAAGCCATTAATGACAATGGATGTTTGGGAACATGCTTATTATTTAGATTTCCAAAATGCTCGCCCTAACTATATTGATACTTTCTTGAATCACTTGGTTAATTGGGATTTTGTTGCTAAGAATTTGTCGTAATAAAAACTCCTTTGAAGAAAAATCTTATTTGCTGGTTTAGCCTGTCAAAACCAAAAATAAGATTTTTCATTAAGCTTCTCTTGGTTTTGACAATGTTTCGTCAGTCTCAACACAAGTCTCAAGGCGCGAGAAGCTTTCCTTAAAAAAAGGTAAAAAACATTTTAAAATTAAAAAATGCGCACAGCAAAATTTGAAAGAAATACCAAAGAAACTAAAATCAAAGTTGCAATTAACCTTGATGGAACTGGTAAATATAAGGTTGAAACTGGTATTGGTTTTTTAAATCATATGATTGAACAACTTTCTCATCACAGTTTGATTGACATTGATTTAGAAGTTAAAGGTGATCTTCACATTGATTTTCACCATACCACTGAAGATAGCGCCATTGCCTTAGGAGAAGCTTTTAAACAAGCTTTGGGAGATAAAAAAGGAATTACTCGTTATGGTCACGCTTACATTCCAATGGATGAAACTTTAAGCCGTGTAGTTATTGATTTATCAGGAAGATCTTATCCAGTTTGGAAATGTGAATTTAAAAGAGATAAGGTTGGCGACATGGACTGTGAGCTGTTCCGTGAATGGTTCTTTGCTTTTGCTAATGCAGTTGGATGTAATCTTCACGTTGAAAATCTTTATGGAATTAACAATCATCATATAATTGAATCTTGCTTTAAAGGCTTAGCACGCAGCTTGCGCCAAGCAACTCAAATTGATGAGAGAAAAAAAGATGCTATTAATTCAACAAAAGGAACTTTATAAGTGACTCTGTTACATAAAATTTCACAAAATAAAAAAGCCAATAAACCTGTTATTTACGGTATTTCTGGCACCACACTTACTGACGAAGAAAAATATTTTTTCTCTAAAAATGGTGCGCTTGGTTTTATAGTTTTTGCCCGCAATATTGAAAATAAAGAACAGTTAAAAAATTTAACTAATTCTTTAAGAGAATTGATGCAAGGCGAAGTGTTGATTTTAGTGGATCAAGAAGGTGGAAGAGTTGCCCGCATGAAAGAACCTGTTTGGAAAAAATATCCGGCAGGGCAATATTTTTCTGATCTTTATCAAATAAATCCAAACCAAGCAAAAGAAGAATTATTTAAGAACTTCGTGGAAATTGGACGTGATTTAAATGAAGTTGGAATCAATGTTGATTGTGCTCCAGTGCTTGATATTTTAACTGAAAAAACTCATCATGTAATTGGTGACCGCGCTTATGGCAAAACGCCAGAACAAGTTGCTGATTTGGGAAGAAAAGTTTGCGAAGGATTATTATCGCAAAATGTTTATCCAGTTATAAAGCACATTCCGGGACATGGTCTTGGCACATCAGACAGCCATTTAGAATTACCAGTTGTTGATGCCAGCCTTGATCAATTAAGAAAAGCAGATTTCATGCCTTTTAAAGAATTACGTGACCAAAAATTTGCGATGACTGCTCACATTCTTTTTAACGCAATTGATAAGAATTGCTGTGCCACAGTTTCTGATAAGGCAATAAAATTAATTCGTGAAGAAATTGGTTTTAAAAATATTTTGATGAGCGATGACGTTTCAATGAAAGCTTTACAAGGAAGTTTTTACGAAAAATCAAAAGCAATTTTACAAGCGGGCTGCGACATAGTTCTTCATTGCAATGGTAAAATGGAAGAAATGCTTGAAATTAATTCTGCTTTGCCCTTTTTAAGTGATGAATTTTTGACAAAGTTTGTGAAGTAATTTTATCCGCTGGTTGAACGAAGTTGAAACCAAGGATAAAATGAATCATAAATTTTTTCTTGGTTTCGACTATGTTTCGTCAGCCTCAACACAAGACTCAACCAGCGAAAAGCTATAAGTTAATTAAATCAAAAAAATAATGACCAACTACCTACATAAAAACGACCTTCCTGATGACATAAATTTCGGCTTAGAAATTGCAATTGATACTGAAACAATGGGCCTCAATGTTAATCGTGATCGTCTTTGTGTGATCCAAATTTCTAGTGGCGATGGCGATGCGCATTTAGTGCAGTTTGAGCAAAATAATTATGCTGCGCCAAATTTAAAAAAGCTTTTATCAAATGATAAAATTTTAAAAATATTTCACTTTGCTCGTTTTGATATGGCAATAATTAATCGTTATCTTGGAGTTGAACTGAAAAATATTTATTGCACTAAAATTGCTTCAAAATTAGTTCGCACTTATACTGATTCTCACGGCTTAAAATCACTATGTGATGAGCTTTTAGGGGTTGAAATTTCTAAGAAACAACAATCATCTTATTGGGGAAATAAAGAAATTACCAAACAGCAAATTGATTATGCTGCTTCTGACGTTTTATACTTACATAAAATTAGAATTAAGCTTGATGAAATGTTAAAAAGAGAAGGTAGACATGAAGATTTTATGCGCTGCATAGAATTTCTATCAACGCGTGTAAAGCTTGATTTGAATGGCTTTTACGGTACCGATATTTTTGCACATTAGTTTTTGAGATCCTGAAACAAGTTCAGGATCTTTTAACAAAGCTCTAATAAATTAAATTTATGAAAAAAATAATTGTAAAAAATCCAGTTGTTGAAATTGATGGCGATGAAATGACACGCATCATCTGGAAATTCATCAAAGAAAAACTTATTTTACCTTATCTTGAGCTTGATATAAAATATTTTGATTTAGGCGTTACAAATCGTGATGCCACAAATGACCAAATTACAATTGATGCAGCAAACGCCATCAAAGAATGTGGAGTTGGAATTAAATGCGCAACAATCACACCTGACGAGGCTCGCAAAAAAGAATTTAATTTAAAAGAAATTTGGAAATCACCAAATGGCACAATCAGAAATATTCTTGATGGCACAGTTTTTCGTGAACCAATTGTTTGTTCAAATGTGCCACGCATCGTTTCAAATTGGACTTCACCAATAATTGTTGGTCGTCATGCTTTTGGCGATCAATATAAAGCAACTGATTTTGTTGTTCCCGGAAAAGGCAAATTAACAATAAAATTTGAAGGTGAAAATGGTGAAGTAATTGAACATGAAGTCTTTAAATTCAAAGGTTCTGGCGTTGCTCTTGCAATGTATAATACTGAAGAATCAATTCGTGGCTTTGCTTATTCATGCTTTAATTTAGCGCTACAAAAGGGCTGGCCACTTTATCTTTCAACTAAAAATACCATCTTAAAAAAGTATGATGGTCGTTTCAAAGATATTTTCGCTGAAATTTATGAGAAAGATTTCAAAGAAAAATTCGCATCTCAAGGCATTGTTTATGAACATCGCTTAATTGATGACATGGTTGCAAGTGCATTAAAATGGAGTGGGAAATTTATCTGGGCTTGTAAAAATTATGATGGCGATGTGCAATCAGACTCTGTTGCACAAGGTTTTGGATCACTTGGTTTAATGACTTCAGTTTTAATTACACCAGATGGAAAAATTATGGAAGCCGAAGCCGCACACGGAACAGTTACAAGACATTATCGTGATCATCAAGCTGGTAAACCAACTTCAACAAATCCTATGGCATCAATATTTGCTTGGACTCGTGGTTTAGAATTCAGAGGAAAATTAGATGGTAATCAGGAATTAATTGATTTCTGTCATAGGCTTGAAAAAGTTTGTATTGAAACTGTTGAAAGCGGCAAAATGACTAAGGATTTAGCAGTTTGTATTCACGGCAACAAAGTTGAACATGGTAAGCATTATCTTTATACTGAAGAATTTTTAGATGAGATTGATAAAAACTTGAATAAGGTGTTGTCATAAATCCGCTTTTGCAAAGAATTTTTAGGCAGTTTATAGTTTTAGCGAACGGATTGTATCACCAATACATGACTGAGCTAAAACTATAAACTAACGACAAAATTCGAAGCAAAAGGTAGGATTTATGCCCCGAAGCCATATTTCCCACGCAAATAATCTCTAATATCCGTAATCTCAACATCATTTAGTGGATGAATGTAAACAATAACTTCTGAGATCATACCTTTAAAATAGCTGCTTGTTCCACTATATCCAATTGCGCTGCTAACTGCTTCAATATCAATAGTTTTTGCAACCGGTCCATATTTTTCACCATTCACATAGATTGTAACATTGTCACTTTGTGAAGCATCAACCCTGTAAATTACGGCGTAAGGCTTATTCGTATTATAAGTGGATGCTTGACTATTTTGAGATCCACAAGCAAAACCGTTAATATAATCAGATGCCAAGCTAACCCCAGCATAACTGCCATTACAGCTTGAACCACCTTGATAAAATACAGTTTGTGATCCGCTATTATCATTTTGCTGAAATACCACAATTATTGTATAAGCATTTTTTCGCGCAACAATTGGAAATACTGTGGTTTCAAGATAATTATCGCCAGAAAATAATAATGAAGGTAAATTACCAATTCCTTTTCTAACATAGCTTGGACGCTTAGAATCCGTGCCTTGCGAAAAATTATTTTTCTGAATTGTCTGACTATTATTATCATTCCACGAAGAGATAATATCTTTATCTTCAACATTCTTACCATTGGTCACCGAAGTAAAACTGTTCTGCATTGTTGGCTCAAGCCATAAGGAAAGATCTTCAATTTTATCAACTGGAGAATTAGAAGTTAATTTTTGTGCGGCACTTAATTTGTAATTATCAAAAAAACTAAGGGCTGAGAAAATTCCAATTAGCATTATCATGATAATAATCACAACAACCGCAATCTCAACTAACGAAAAAGCTTTATTTTTATTCATTATTTAATTTAGTTAATTAATTAGTAAACGTAACAAAAACCAAAAACAAATTAACATGCAATTAAAAAACAAATCACTGTTTCGTGAGAAGTCATTTATTGATGGCAAATGGATTCACACAAAAAAAACTCTACCAGTTTTTAATCCAAGCAATGAAGAATTAATTGGTAATATAAATAATTGTGATGATGTTGAGGCAAGAGACGCCATAGATTCTGCCTTAGTAGCTTTTCATAAATGGTCAAAATTAACTGGCAAAGAAAGAGCAAAAATTTTATATAATTGGTATGAATTAATTATAAAAAACCAAGCTGATTTAGCGGAAATTCTGACCACAGAACAAGGAAAACCCTTAGTTGAGGCAAAGGGCGAAATTCTTTACGGTGCAAGTTTTGTTGAATGGTTTTCCGAAGAGGCAAAAAGAATTAATGGTGAATTAATTTTAGCTCCAAAAAATAATCAGAAAATTATCACCATGCCAGAACCAATTGGCGTTATTGCTGCAATTACACCATGGAATTTTCCTTCAGCAATGATTACAAGAAAAGCTGCTGCTGCAATTGCTGCGGGCTGCACTATTGTTCTTAAACCATCAGAATTAACACCATTCTCTGCTTTGGCTCTTGCTCATTTAGCACAAGAAGCTGGCTTTCCTGATGGTGTTTTTAATGTTATTACAGGAGATGCCAGTGCAATTGGTAAAGAATTTTGCAAGAATAATTTTGTGCGTAAAATTAGTTTTACTGGTTCAACTAAAGTTGGAAAATTATTAAGCGAACAATGCTCTAATGATTTAAAACGCACTGCGATGGAACTTGGCGGCAATGCACCTTTTATAATTTTTGATGATGCTGATTTAGAAAAAGCAATTGCAGGATTAATTCATGCAAAATTTAGAAATGCTGGACAGGCTTGCACTTGCGTAAATCGTATTTTTGTTGCTGAAAAAATTCATGATAAATTCTTAAAGAAATTTTTATCTGAAGTAAAAAAATTAAAAGTTGGTGATGGTTTTGATCCTTCATCAAAGCTTGGACCACTTATATCAAAAGCAGCTTTAAATAAAATTGAAAGATTAATTGCAAATGCCCTAAAGCTTGGCGCCAAATGTGAAATTGGTGGTAAGAAAATGAAGGGTAAATTTTTCCCCGCTACAGTTTTAACCAAAGTTACACATAATATGGATATTGCAAATGAAGAAATATTTGGACCCGTTGCCGCAATTTATAAATTCAAAAGCGAAGAAGAAGTTATAAGATTGGCCAATAAAACCGAATATGGTCTTGGCTCTTATATTTATACTAATGATAATAGCAGAATATTTCGTGTTTCTGCTGCCTTGCAATATGGCATGGTCGCAATTAATGAATGCTCATTTGCTACAGAAGTTGCGCCATTTGGCGGCATTAAACATTCAGGATTTGGCAAGGAAGGATCACATTTAGGAATTATGGAATTCTGCCAGATTAAGGCTTTGCATATTGGGTTTTAGCTTCTCGCTGGTTCCCGCGAAGTCGAAACCAAGAGAAGCTTTACAACAAATCTTATCCTTGGTTTGTCACAAGCTCAACCAGCGGATAAGATTTGTTAGAATATTCTATTAAAGGAATAAAAAAAATAACGATTAACAAAATTATGACAAAATATTTTCAACTTGGTTCAGAAAATTTATCGATTCAAAAATTATTTAAAATACTTCATGGCGAGCTTAAATTAGAGCTTTCAAAAGCAGCTATAGAAAAAGTTGTTAATTCACAAAAATGCGTTGCAAAAGTTGTTAAAAGCCAAAAAACAACTTATGGAATTAACACTGGATTTGGTTTATTATGCGACCAAGTAATTTCAAATAAAGACACTTCAACACTACAATCTAACTTACTTAAAAGCCACGCTGTTGGCGTTGGCAAAACAATTCCAAATGACATCGCTAAATTAATGTTAATCACTAAAGCACACGCTTTAGCACAAGGATTTTCAGGAATTAGCCTTGAAACATTGAAAAGAATTATTTGGCATATTGAAAAAGATATAATTCCAATTGTGCCCGAAAAAGGCTCTGTTGGTGCATCGGGAGACTTAGCACCATTGTCACATTTATTCTTGCCATTAATTGGACTTGGAGAAGTTTTTGTAAAAGGTAAAAAATTTAACACCGCAGAATTTTTTGCTAAAAATAAAATTAAGCCACTTGCACTTCAGCCAAAAGAAGGTTTGGCATTAATTAATGGCACGCAATTCATGGCAAGCTTTGGTGCCTTTGGATTATACCGTTTTCATAATCTTTTAGAACAAGCTGATTTAATTGCCGCAATAACTATTGATGCAGTTAAAGGATCCGTAAAACCTTTTGACGCGCGCCTTCACAAGATTCGTCCTTTTATTGGTAATAAATTAGTTGCTCATAGAATTTCAGAAATTCTTAAAGGCTCTAAACTCAATGCTTCACACCTTAATTGTAAAAAAGTTCAAGATCCTTATTCGCTACGCTGCGTTCCACAAATTCACGGCGCATCTAGAAACGCTTGGCTTCATGTCAAAGAAACAATTGAAATTGAATTAAATTCAGTAACTGATAATCCAATTGTTTTAAACGAAAATGAAATCATAAGTGGCGGCGGCTTTCACGGACAGCCAATTGCCATGGCTCTTGACTATGCAACTTTAGCCGCTGCAGAAATTGGTAATGTGGCTGATCGCAGATGTTATTTAATGTTAGAAGGCGAAAAATATGGCTTGCCAGCATTTTTAATGAAAGGCGCTGGTCTTGATTCTGGCTTTATGATTCCGCAATATACCACAGCAGCACTTGTTTCAGAAAATAAATCACTATGCTTTCCTGCAAGTTCTGATTCAATTCCAACTTCTTTGGGTCAAGAAGATCATGTTTCGATGGGTTCAATTTCAGCAAGAAAATTCAACATGGTTTTGGATAATTTAGAATATATTCAAGCAATTGAATTGCTCTACGCCATTCAGGCTCTTGAATTCAACCGCCCTCAAAAATCATCAAAAATTATTGAAAGTGTTTTTGCATTAGTTAGAAAAGAAGTGAATTTTAAAAAACATGATACTGTTTTATATCACGATATCAACGCTTTGCACAAGCTAATTAGTTCTTTCAAATTGGCTAATTTAACTTCTGAATTAAATAAAAATTTTAAAGAATTCTCTTTATGAACTACGAATCATTCATCAAACAATACGCCTCTCATCCAAATTACAAAGCACCAAGAGGCGATAAATTAAATGCAAAATCATGGAGCTCTGAAGCTCCACTTCGCATGTTGCTTAATAACTTGGACGCAGAAGTTGCTGAAGATCCATCTGAATTAATTGTTTATGGTGGCAATGGACAAGCGGCACGCAACGTTGAGTCGTTACAAAAAATAATTAAAATTTTACTTGAGTTAGAAAATGATCAATCACTTTTAATTCAGTCAGGAAAGCCAGTTGGCGTAGTTAGAACTCATGAACAAGCACCACGTGTTTTAATTGCTAATTCAAATTTAGTGCCGCATTTTGCAACCTTAGAACATTTTAACGAATTGAAAAATCGTGGTCTAATGATGTATGGACAAATGACAGCAGGAAGCTGGATTTACATAGGCAGTCAGGGAATTTTACAAGGCACTTATGAAACTTTTGCGGCATGCGGCGCAAAACATTTTAGGGGAAATTTAAAAAATAAATTAATTGTTTCTGCTGGAATGGGTGGCATGGGAGGCGCACAACCTCTTGCTGCAACAATGAATGGCGCAACTTTCTTAGGGATTGATATTGATGAAAATAGAATAAAAAAACGTGTTGAAACCAGATATATTGATAAAATTTCTTACTCTTATGAAGAGGCAATTAAATTAGTTTTAGCAGCAAAAGAAAAAGGTGAAGCAATCTCAATTGGCTTGGTTGCTGACGCTGGCGATGTTTTAGAAAAAATGTTAAAAGATAATATTATTCCTGAAATTTTAACTGACCAAACTTCCGCTCATGATCCAATTGATGGCTATGTTCCGCATAGCATCACTTTAGCAGAATCTTTGAAGTTAAGAAAATCAGATCCAAAAAAACATAAGGAATTAGCCATTGCAAGCATGGCACGCCATGTTGGTTTTATGCTTGATATGCAAAAAAAAGGCGCAGTTGTTTTTGATTATGGCAATAATATTCGTGAATTTGCGAAAATTGGTGGAGTACAAAACGCCTATGATTTTCATGGCTTCGTGCCCGAATATATTCGTGATTTATTTTGCGAAGGCAAAGGACCATTTCGTTTTGTTGCTTTGTCGGGAGATCCTGAAGATATTTACACAGCTGATGCAGCCTTAATTGAAGCTTTCCCTGAAAATAAAAATTTACATAATTGGTTAAAAATGGCGAAAGAAAGAATTGCCTTCCAAGGCTTACCAGCACGAATTTGCTGGCTTGGCATGGGTGAGCGAGAAAAAGCAGGATTAATTTTTAATGAATTAGTTAAAAATAAAAAAGTCAAAGCACCAATTGTTATTGGTCGCGATCACTTAGATTGCGGTTCTGTTGCATCGCCAAATCGTGAAACTGAAAGCATGAAAGATGGCACTGATGCGGTTTCTGATTGGGCATTACTCAACTTACTTTCAAACGCCAGTGGGGGAGCAACTTGGATTTCTTTCCATCATGGTGGCGGAGTTGGAATTGGCTATTCGCAACATGCAGGAATGGTTGTGCTTGCTGATGGCACAAAAAGAGCAGAAGAATGTTTGAGAAGAGTTTTATATAACGACCCCGCAATGGGGGTGTTTCGTCATCAAGACGCTGGTTACGCAATTGCACAAAACTGCGCTAAAAAATTTGGGTTAGAAATATAATAAAGTTTCAACTAAGAAGCATCTTTTTCAAAAATGTTTGATTTTATGTAATTTTTTTACATAAATACTTGTATTTTAGGATTTTATATATTATTTCTATCAATAATATGTTACCTAAATATTTTTGAATTTTAAATGCTAATAGAATTTTCTATCTCAAATTACAGATCATTCTCTGATATACAGACCTTATCAATGGAATCTGTTAGCAGCAAAACAGATAAAGAAAAACCAGAAAATAAATCTAAAACAAAAATCTCTTGGACAGCTAAAAAACAAAAAGAAATTGAACTTCTTAAATCTGCAATAATTTATGGTGCCAATGATGCTGGAAAAACCAATATTATCAGAGCCTTAATAGAATTAAAAAAACTCGTCTCATATTCTTTTAGAAATCCTTTGTCTGAGTATAATCAATCACAAAATTTTCTATTGGACAAAACTTTTCAAAACAAGCCTTCTGTCTTTGATTTAACTTTCATCAAAGGTGGAATAAAATATCGTTATGTCGTTTCTACAGATTTTAAAAAAATTATTTCTGAAGAATTAATAAGCTTTCAACATGGTTCTCCAAGAACAATAATTTCAAGAAACAAAGATGGTGTTGACCTTAAAATTGAAGGAAAGAAGCAACATATTGAAGATTCAACAAAACCAGGATCATTAGTTTTATCAACTGCAATAGGCTTGAATAGTGAATCTGTTAGAGTTGATGAAACTTTGGAGAAAGTTTACAAATTTATAGCAGAAGATTTACTCATAGACTCTGGAAATACCTCATTTGATTTCAGAACAAAATGGATGATTCTAAAAGAAAACAAAACTCAAATAATAGAAATCTTCAAAGAAGCAATAGGTGATGGAATCATTGATGTTCAATTAGTAAAAGATGAGAATTTTCATAATCAAAGAGTTGCTAACTTTTCTATAAGCAATGATGGAACCTTACAAATTGTTGATGAAAATCAACTTCCAAAAGAAGTTCAAGAAGAGAACAAAAGAAAAACAGAGTTAGATCAATATAAAGTGGCTCCTATAAGAAAAACTGCTCAAGGAGAAACAATATATTTTGATTTAAAACAACATGAATCTAAAGGAACGCAAAGGCTGTTTCATTATCTTGGTCCAATAATGGACGTTTTAAACAAGGGAAGTATATTTATAATTGACGAATTAGATGATGCAATTCACCCAAATCTAATGCAATTTATCATTAATCTTTTCCATTCAAAAAAATATAATAAGAAAAATGCTCAATTAATCCTAACCTCACATAATGCAGCGTTGATTGGAAAGCAGTTAGATATATTCAGACGTGATCAAATTTGGTTTGTTAAAAAAGGCAATAATCAAAATTCAGTGCTTTACCCACTTACTGATTACTACACCAGAAAAGAAGCTGATTTCTCTGACTATTACTTAGCAGGCAGATATGGCGCAATTCGGGAGGTGGAAGAAAGTTAGTTATGAGCAGAAAAATTACACACCACCAAGGTAGAAAAAAAAGAATTTTAATTTTATGTGATGGTGAAAGTGAAATTACTTACCTCAAGCTTACCGTTGCTGCTTATAATGTAGATAAGGATTTAGTTACTATAATAAATAAACCATTTAAAAATTTAGAGAATGTCTTACTTGAGTTAGAAAAAAGAAAGCCTGAAAGAAAAGCAATACTAAAATACGAAGAAATTCACCTAATTTGCGATAAAGAAGAATTAAACAATAAAAAACGCCAGAATTCTTATCAAAGCTTTATAAAAAAGGTTGACCAAATAAGAAAAAGTTTTGCAACAACAAAGCTAAAAATCATTGATTCCTTTCCTACATTTGAATTTTTTCTCTTATTACATTTTCCACTAGAAAGCAAAACATTCAAAAAATTACATAGCAACAAAGAGCTGATAAATCTTCTCTCAAAACAATGTAAAAATTATAATAAAGGAAATGAAAAATGGCTAAAAGACTCCATTTTTAGTAATGATTATAAAGAAAAAATTAAACGAGCAATTGACCGCGCTATAAAAATCAAGGTTTCCGACAATAACAGTTGGAGCAAAGTTTTTGAAACTATTCAGCAAATAATTAATAATTCTTGAATTAATTACGTTAAAATTATGCTCAATTCAACCAAAACACTTTATCCAACTAGACCTTATCCGATTTATAAAAAAATTGAAGGTAAGTTAGTAAAAATTGATAAGAGAGATCCAAATAGAGATTACAGTTGTGTTTCTGGCGAAATAAATGGTGAAAGAATAGTTTATGATTTAGAACTTACAGATGAAGAACAAGAAAAAAAGAATAATGATGAAGCTAAAAACGAATCTGAAAGACCAATGCGTGAAGCAGAAGCAAAAATTCAATCTGAACTACAAAGAAAAAAGAATACTGAGTTTCGTAAGTCTTTAGAATATGAAACTCGACTTGTAGCGTTTTTAGATATTCTAGGATGGAGATCTGCTATAGAAGAATCATCTAGTAATACAATATTAGCACAAAATCTTGGAATTGCTCTTACGATATTTCCTGGCATGAAGCAACAAAATGAATTTACGAAGGGGTGGTTTGAATATGATCCACAAATAAGTCATTTTTCTGACTCAATAGTTATTTCTGTTAAATTCGATAGGAATGGCATTGATTATCTCCTAAGATCATTAGGATGGGTAGTTGATTTCTTTCTAGAAAAAGGTCTATTAGTAAGAGGAGGTATTTCGTGTGGATTGTTGACTCATAAAGAAAACATGGTTTATGGACCAGCCCTTATTAAGGCTTATGATTTGGAAAGAAATAAAGATAATTGGGCACCACGTATTGTGCTTGATGAAGAATTAGTGAGTTTAATAGGAAAAAATATTCCTATGGTAGATCTTAACAATAATTTACTTGGCTATATAAAGGATTGGCGAATTGATGCGGAAGATGGAAAAACTTTTTTTGATTTTCTGCCACATCCTTCATTAAAGGGAGAATTCTTTTCTGTTTATGAAAGAACCCTTACTATTACAAAAAATATGATTCAGGAGAATATTGAAAAATTTAAAAATAAAAAAAATATTTTAAGAAAATATCAATGGCTTGCACAATATTTAAATACAGTTATCGAAGAACTTCCAGAAATTAAAGTAGAAAAAATCTTACTTTAATCTTAAAACAATTGAAAGTTAATCATGCGCTGGACTGGGTCTCCTGACCCAGTCCACATGTTCATTCAATAATTCATAATAGGGCATGAATATTAGGACGGGGTCGTGAGACCCCGTCCTGCGAAGGATTCAAGAATTTTGATAATTTTTAATGAACATATGAGGAACCACTACTGTCCGGTTAAGCTTTTATTATAATTCTGCTATTTGTTGATAATAAAGGGTTGAAGAGGGTAAGAAAGTTTTTTCGATCTAGAATTGTAGATATAAATTTT
>JAGWYT010000050.1 GCA_018969185.1 Rickettsiales bacterium | reverse complement strand
AAGAGCAAGGCAACGTAGGTAATTCAGTGAAGCAGCGGAATAGAAATAAGAATCAACTAATCTTTCAGGGTTAGCAGTTCTGGCATTTTTTTCAAAATCAATGGCATTGATAATGTCGCCGCGATAGCTTGGAAGGCTGATTCCATTAACAGTTTCACTATCATCAGATCTTGGTTTAGCATATTGTCCCGCAATTCTTCCAACCTTTACAATAGGCTTATTTAAGCCATACATCAAAGCAATTGTCATTTGCATGACAGTGCGAAAGAAGCTTTGCAAATTATTGTGAGAAAATTCAGTAAAGCTTTCAGCGCAATCTCCACCTTGTAATAAGAAGGCTTCGCCTTTTGCAACTAAAGATAATTCAGATTTCAATTTTTCAACTTCATCATAAGAAACCAAAGGAGGAAAATTTTTTAATTGTTTTTCCACATCCTTAAGATGTTCTTTATTATCGTAGGTTGGTTGTTGTTTTATTGGCAAATCTCTCCACGAGTCTATTGCCCATTTTTTCGACATTTTTGATTTTAAGATGTTGATTTTGTAAGATTGGTTGTCATTATCCAATTATATATAATGAATGTCAACTTTTTCAATGATGGTTTTTAACCTCCTTTGAAAAAGGAGGTGGCACGCGCAAAGCGAGTGACGAAGGATTTAATAAATAATTACTATGAATAAAAAAACCATCGCTTTCCAAGGCTTAATTGGCGCGAACTCTTATCTAGCTTGTGAAAAATTTTATCCTGATCTTGAAGCTAAAGCATTTCCAACCTTTCTTGACGTATTCCAAGCTGTAGAAAAAGGTGAGGTTGATTTTGGTATGATTCCATTTGAAAATTCTTCAGCAGGAAGAGTTTCAGAAATTCATAATTTATTACAGCAATATCCTGCTTCAATTATAGCAGAACATTTTCTTGAAATTAATCATTGTTTGGCATGCACTAAAGAAGCCAATATTTCTGATGTGAAAAAAGTTTATTCTCATCCACAAGCTTTAATGCAATGCAGAAATAACATAAGAGAATTAAAATTAGAAACTTGTGAGGCCTCTAATACAGCGGAAGCAGCAAGATTTGTGGCGGAATCTAATGATAAAAGTAAAGCAGCAATTTGTTCAAAAAAAGCTGCAGAAGTGAATGGTTTGAAGATTTTGAAAAATGATATGCAAGATATTGAAGGGAATTCAACAATCTTTGTTGTTATTTCTAAAAATATGATTGATCCAGATCCTAAAATTGCTCCCGTAATTATTTCTTTAATTTTTACAATTAAGAATTATCCCGGATCGCTTTATAAGGCAATTGGCAGCTTTGCGACCAATAATGTTAGCATGTTGCAAATTGAAAGTTTCATTCGTGGTGGTGTGAAAGCTCCTGGGGGAATTTCAGAACAAGCAGCATTCTTTGTGACTATTCAAGGTCATGTTAGCGAAAGAAATATTATAAATGCATTGCAAGAATTAGAATTTTTTGCGGAGAAAGTGAAAATTCTTGGTTCTTATTATGCTGATAAATTGAGATCTATTTAATAAATTATAATGCGCATAATTTCAGGAAAATTTCGTGGTAAAAAATTATGTGATTCAGAAAGTTTTACTGCGCTTCGTCCCACAACTGACAAGAATCGTGAATCTCTCTTCAATATCATCTCTTCAGGAAAATTTATAAAAGAAACTAAATTTGAAATTGCGGAAGCAAAAATTCTTGATGTTTGTTCTGGCTCGGGCTCGGTGTCTTTTGAATTTTTATCACGTGGTGCTAAATCTGCTTTTCTTATCGATAATAATTCTTCTCATTTAAATTTAGCCAAAAAAAATGCTAAATTACTAAACCTTGAAGAAGCTTGTAAATTCATGCTTTGCGACGTGAAAAAAAATTTAGCAATTTCATCAGAAGAATTTGATTTAATTTTTATCGATCCACCATATGAAGAGGATTATAAAACCATCATTTCAAATCTTATTGCAAAAAAATGGATCACAGAAAAATCTATAGTGATAGTGGAGTTTGATTCAGCGAATAAGGATATTGAAGAATTTGTTGCGGAGAATTTTGCCGTACTTGATTTAAGAAAATACGGCAAAACCACTTTTGTATTTTTTAGGTTGTAATAGCTTCTTCGCTGGTTGAGCTTGTCGAAACCAAGAGAAGCTAAGAAAATCTTATTCTTGGTTTGTCACAAGCTCAACCAGCGAATAAGATTTTTTAAAATTACAACTTGCTAATCAAGCTTGTAATATCAAGCATTCTCATTGAAAAAGCCCATTCATTATCATACCATGAAGCAACTTTCACAAAATTTTTGCTCATTACTTTAGTTTGAGTTGTATCAAAATAAGAGCTGTGAGTTGTGTGATTAAAATCAATTGAAACCAAAGGTTCATCAACCACTTGCAATGCTCTTGCCATATTGCCTTTAACAGCGTTTCTAACGGCGTTATTCACTTCTTCAACTGAAGTTTCTCTTTTAGCAATAAAGCTTAAATCAACCATTGAAACATTTGCAGTTGGAACACGAATTGCGCCACCATCTAATTTTCCTTTTAATTCAGGCAACACCAAACCAATTGCTTTTGCAGCACCTGTTGAAGTTGGAATCATTGACATTGCACAAGCTCTGGCACGGCGTAAATCCTTGTGAGAATTATCCACAACATTTTGATCGTTAGTGTAAGCGTGAATTGTGGTCATGAAACCTTTTTCAATTCCAATTGCGTCATTTAAAGCTTTAGCAACTGGTGCTAAGCAATTTGTCGTGCATGAACCAACGGAGATAACTTGATCGTCCTTATTTAGCGCAGAATCATTAACGCCAAAGACAATGGTTTTTACATTATCAGCTTTAGCAGGAGCAGAAATTATAACTTTTTTTGCGCCAGCTTCAATATGTTGATGAGCATCTTTAAAGTCAGTAAATGCGCCAGTGCATTCAAGCACCACATCAATATTTAAATCTTTCCAAGGTAATTTTTTTGGATCTCTTTCACCAAAAACTTTTACATTTTTACCGTCAATTATTAAAGCAGAATCAGCAATCTCAACGCTTTTTGAGAAGCGACCATGAATTGAATCATATTTTAAAAGATGTTTGTGAGTTTCAAGTGGAGCAGGGCCATTTACAGCAACTAACTCAATATTTTTATATTCAGAATTTTCGAATAATGCTCTTAAAACGCATCTACCAATCCTTCCAAGGCCATTTATTGCAATACGAACAGTCATTTTATTTAGAAATTATTTATTGATGAAAAACTTTAGAGTTATAGTAACTTAAAGCACTTCTGAAGTCTTTTAAACTTAGCTTTACAGTAAGCTCTTTACTCTGGGTTTTAACATTAAAGCGAAAGAATAAAAAATCACCTTTTTTCATTTGGTTATAAAGTTCATTCTTACTCACATCATCTATAATAATAAGTCCGAAGTCGCGTGGATCAACGTTCTTAGACAAAATTACATCATGTTTATCAATACGAATTTTAACAAAAGAGCCTTTTTCTATTTGCGGAATTACAATAAAAAGTTGATTAAGAAATTTTGTTGTTGGTTCAATTGTCACAACAGAACTATTATCGAAGAATTTAGCAGCAATTTTACAATGTGAGTTATCCATCATCACGTCAGTTTCGCAATAAACTTTCCAATCACCAAAAGTTTTTTCATCTTTTTGTAGATCAATAATTTCAGCTGTGGCAAATTTTATTGGTGTAAAAGTCATTAAAATCAAAATAACATAAATGATTAATTTCTGCATATGCTAATAACTTGTTTTTTGTTAATTATTTTATGTTTTGTTGCGATAGCTGCGATGTTCTTATCTAGGAATTATAGCAAGAGAATATTGGCATTGTCAATTTCTCATGCTAGTATTGTCTTATTGATTGTGTTGCTTGCGCTAGAAAACAGCAGAAAAAATGAAGTGACTGTTATGGCGGTGACAATAACAGCGATATTTCTAGTTAATCTATTAGTTGCGGCGTTTTTGGTCAAAAATTTGGGCGATAAAAACATAAAATCTAATTAAAAACCCGCTTTTGCAAAGAATTTTTAGGCAGCTTGTTTTTTAGCGAATGGAGTGTATAAACATACATGACTGAGCTAAAAAACAAACTAACGACAAAATTCAAAGCAAAAGTTAGGGTTTTCAATTAGATTTTTACATGTCGTCAAGTTTAAGGTGCACAACATTGCCACCGGGTCTTAATTCAGCCATTAGCTTTTTTCTAAGCTCAGCAGTAAAATTCTCCAATTCATCAAGAATTTTCAAAGCTTGAACTGCTTCTTCCGGAAGCTTGTTAAAGTCGACCTGTTCTTTTATTTTAATGTCTTGCATTGTCCGTCCTTTTTAAAAAGTTAAAAATAACAAAAAGCTAAAATTTCCATCACGAGCAGCACTATACAGCAATTTTGGAACAGTGTCAAACTATTTTTTATTTTTATACGTCATTCTTGAAATGCGCAGCATTTCGAGAATTTCTTGCGTTGCTTGATTTATCTACTCATTTTCTTCTTTTTTACCAAATTCAAGTAGAACTTTTTTCCATATTTCATATTTATCAAGTGGCAAGTTACGTAAAGGGCTGCACAGCTCTATGCCACGTCTAACATTCTCAACAGCAACTTTATAATCTTTATCAGATTGATATTTCGTATCATCTATCACTTCTTCTAAATTAGATTCAATAAAACCATCTCGACTTATCTCTGCGGTAACAACAATTATCGTGTCATTTTCCTCAGATCCACTTTCAATTGCGGCTCTTTTGTAACACATTTTCAATTGTGATTGAATATTGAATTTTTCGCGCACTGACAGATTTATATTTTCAAGATTGTTAACTGAAGCCTCTTTTTTGTCATTTTGGTCAGTATTTTGTTTTTCTTCCTGCGGTTTTGGAACCTCAACTTCTTTAGGTTTTTCTTCTATTTTTTCAGGTTTCTTTTTTTCTATTTTCTCCTTAGGTTTTTCAACTTTCTTTTCCGGTTTTTCTTCAATTTTTTCCTGAGGTAATTCTTTCTCTTTTTCTTTTATTTCTTTGATTTCTTCTTTTTTTACTTCAGATAATGATTTTTCAACAACCTTTTCAACTGGTTTTTCTTTCGGTTTAGCTTTTGGTTTCTTTTTGACTGGTTCTTTTATCTCTTCTTTGGCTGTGCTTAAGTTCTTATTTGATTTAACTTCAAGTAAGCTGATTGAAATTTCATTTGTCTTTGTTTCGGGAATGGTTTTTAAATTAAAATTGGCGTAAATCAGTAAAATCAGAACGAAATGTAAAAATAGAGAATAAAGTGTATTTTTGATCATTATTCAACTAGTTCAGTGACTAAAATTACTTGAGTAAAGCCCGCCTCATTAATTGTTTTTACTACATTCATTACTCTTCCATAATCAAGGCTTTGATCAGCCTTAACATGTATTTTGCTATCTTTATTTTTATTTGTAGCATCAAGTAATTTTGATGATAAAGAACTAAGTTTAACCACATCTTCTTCAACAAAAACTGTACCATCTTGTTTTATCGCAACTGAGACTGGTTTTATTTTTTCGCTTGTCGGATCTCCAGAACCTTTTGGTAATGAGACATCAATGCCGCTTGTCATCATTGGGGCAGCAATCATGAATATTATTAAAAGAACTAATAGAACGTCAACAAACGGCGTAATATTAATTTCGCTAATGGTGTGTCTTTTTTTATGAGTCTTTTTTTTATTAAAGGAAGCTCCCATTATTGCGGTAAGTTTTTATTCTTAATAATGAATAAATTTTTCGATAATTCGCTTGAAAAATTTAAGTCTTTTAAAGTAACGGTAATGATTTGATCAAGATCATTTTTTACTTCCATTTTTAAAAATCTCAAAGGGTTATTTGCAAAAATTAAACTAAATTCTCCAGCTTCTTTACGATTTTTTTTCACAAGAGAAATTTTAATTTGATCAGTAGATTTTTTGACATTTGTGATCTCAACATCTTTTGCTGAAAATGAAATATTTTCTCTAGTTAAAAATGATGCAGGAGTAGTGTTAGTACTGATGTGAGAAACTTCGTCAAGTTCAACATCGTGATAAGCAAGAATTGAACCATTAACTACGATTACAACTTTTGGATCTGAAACATATTCTACTCTCATTTTTCCTGGACGAGAAAGAAAAAATTTTCCTTCTAATGTAGTTTTATTAGAGGTTTCTTGAACAAATTTTGCTGATAAGTTGGAAATGTTATTTAGATAAGTTTCAACTTGTGATAATTCTTTAGAATATTCTTTAAGAAAATTAGTTTTTTCAGCAGCAATTGCGCTATTTTTCGAGATTGCAAATAGCATAAAATAAAAAGCTACGCAAGTGGCTAAACACGTTGCGTAGCTAATTATATTTTTTTTCATATTTAATTTAATTCACTTTTTTAAAACCCGCTTTTGCAAAGAATTTTTAGGCAGTTTATGGCTTTAGCGAACGGAGCGTATTACTAATACATGACTGAGCTAAAACCATAAACTAACGACAAAATTCAAAGCAAAAGTCAGGGGTTTTTATAGTTTTTTTGAGTAATAAGCTTCCTTATTCATAGTTCCTTCAGAGTGATCAACTATTAAAGTAATAGCACTATCACCTGTAATGTTGATTGTAGTTCTAACCATATCAAGAACTCGGTCAATTCCAAGAATAATACCAATTCCTTCAATTGGTAATCCAACTGAAGAAAGAACCATTCCCATGAAAATGATTGAACCGCTTGGAATTCCAGCAGCACCAATTGAACCAAGTGTACAAGTCAGAATAAGAACTAAATATTCATGAAGACCAAGAGGAATTCCATAAGCTTGTGAGAAGAATAGGGCGCATATACCAAGATATATAGCAGTTCCATCCATGTTTATACAAACACCAAGTGGTAACAAGAAATTTGAGTTTGTTTTTGATACACCCATTCTTTCTTGTAATTGCGACATGGCAGTAGAAAGAGTGGCTTTACTGCTGCTTGTAGAGAATGCAATAGATTGAGTTAACAAGATTTTGCGATAAAATGGCATTGGAGACATTTTAGTGAAAACCATGATCATGATTCCAAACACTATATATTGGAATAGGCAAGCAAGTAATACTACTACGAATAATTTAGCTAAGGATTGTAAAATTTCTAAACCTTGAGTTCCAACGATCCAAGCGATATATCCAAATACACCGAAAGGTGCAAGTTTAATGATTGTTTCAATCATTTTGAAAGATACTTGCGCTGCAGAATAAATAAATTCTTTCACTGGTTGTGCTTTATTGCCAACCATATTGATTGTTACTCCTAAAAATACTGAGAACACAATGATTTGTAAGAAGTTATCAGTAACCATTGAGTTTAAAGGGTTAGTTGGAATTAATCCAAGTAAGAAGCTTGATACTGAAGGAGTGGCTT
>JAGWYT010000049.1 GCA_018969185.1 Rickettsiales bacterium | reverse complement strand
TACACCTTTAAAAAATGACGAATTATCTAATCCAATTCAAACTAAATTTGGCTGGCATTTAGTAAAAATTAACGACTCTAGAGAAGCTAAAGCTCCAGCTTTTGAAAATGTAAAAGACAATATTAAAAATCAATTAACTCAAGACGTAGTTAATCAAGTAAATTCAAAAATTACTAATGATGCTAAAATTGAAATTTTAATTGAATTAGAACAACCAAAAGCAGAAGAGAAGCCAGCTGAACCAGCTGTAGAAGTGGAAAATAGTGAAGCTGTAACAGAGTCTGAAGCAGCAAAAACTGAAGAAAATTCTAAAGAAAAAGCTTCTGAAGAACAATCTTCAGCAAAAACTACTGAAGCAAAAAAAGAAGAGAAATCAGTAGAAAAAAAGTCAGAAACTAAGAAAGAAGAAAAGAAATCTGACGCTAAGAAAGAAGATAAGAAGTCTGATTCTAAAAAAGATGAAAAGAAATCAGAAGATAAAAAGTCAGACAAAAAATCTGATAAAAAATCAGATAGCAAAGATTCAAAAGACAAAAAAGATAAAGATAAAAAGAAAAACTAAGAAAATAGACATATGGATTGCGGATGAAGAATTTCTAGGAATTGCTTCGTAACTCTCAGAAATTCTATCTCCGCAATGACGTTTTCTAACCACGTCATGCCGGACAAACATTTTCTTGGTCAGCAAAGCTGACCTTAGAAAATGTAGATCCGGTATCCACAATGAAATACATCATCTAAATCTTGCAACATAGAAAAACTGACAACTCCAATACTATCTGGCTTTACGGAAAACACTCTTCTTTTAGTGCTATAGCAAATAATCGCCGTAAAATTTTCAAAATTCTTGTAACTAAGAATACTCAAAGTGAGCTTGATAATTTTTTGTCAAAAAACAAATTTTCTACAGCAAAAAATTTAGTAAGATTAGTTGAAGCAAGCCAAATAGAATCAATAGTTGGTAACGCTCAACCTCATCAAGGGATTGCCGTTGAATGTTCAAAAATACCAACTAAAAATCAAATTGATCTTTTAGAAGAACTTTACAAATTAGAAAAAGATCAACTACCAAATTTATTACTTCTTGATCAGCTATCTGACCCACAAAATATTGGTGCCATCATCAGAAGCGCTGTTAGTTTTGGTGTTAAAAAAATTATTTTTTGTGAACATAATGCACCAAAAGAAAATGCTGCAATGGCTAAATCATCGGCTGGAACTATTGAAATTGCTGACTTAATTGTGGTTACAAATTTCAATAACCTAATTGAAAAACTTAAAAAAATTGGCTATTGGTGTATTGGACTTGAAGGAAAATCAAATCATTTTATAAATGAAATCAAGGATTATAAGCCAATTGCTTTGGTTATTGGCTCGGAAGGAAACGGTATTAGAGATTTAGTCAAAAAAAATTGCGATATTCTTGCAAAAATTCCTATTGATGAAAAAGTAGAAAGTCTTAATGCTTCAGTTGCCGCATCAATTGCGCTTTATGAATTATCGAGAGGGAATAAATGAAATATAAAAATATTGCTGTAATAGCCGCTAAAAACAATAAAGAAGCGATCCATAAAAAGGATTCTATCGTTGCTAAATATGGCTTCAAAGACATTACACCAGATCATCGCAATATTCAAAATATTGATTTAGTAATTGCCATTGGCGGAGATGGTTTAATGCTACATTTGCTTCATGAATATGAGAATAAGCCTCTGGCACTTTATGGAATAAACTCTGGCACTGTTGGATTTTTGATGAATTCTTACCATCCTGATAATCTTTTAGAATCAATAAAATCAGCAGAAGAATCAAATTTATATCCTTTACGTATGGAAGTTACAACGCAAAATGGTGAAAAACACAGCCACATTGCAATCAATGAAGTAGCACTTATAAGACAATCAAGCCAAGCTGCAAAAATAAATATTGAAGTTAATGGTCGCAAAAGAATTGAAACTTTAATTGCTGATGGTGCTTTAGTTTCAACAGCTGCTGGCAGCACTGCTTATAACCTTTCAGTTCGCGGACCAATTATTCCTTTTGGTGCAAAAATAATTGCCCTTACCCCAATTAGCCCATTTCGTCCAAGAAATTGGCGTGGCGCATTATTGCCTGCAAATAGTAAAATAAAATTTGAAGTAATTAATGGAAATTCAAGACCTGTGAGTGCTACTGCTGATTCAAGCGAAGTTAGAGATGTAAAGGAAGTAGTGATTTTTGAAGATACTAGTATCAGCTTTAAAATTCTTTTTGATCCCAATCATTCACTTGAAGAAAGAATTATTCGCGAGCAGTTTGTATAACAATTTGACTTTTTAGACTGTTAATTTTACAATGCTCGCCCCTTCTTCTTGTTTTACTATTTAAAAAGGGGTCTGTAGCTCAGCTGGTTAGAGTGCGCGCCTGATAAGTGCGAGGTCGGTGGTTCAAGTCCACCCAGACCCACCATTTTAAATATTATTATTTTTCTTTTAAATCTTCTTCATAATTTCAGCAAATAAACTTGCAGGCAAAGATCCACCAGTAATGTTGTTCGTCTTTGAATTATCATCATTACCAATCCAAACTCCAACTACAAATTCATCGTCAAAGCCAATAAACCAAGCATCGCGGAAATTTTGACTGGTGCCAGTTTTACCATAAATATTATCAGCAATATTGGCATTTTTACCAGTACCACTTTCAACCACAGCGCGCATTACTTCTTTAATATGTTCTATAGATTCTTCTGACACAATTGGCTCAAAACCAGAACTACTGTGGCTATATAATGAATCCCCCTTACCATTTTTAATTTCAGAAATCGCAAAAGGGATAACTGGTTTTCCATCATTTGCAATTGTCGCATAGGCTGTAACCAACTCATATAAGCTTACTTGAGTTGTACCAAGAATAATTGTTGGATCATCATTATCAATTTTAGAAGTAATTCCCAGTCTCTCTGCCATTGTTGCTATATCATTCTTATCAAGCTTCTGCGCTAATTGCACCGCCACAGAATTAAGAGATTTTGCAAATGCTTCTTTTAGTGTGACATCACCATAATAACGATTTTCATAATTTTCTGGTAACCAAATTCCTGATTCAATTTTCTTATCTTCAAAAACATCGTCAGGTTCAAAACCATTTTCAAAAGCAGTTAAATAAAGAAAAGTTTTAAAAGCAGATCCTGATTGTCTTTTGGCATAAATTGCACGATTAAACTGACTCTTCTGATAATTCTTACCTCCAGACATACCAAGAACCGCACCATCTTTATTCATCACAATTACCGCAATTTGTGACTTGCCTAATTTCTTATTATTATTTTTTTCAAAATCATTTAAGACATTTTCCAAATGCCCTTGCAGGTTCTCATTTAACGTGGTTGTAATCGCAATAGTTTTTTCATGCAAAGAATCACTTTCTATAAAATCAGAAAATTGTTCTTTGACGAAATCAGCAAAATAGAGCCTTTGTAAATTATCATTTTTATAAACTACGTCACGATCAATTTCGGAAACACTAGTTTCATCTAAAAATCCAGCATTAATCATATTATCTAACACCACACCAGCTCTGCTTTCTGCTAATTCTTGATTATTTTTTGGCGATAATTTTGAAGGAGCTTTCAAAATTCCTGCAAGCATCGCCGCTTCGTTCAAATTAAGCCTTGAAACATCTTTGCCAAAATAAAATTTCGCAGCACTTGCAACACCATAATTTCCTGAACCAAAATAAGCACGATTCAAATATAGCGTAAGAATTTGTTCTTTAGTGAAGTTAAATTCAAGCTGCAAAGCAAGCATCGCCTCTTGAATTTTTCTTTTAAAATTACGATCCGGACTTAAAAAAAGCATTTTAGCCAATTGCTGCGTAATTGTGCTGCCTCCTTGTACTATTTTTCCTGCTTTTTGATTAACATAAAATGCTCTAGTAATACCAAAAACATCAAGGCCATGATGATCAAAAAATCTACGATCTTCCGTTGCAATTACAGCATTTATAAGGTGCGGTGGCAATTCATAATAATTTATGGAACTACCAACATTATCACCAAAATTAGCAATTGAATTACCATCATCATAATTCACTTGCACAACTTGTTTATTTTGCCCATCCTCTAAACTATCAAGGTTTGGTAAATCATAGGAATAGTAAAAAATTGTAACTATACCAATGACTAAAATCCAAGATAGAAAGATCATACCCCATTTAAAGAGAAAACAAAAAAATCTCATATTAAGTAATGAAAATTCTAATAAATAAAAAACTTACCGAAGCAAAAAACGCCAAAATTTCTATTGATCAAAGAGCTTGTCTTTTTGGTGATGGAATTTTTGAAACCTGTCTTATCTCAAATGGCGCAATTTATAATTTCAACGCCCATAAAAACAGGATTAAAGCTGGTTTAAAGGCTTTAAAATTTAGTGCAAAAATCGATGATCTTGAAAATGAATCTTATAAATTAATTAAAAAAAACCAAGTTAAAAATGGTATTTTAAGAATTTCAATTAGCCGTGGAATTGGAAGCGTTGGCTATCTTCCAACTTACAAAACAAAGCCTTTGATCATAATTCAAACTTTGCCCCAAAGAAAAATAAAAACAAAAAAAATTATTCTTGGAATTGGATCAAGAAAAAAACCACCACAAAATTCTCTACCTATAAATTGCAAAACAATGCAAAGCCTGCCTTACACTTTAAATAAGATTGAGGCAGCAGAAAACAAGTGGTTTGACGCCATTATGTTATCGCAAAAAAATTTCATTTCGGAAACATCTTCGGCAAATATTTTTTGGGTTAAGAATGGCGTTATTTACACATCTTCTAAAGATTGTGATATAGTATTTGGAACAATTCGCGAGAAAATTATCAAAAACTTTAAAGTGAAAGAAGTGAAGGCAAAAATTGCCGATTTACAAAAAGCTGATGAAGTTTTTTTAACTAATGTTTCTTACTTAGCGCTGCCAGTAGGTCAAATATCGACAAATAAAAAAATTACTAATTTTAAAAAAGAAGTTTCACTGGAAATTTTGAAATGGTTGAAGAATGATATTAGAATGATTAATTAATAAATTATTAATTTGAAAAAACATAACTATATTAGAATAAAAGCATTTTCTCTGCTGGAACTCTCAATATCCATTTTAGTTATAGGAGTTCTGGTTGCTGGGACTTTTCAAGCCAATGATTTTATCGTAAAAACAAGAATAAAGTCTGCGCAATCTTTTACTAAAAGCTCTCCTGTCGCTGGTATAAAAGGTTTGGTTTTATGGCTAGAACCAACATTAGATGAAAGTTTTAATAACTCCGAGTTGACAGATGGCACAACATTAACAATATGGAAAGATATAAATCCTCAAACAATAAGCAGATTCTACGCTCTTAAGATCAGCGGAAGTCCTACTTATAAGGAAGTAAGCCCAATTAATAATATACCTTCAGTTTACACTAATGGAGGAGTTTTTTCTATTTCAACAAACTACTCATCGGTTGTGAATAGTTATATTGCAACATCTAATAACTCTTTCACATTCTTTGCAGTTTATTTAAAAAATATAGATGCTGGTAATGGTCAGGGTCAATATATGATTGACGCTGATACATGGTATTATTCGATGAATGGAAATAATGATTCTCAAAGTTTTGGTTCTTTTTCAGTTGGATCAATAGCTCAATCAGTAAGTACAACGAGAAGAAAACCAGAAATAGCCACATTGACCTACAATGATAGTGCTTCTAGCACTGGTTACTATTATATAAATGGAGCCTTAATTGGTAATAGCGCATTATCCATTGCAGTCCCAGATAATAGATTTAATATTGGCGGAAGAAGCTCTGCTTATAGGACCTGGAATGGTCATATTTCTGAAATAATAATGTATGATAGAGTTTTAAAATATGAGGAAATAAAAGCTGTAGAAAAATACCTAGGAAAAAAATACAATATTATTGTCTCTGATTAATCTTCTATCAGATCAGCCCCTCTTCCTTGAAACTAAAATAACCACTTCCGCCAATTATCAAATGATCTAAAATTTTTATTTCTAAATTTTTGAGAGCTAAGATTATTTCATTCGTAGTTTTAATATCTGCTGTGGAAGGCTTTAATTCACCGCTTGGATGATTATGAAGTAAAATTATTGAAGAGGCATTTAACAATAATGCTTTTTTAGCAATTGCTTTTGAGCTTACAACCACATAGTCATTTTCACCAATACCTAACAACTCATCTTCAATTAAGCGATGTCTTTTATCTAAAAATAAAACTCGAAAAACTTCGTAATTTAAATTTTTTAACAAGGCATAAGAATAGTCTAAAACCGCTTGCCAATTATTCAAAACAGGTTTTGTTTTTGCTGAGTTTTTTAGAACTCGATTAATAATTTCAGAAATAATTTTTATTGAAGTAATAGCAGAATCACTAACCCCTTCAACTTCCTTGAGTAAATTAACATCAGCATTTACCACCGCAGAAATATCACCAAATTTAGCAATTAATTTTTTAGAGAGTGGCTTAGTGTCAAGGCGCGCATTTGCCGCAAAAAGCAAAATTTCAAGCAATTCATAATCGTGAAGTTCTTTTCCTAAAGAAGTAAGAAATTTTTCTCTTACTCTTTTTCTATGTCCGATGTGATTTAGAACATGTTCAGAATCTCTACTGTGATGGCTGTCTAAATCTGATTTGCAAGCTTGTCGTTGCTCACGTATGTCTGAATACGATCCGCTCCGGTTCTCGCAAATCAGCCTATCCAGCTCATCACAGCGAGATTTTGAATATGTTCTTGGTGTTTCTTTCATAATATATTTGTGGTGAACAGCATCTTCCATTTTAAAATAAACCTATTCAAAATATTTTTTAGGAAAAATTGTCAAAAAACGAAAGCTGTAGATCCCTACATCTTGAGGCTTTTTGGAAATTTTAACAAAAAATATGAAGAATATGTTTATAAAGCTAAAAGACCTAATTTAAAATGGAAGATGGTGTTATATTATCAGTAGCAAAATTCATGATACCAAGTTTTTCTAGGTCAGAAAGCCTTGTTAAATCATTTACTGTCCAAGCAAAAAATTCAATATTCTTAAACTTCTTAATAAAATTCTCATTCAATAATTTATGAAAAATTGATAGAAATTTTATTTTATTTTCATTTAAAAATTTCCATAAACTTTCCATATCTTTTTCATCTTTAAACTCTTCGCAAACCGCAATTAAATTGACTTCTTCGCCAAATATATTTCTTATTTCAGCAAAAATTTTTGCGGCTTTTTTATAATCAGTAATAAATGGCGCAAAATAAATTTTATTTAAATTAATTTTTGCTAAATCAATTTCTTTTTTAACTAATTGCAAAACTAAATTGGCATTTTTTTCATCAAGATTTTTGAAATCCAACCAATATTCTAAATCATTTCCATGAATAAAATAATCTTTTAAAATTGGTAAATTATTTAATTCCGTAATTTTTGGTTCGTCATGTTTTAAAACTAATTTTTCATCCAAAAACCAAATATCAAATTCAATTGCGCTAAATTTTGCTAAAACAGCATTTTTTAGACTTGCTATTGTATTTTGCTCTGCTTTTGTAATAACTTGTGCATAATCTCTACTGTGATGGCTGTCTAAATCTGATTTGCTG
>JAGWYT010000013.1 GCA_018969185.1 Rickettsiales bacterium | reverse complement strand
CCTGCTTACGCACGAAGTGCGTAAGCAGGCGGTATATTCTCTGTGACACTTGCCCTTACAAGCCCTATATATTCAAGCTTGTAGCCAGCCGTTAGCTGGTATAATTCTTAGGAGGAGTCCGGACTTTCCTCTTATTTTCAAATATTTGCATATTAAAATAAGCGACCATCTGCTTGCCTTACAAGATTCACAGTCTAAAATAGACATCTTTTCAAAGCAACTTTGAATTATAGTTATTTTGTAATTAAACTATTGTAGAAACAATCTTATACGCCGGTTGAGCTTGTCGAAACCAAGTATAAGATTGTTTTTTTTCTCTTGGTTTCGACAAGCTCAACCAGCGAGAAAAAAAATACTAAGCAATATTAAATAATGAAAACCGTTTTTTCAGGAATACAGCCAACTGGCAATCTGCATTTAGGAAATTACTTGGGTTCAATTCGTAATTGGATTGACTTGCAAAATAGTCATGCATGCATTTTTGGTATTATGAATTTGCACGCAATTACATTGCCGCAAGATCCCAAAGAATTAAGACAAAATATTTTAGATGCTGCAGCTGTGTATCTTGCTTGCGGTTTAGACCCGAAAAAATCAACAATTTTTGTCCAAGGTGAGGTGGCTGAGCATGCAGAACTTGCTTGGGTTTTAGGCACAATGACACCGATGGGTTGGTTAAATCGTATGACGCAATATAAAGATAAGTCTGATGATACTATAGGTGAGATTTATGATGCTTGGATTAGTATGACTCAAGAGGATTTTAGAGTTTTTTCAGATAATTTGAAAAAGTCTAGGGAAGTTAAGGATCAAAAAAGAAATCCTACTGATCTTGGTCTTTACTCTTACCCCGTTCTCATGGCATCAGACATTCTGCTTTACAAGGCTGATCTTGTTCCAGTTGGTGAAGATCAAAAGCAACATCTTGAATTAACCCGTGATATTGCTGGTGCGTTTAACCGCCGTTACAACCAAGAATATTTCAAACTTCCAGAGCCAATGATTTTAAAGACCGTGAAGCGTATCATGTCTTTTCAAGATGGCACGAAGAAAATGAGCAAGTCAGATGAATCTGATTTATCACGCATCAACCTAAATGATGACGCTGATTTAATCATGAAAAAAGTTAAGAAAGCTAAAACTGATTCGCTTCCAACTATTACTTATGATGAAAATCGCTTTGAGATTTATAATTTGCTTAATATATTTTCTGCCTTCTCTGGCAAGGATCCACAAATTTTAGCCAAAGAATATGAAACTTCAGGAAATGGTAAATTTAAAAATGATTTAGCTGAAGTTTTAATTGAAAAATTACGTCCAATTCAAGAAAAATTAAATCATTTAAAGCAAGATCAAACTTACATTAAACAAGTCTTGAATGACGGAAAAATAAAGGCACAAGAGATTGCCTCTAAAGTTAAAAAAGAAGTTTTCGAAATTGTTGGATTAAATTAATATGCATCAAATTCCCGCAAATCTTGAAGAAGAAATTCTTCGTTTAAAAAAAGAAAAAAACGCCGTTATTTTGGCGCATTTTTACCAAGATTCAGAAATTCAAGATATTGCTGATTTTGTTGGTGATTCTCTTGATTTGTCGCGCAAAGCCGCTGCAACTGATGCTGATGAAATTGTTTTTTGTGGCGTGAAATTCATGGCGGAAGTGGCAAAAATTCTTTCACCACAAAAAAAGGTTTGGATTCCTGATCTTAAGGCTGGATGCAGTTTGGAAGATTCTTGTAAGGCTGAAAACTTTGCTGAATTTAAAAAGAAAAATCCCGATCATTTGGTTGTCACTTACATCAATTGTTCTGCTGAAATAAAGGCTTTGTCGGATATTATCGTTACTTCAAGCAATGCTAAAAAAATTATCGATCAAGTGCCAAAAAACCAAAAAATAATTTTTGCACCAGATCAACATTTAGGGCGTTACATTAGTAAAATTAGTGGTCGCGACATGCTTTTGTGGAATGGTAGTTGCTTAGTTCATGAGCAATATAGCGAAAAAGAATTAGTGAAATTAATTACGAACTATCCAAATGCAAAAGTCATTGCCCATCCGGAATGCCCACATAATCTGCTTGCTTACGCACATCACATTGGCTCAACTTCGTCACTTTTAAAATTTGTTACTGATAATCAAGGTGGTGAATTTATTGTTTTAACTGAGGCGGGAATAATTCATCAGATGAAGTTAAACAATAAAACTGCAAAATTTTATGATTGTCCTTTTGTTGATGCCGCTGGGTGCACGCTTTGCAACACTTGCCCTTACATGAAATTAAATAATTTAGAAAAACTTTATTTAGTGATGAAATATGGTGCTAATTCTTCTTATGGTGGAGAGTTAAACTTAAAGGAAGATCTTAGAATTGCTGCCGAAAAGCCACTGCGTAAGATGCTTGAGATGTCTTAAATTGAAGAATTGCTGAATAAAAACTTGATGTATTTTGATCAGAAGATTATTCATCATATCTAATATCATTCTTAATTTCAAAATCAAAAAATGAATTCAAGATTTTCCAAAAAACTAAGTGCATTTTCTCTTATAGAATTGTCATTGGTAATTTTAGTGGTGGCGATTTTAATTGCGGGAGTAATGCAAGGAAGATCATTGTTAAAAAAATCACAAATCAATTCAGCAAAAGCAATAACTCAAAGTTCTGCAGTTAGCTCAATTAAGGATTTAACTTTGTGGATTGAGCCTGTAATGGATAATAGCTTTACTAATGCTGCTGGTAGCTTGGCTGTGCAAGAAGGTGATTCTATTTCTTCATGGAATGATTTTAATCAACAAGTAGTTCTAAAGAAAAATCTAACTCAAAGCACTTCAAATAAAAAACCAACCTACAAGAAGATGGCATTAATGGATTGCCATCATTATATTTTGATGGAACAGATTATTTGGAGACAACATTAACAGCAATTTCCACAGGGTTAAACACCTATACGATGTTCATGGTATGGAAACAAACGAATAGCTCAACCACGCAAGTAATATTTCATCAACGTGGACCATCAACTGGATGTAATGGAAATTTTGCCGGAGTTTATACTAACACTACTGGATATATTAATGGTTGGGCATGTGGTTTTGGTGATACTCAAGCATTTACTTATAGAGCGAATACTCCTTACACAACAACTTATCGTGTTGATAATTCTGTTACGAACAACGTTACATTATATACAAATGGCAGCAAATATGGGCCAGTGCAAAGAAGTGGTATAAATGTGGGAGAGAATGCGATGGCAGTTGGCTATGGTGGAGTTGATGATACTTTTTATTTTATAGGAATGATTTCAGAAGTGATTATTTATAACAGAGCGTTGAAGGATGAGGAAATAACTTCAGTTAGGGATTATCTAACCAAGAAGTATGGATTTACAGCTTAATAAAAAAGGGGTCAGGCTACTTTCCAACGAAAATTAGCCTGACCCCTTTTTTGTTATCTTTATTTTCTACTGATTTTTCAAAAACTCTTTGTAAGCAGCTTCATCCATAGCATCAGACAATTCAGAAGTGCCTTTACTTAATTTGATTTTAGCAATCCAACCATTTTCATAAGATGAATTATTAACTAATTCAGGAGTTGCAGTTAAAGAGCCGTTAGCTTCAACAACAGATCCAGATACTGGAGAATAAACGTCGCTTGCTGATTTTGAAGATTCTACAACAGCGAAAGAGTCGCCTTTATTATAGCTATTTCCTAC
Source organism: Rickettsiales bacterium (assembly GCA_018969185.1). GTDB lineage: Bacteria > Pseudomonadota > Alphaproteobacteria > Rickettsiales > UBA1997 > UBA2645. Next base: position 35,364 of record JAGWYT010000013.1, on the reverse strand, counting down.
TTTTGGAAGTTCAACATAAACTAATTCTCCAAGAGCTTCTGCTGCATATTCAGTAATACCGATTGTTGCAACATCACCTTCAATTTTTATCCATTCATGATCTTTTGTAAATTTCATATTTTCTCCTTTTGTTAAATATATTATTATTAGAAGTTTTTTAAAATCCGCTTTTGCAAAGAATTTTTGTGTTATTTTATTTTTCTAGCTCAGTCATGTATGTTTAATACATTCCGTTCGCTAGAAAATAAAATAACACAAAAATTCGCAGCAAAAGTTAGGATTTTTTTGCTGATTTAGTTTTTGCCGCAACAAACACTGGCGAAGTAAGAACTGCAGGAATCTCGCGGTCTCTTACAACTGCGAATACATTGTCACCAACTTTAGCCAAGTTAGTATCAAAATAACCTTGTCCGATTGAAACTTTTAAATTTGGTGAAAAACCACCAGAACTTAAAAAGCCAATTTTTTTACCATCTTTTCTAATTTCAGTGCCTTCACGTGCAATACCACGATCAAGCAATTTTACACCAATTCTTTTTCTTGTAACACCTTCTGTTTTTTCTTTTAAAACGCGGTTTGCACCAATGAAACCAGCATTGCTTTTGCTAACAACCCATCCTAAAGCAGCTTCAATTGGTGAAGTTGTATCATCTAAATCATGTCCATAAAGTGGGTATCCCATTTCTAAACGCAGTGAATCACGCGCACCAAGACCAATTGGTTTTACTTCTGACATTGCTGAAAGATCTAACCAAAATTGTGCAGCAGCAGAATTTTTGATTGAAACTTCAAAACCATCTTCACCAGTATAACCAGTTCTTCCGATAATAACTTCTTCACCATTTTTGAATTTGTAAAAACCAACATTCATGTAAGGTAAATCAGCTAAATTTGCTGAAGCCATAAATTTATTCAAAACTTCTTCTGCTTTTTCGCCTTGAATTGCAATTAAAGAGCGGTCAGACAATTCAGTGAATGTGATTGTTGATGGTAAATTTTTTCTAATCCAAGCAGCGTCTTTTTCTTTGCAACCAGCATTAAGAACGATGAAGAATTTTTTATCATTAACTTTAGTAATGATTAAATCATCAATAATTCCACCATTTTCGTTAGTTAGAACTGTATATTTCGCAAGAGCATCAGTGCTTAAAGAGAAATCAGTTGGAGTGATTTTAGATAGAAACTGAGCAATTCCTTCACCTTCCATGAAAAATTGTCCCATGTGAGAAACGTCAAAAATGCCGACATTACCAGAACGAACCCATTCATGTTCTTTTAACATTCCATCTGGATATTGAACTGGCATATCATAACCAGCAAATTCAACCATTTTAGCGCCTTGAGAACGATGAGTTTGATTTAAAGCTGTAGTTTTCATTTTTTATTTATTTATTATTCAACCTCTGGAGCAGCAGGAGTCAAAGTTCCTTTTTCCTTTGGAGCTTCGTTTTCTTGTTGCTTGATAATTTTTTCTAAATCTTGAGAAATTTCTTTATTACCACCATTTGACAGTGAAGCAAGAACAAGGCAGTTAACCATGAAAATTGCAATAAGAATCATTGTGGTTTTAGAAATTGCGCTTGCTGAAGCTTTGCTTGAAATTATAGCGTTTGGTCCGCCACTACCGCTGCCAATTCCGCTTAAAGAATCACCATCTGATTTTTGTAATAATACTAAAACAATCATTACGACGGCAACAACAACCTGAAGAATTAATAAAAATAACTGAAGCTTTTCCATTGTATTTTTTAAAATTTGGGAAATTATGAAAAGAGTAGCACAAAGCATCTATGTGGTCTAAAATAGTGGTAAATTTTTATCTGACAAGGTTTTTCTTGTGTTTTTAACCTCCTTTGAAAAAGGACAGAGGATTTAATAATATTGAAATTAAAATTTTTATTTTGAAAAACGTTCAAATTGCCTCAAATCTTGCTTGTAATACTGATAAGTTAATTGTTGATCTTGGGTTTAAAGATAAGAGAATATTGTTAGTTAGTGATGAAAAAATTATAAAAAACTCATCTAAGTTTTTTGCTAAAAACCTTGAGAAAATTATAGAGAAAAGCCTTATTTTAAAAGATCCTAAGGCTGATGAAAAAAATCTAAAAATTGTTGAAAAATCAGCAAAAGGCTTTGATTTAATTATCGCTCTTGGAAGTGGCACAATTGGAGATTTATGCAAATTAACTTCAGCAAAAAATAATATTCCTTACGTTATTTTTGCTTCTGCTCCCTCAATGAACGGATACTTATCTAAGAACGCTTCAATATTGATTAAGGGGCACAAAAAAACTTTACCGGCAACTTTGCCTTTAGCGGTTTTTTGCGATTTGGGAATTTTAAAATCAGCGCCAGAAGACTTAATTAAAGCGGGAATAGGTGATAGTTTGTGTTTTTATAGCTGTTGGTTTGATTGGTATTTATCGCATATTTTACTTGGAACTTATTTTGATGAAACTCTCTTTAAATCATTAGAAAAAAAGATGAATTTTTTAGTTAAGAATTATTCAAAATATTCTTTACGTGATGAAAAATTATTAAAGCTTTTAATTGAAATTTTACTTATTTCTGGAGGCCTAATGACAAAGGCTGGAGGCTCTTATCCGGCAAGTCAATCAGAGCATTTAATTGCTCATATTTTAGAAATGAAATATGAGAAAAAGATGCATAAAATTTTACATGGAAAACAAATTGCAGTTACAACTTTGACTTCGGCGTTTTTACAAAAAAAACTGCTAAAAACTTATGCTAAAAAGCCACCAGAATTTATTTTTGAAAATAATTTTGAAAAAAAATTAGCGAAATATTTTGATAAAAAAATTGCTCTGCAATGTGCGGCGGAATTTAATCAGAAAAATATTTTGATGAAACAGGCGAAAAGTTTTTCTAATGTGGTTTGGCAAAAATATCACAAAAAACTTGCGAATATTTTATTTGATGAAGTTAAGTTAAAAAAGATTCTTCAGCACTTTAAAATCAATGATTCTTATAGGTCTTTTGGCATTGGTAAAAAAGAATATGAAGAAGCTGTGAAGTTATCTAAGTTCATTAGAAATCGTTTTACTTGTTTGGATTTGTTTTATTAGTGATTCTGAGAAATCCTTTGCAGGACTGGGTCTCATGACCCAGTCCTACTATTGATACAACACGTAACCATGATTTCTTACGGTTTGTAAGTATTTTGGTTGTTTTGGATTTTCTTCAATTTTTCGTCTCAAGCGTGTAATTTGAACATCAATACTTCTTTCGTCAATTTCTCCGCATAAAGAAGAAAGCTTTTCGCGCGGCACGGTTTTACCTTTCTCCTGACATAAAATTGTTAGAATCTTCGCTTCGCTGTCAGTGATGTGAATAAATTCTTCACCATTTTTAAGACGACATTCCTTATAATTAAAAGTGAAATTTCCAAAACGGCAAATGCTTACATCATCAACCACCACAGACCTTCTTAAGACATTATGAATTCTTAACAAAAGTTCTTTTGGCTCAAAAGGTTTTTGTATGTAATCATCAGCACCAGCTTCAAGACCTTTAATACGGTCTTCCGCTTCGCCGCGTGCTGTAAGCATTACAACTGGTAACCTTGAGGTTTTTCTTATGTAATCAGTAAAATCAACGCCGCTTTCGCCTTGCAACATCACATCAACAATCAAAAGATCAAATTTATTTTTTTCTATTAGATCTTTCGCTTCAGTGGTGTCCTTTGCTAAAGAAACGTGAAACCCTTTTTCATCTAAAAATTTTCCAAGCAAATTTCTAAGACGTGTATCATCGTCAATAACTAAAATGTGATAAAGTTTTTCTTTCATATATTTGACAATTGGTGTCATCCTGAGCGTAGCGAAGGATCTCCTGCGTTTCATGAGATTTTTCGCCTAGAATTTCTAAAAGAAATTCTAAGGCTCAGAATGATGTGGGGTTGAATTATGAACTCTTAGCAATTTCGTCTAACTTCTTTAACTTAGTTAAAAGCTTTTCAAGATTATCTAAACGCACCATGCAAGGCCCATCAGAAGGTGCATTGTCTGGATCTTGATGAACTTCCATAAACACGGCAGCAACACCAACTGCAACAGCAGCAGTTGCTAAAGTTTCAACAAATTCTCTTTGTCCGCCGCTTGCGCCACCAAGTCCACCAGGTTGTTGAACAGAGTGAGTTGCATCAAATACAACAGGGCAGCCAGTTTTAGCCATGATTGGTAAGCTTCTCATGTCAGAAACTAATGTATTATAGCCAAAGCTAACGCCACGTTCAGTTAAAAGCAGATCTTTTTTACCAAAAGAATCCATTTTCTTTACGATATTTGCCGCGTCCCATGGTGCTAAAAATTGACCTTTTTTAACATTGATAACTTTTTTTGTTTTTGCTGCTGCTTCTAATAAATCAGTTTGACGGCATAGAAAGGCAGGAATTTGCAATACATCAACATTTTCGTTATTACCAAGAATTTTGCATTGCTCTTCATTATGAATATCAGTTAGAATAGGGCAGTGAAACTGTTTTTTAACTTCTTTAAAAATTTCTAAAGTTTTTTCAAGTCCAATTCCTCTTTTGCCTTCAACGCTTGATCTGTTTGCTTTGTCAAAAGATGATTTATAAATAAAGCCAATTTTTAATTGATCGCAAATTCTTTTAATATTTGAAGCAATCATTAATGAGTGATCAAGAGATTCCGTTTGGCAAGGGCCTGCAATAAGTGCAAAAGGTAAGTTATTGGCAATTTTAATGTTGTTAATTTGAACTAAACGCATAATTTTTTTCTAAAAATAATTTGATGAATTGTAATTTACACTTACTTAGGTAATCATTCTTTGTATAAATTTCAAATATTTTCATTTCATTTGGGTTAATTTTCATGTTTTCCAAACCAATAAATCTGATTTTAGTTTTCCTAATTACTGTTTTTAATATAGTAATTTTGCTTACGCCATTTCTTGCGATGTTACTGCCTTTCATGAATTTTGAAGGCAATGTTTTGATTGTAAGTGATACTATTTACCAAAAAGCTAAATATTTGGTTTTTTTATCAATTTTTATGGTGAGCTTTTTTATGCTCATCTATCTTTTTCTTGATTTTCTCTTTGGTTTTTCAGTTAGAGCTTCTTTAAAGAATTGTGTGCGTTATGAAAAACTAAAAGATTATGATTTTCTTAGTAATATTTTTGATCAAATAAAAACAAAATTTAACGAAAAATCAGTTAATTTATATATTAAGAATTCAGATGAAATTAATGCCTATGCAGTCAGCAGCGTCGGTAGTAAAGCTATAGTATTAACCCGCGGTTTGATCAATCATTTTTTAGTCGAGTGCGATGATTCAAAAAAACTTTTATATGCACTGCGCGCTATTATGGGTCATGAAATGTCGCATTTAGCAAATAAGGATTTTTTGCCAACATTTTTGATAATTGCTAATCAAAAAGCCACCAATCTTACTTCTAAAATTTTAAGAATTATTTTTAATTTTATTTCAAGAACTATGGTCTTTATATCGCGTGATTCAAGGGCTGTATCGGGTTTTATGGTTGATATTTATTTTATAACAAATTTCTTTTTAACGTCATTTAATCGCTTCGTTGTGTTTAATGTTTATGAATTTTTGAGACGTTTTATTAGCAGATCAGTTGAATATAGATGTGATGTGCAATCTGCTCAAGCATTTGGTGGAAGCAGCATGGCGTTTGCCTTATCAATGCTTGGTGAGGGTGGATATTTTACATTATTTTCAACTCATCCAAAAACTATAAAAAGAATTAAAAAAGTAGAAAAAATTAAGGCCAAAGATTCAGTAATTACGCCGCGTTTCTTTGATTCGCTTGCCAATTATTTTTCGATAATGTTTTTAATGGTGATATGTTTATTTTTTGCTAAAGAAGCAGGTGTTGATTTATTTGTGAAAGAATATTTGCAAAATCATGAAGTGCTCTCACAGAAGCTTTCTTCATTGTGGGGTTTAGTTAATAAAATTTTCTAAAAATGAAAGATTTTTCAACCATTGCCGATTTAGTATTTTTTCAAAAAGATAATTTTAGCAATGAGAAACTCCTGAATTTCAAGGAAAACGGGCAGTGGTGCAGTTTTTCAAATCAAGAATTTTTTGAGCAAATTTCTTATTTTGCTTGTGGTCTTAGAGAAATAGGACTTGCAAAAAATCAAACTTTAGCAATTGCTTCTTATCAAAATCCAATTTGGCTTATAGCTGATTTAGGCTCTATTTTAGGTGGTTTAACCACGGTTCCAATTTTTCATAATATCTCTAAAGAAAATTTATCTTACGAAATTTCCGATTCTTCTGCTGCTGCAATTTTTACTGATAATTCAGAGATTTTTGACTTAATAAGAACTTCATTTCCTAATTTAAAAATCATCACTTACGGTTTTAAAAAAGAAAATTCCATAAGCTTTGAAGACTTGATTATACTTGGTCAAAAGGCTGTTCAAAATAATAAATATGATGTAAATTTTTTAGCAAAAGAGTTAAAAGAAAATGACCTTGCAACAATAATATACACTTCGGGAAGTACAGGAGTTCCAAAAGGTGTTGAATTAACTCATTGCAATTTGATTTCACAAGTTAAGGCAACAATGCAAGTTTTTCCTTTGGATAAGAAGGAAGATCTGGTGCTGTCCTTTCTGCCTTTAGCCCATATTTTTGAACGCATGGTGATGATGTTTTATTTAACGCAAGGTGTTTCAATTTATTTTGCTGATGATACTAAAAATGTTGGAGCATTGTTAAAAGAAGTTAACCCAAGCCTTATGACTGTGGTGCCGCGCGTTTTAGAGAAAGTGTTTATTCGTATTAAAGAAAATGTTGATAATGCTAAGGGTTTTAAAAAATTATTAGCGCAATCGGCTTTAAAAAAAGCTTTGCAAAATCCAAGTGGTAAGAAAAATTTATGTGATAAGATTTTTGATAAGTTGGTTTACAAAAAATTTCGTGTCGCTTTGGGCGTTAGAATGCGTATGATGATTTGTGGTGGAGCTGCTTTATCAAAAGAGATGGAAGCATTTTATAGCAACATTGGTGTTAATTTATATTGCGGTTATGGCTTAACTGAAGCAGCTCCAGTTTTAGCTGTTAACCATGCAAAAGCTAAAAAATTTGCCACAATTGGTAAGGTTTTTCCATCTGTTGAATTAAAAATTAGTGAAGATGGAGAGTTATTAGGTAAGGGTCCAAATATAATGCGTGGCTATCATAATCAGCCAGAAAAAACCGCAGAAGTCATTATGGATGGCTGGTTAAAGACTGGAGATTTGGCGAAGATTGATGAGGAAGGTTTTGTAACAATAGTTGGGCGTAAAAAAGAATTATTTAAAACCGCTAATGGCAAATATGTTTGTCCAGTTCCAATTGAACAGAAGTTGGTGCAGAGTCTTGGTTTTCTAATTGGCACAATTGTGGTTGCTGAAGGAAAAAAATTTACTTCGGTTTTAATTTTTCCTGATTTTGAAATTTTAAAAAGAACAAAAGAAAAATTTAAATTTTTAGGAAGTGATGAAGAATTTTTGAAATCAGAAGTTTTGCGTAAATTTTGTGAAGAGAAAATTAATAGAATAAATCAAGCTTTAGATCATCATGAACAAATTCAAAAATTTGCGGTGATTGATAAGGAAATATCAATAGAAACTGGTGAAATCACGCCTTCAATGAAGTTGAAGCGAAATGTTTTAGAAGAAAAATTTAAAGATGTGATTGATGGGTTTTATGTTTAATAACTGTGATTGCCCTTTAATTGGTGAAAAATCTTATTCGCTGCTTCCCGCGAAGTCGAAACCAAGAATAAGATTTTTATTAAACTTCTCTTGGTTTCGACTTCGCGGGAACCAACGAGAAGTTTAATAGACTAATTATCACACAATCTTTTAACAACTAAAATAATTATGAAATTATATTACACAAAACGTTCTCCATATGCTACAAAGGTTAGAGCTGTGGCAAAGCAGCATGGTATTGAATTAGAGCTAATTGAAGTTGCTGACTTAAGCAAAAAAACTCCCGAATTATTAGCAGCAAATTTTATTGGAAAGGTTCCCGCACTTGTTCTTAATTCTGGGGAATCAATTTTTGACAGTCCTGTAATTTGCCAATATCTTGATGAAATAGGAAAAGGTAAAAAATTAATTCCTGCTTTGGGAGTTGAGCGTTATCGTGTTTTAAAGATTGAAGCGGCCGCTGATTCGGTTATGGATTCTTGTGTGGCAATTTTCTTTGAAGGTTTACGTCCAGAAGAACAGCGCTCTGAAGCTATAGTAGAGCGCCATGTTGGTTCAATAAATCGTGTTCTTGAATATTTTAACAATAACATAAAGGAAATTACTGGTGAGTTAAATCTTGGCATGATTGCACTTGCCTCGGGACTTGGTTACATCAATCTTCGTTTTCGTGAGCAAATAAATTTTGAAGTTAAATATCCTGCTCTGAAGAATTGGTATGAAGGAATGCAGAAACACCAAAGCATATCGGAAACTGCTCCTAAGGTTTGTCATAATTAAAGGCATAATTAAAAAAATGGGTGGTTTTTAATTATGCCAAACTTCAGGAACTGTCTTACAGACAGTTCCTGACTTTTAAAATAGGCTTCTCTTATTTTTTTAAGAATTATTGACTAACAGCAATTCCCCATTTTTGACTTAAATATTTTGTAACAGATTTCCTTTCTTCTGGTGTTAAAGCTTCGTTATACATAATTAACTCAGAAATATAACCTTTAAAATATCTTGTTGATGTTCTTCCTTTGCCAATTGTAAGGTTTGATACTCCATTTCTTATTGAGGATTGAGCATTTCTTGATCCAAGCAAAGTGCCGTTTAAGTAAACCACAAAACCAGAAGAAATTCCGGTTGCATGTTGCACAAAACCAATAGCTGGAACAGAGTTAGTTATTGCGTTACTTGTTGTGTTTACAAAAATCGTAGTATTATTCCCATCAGTTACAATTGAGCTAATAGTTTTATTTGATCCAATAAAGCTCATGCCATAAGTTTCATTGTTGACGGATATTAGTTGTTTCATAAGAATTCCAATTCTGGTTTCAGTAACGTTATATCCAGGTAATGCTGTAAAAACAGCAAAAATTGCAAAATTGTCTAATTGATTAATTCTCTCCGCTCCAGCAGCACTTCCAGAAATTTCTAATAAATCTCCATCTGCTGCATTTACCCCATCAAATTCAAGCGCTGGAAGTCCGTTAATTGCGTTTTCACGATAAATGGGGTAAGTATTTGTTGTGGATGTTGAGAATGAAAGATTTGGAGTATATTGCGGAGTTACATCAAGCCATGATTGAATATAATCACCATCTGAAACATTTTTTGAATTACTTGTATTAGTAATGGTATTTTCTCTTGTTGCATCCACCCAAACAACAAGATTTTTTATAGAATTAACATCAGAGCTTTGTGACAATGCTCTTGCTGCAGATAATTTAGATTTATTTAATAAGTTTTTTCCCTCCATTACTCCAGCAACCAGAATTCCAATTACTAAAATTACAATTGAAAGTTCTATTAGAGAGAAGGCAGCAAATTTACGATTCATTTATGAAATTAAAATTTTATTTATTGTATGTATGATGTCTTTTAGATTAACCTTTGTTATGTTTAGAGCTGGCATGATGTAAATGCAGTTAGCAAAAGGTCGTAAGAAAATTCCTGATTCAACAAATTTTTTTCTTAATTCAATCATTTTCTGCCAATCGCCATTTATTTTTACAACGCCAATTGAACCTAAAACTCTAACATCTTTAACATTATTAATTTTTTGTAGCTTTTTTAATTCTCGTTTCATTAGTTTTTCTTGAGAAAGAACTTTTTTCTCATAATCAATTTTTTCAAATAGATCAAGAGAGGCGTTAGCAGCGGCACAAGCCAAAGGATTTCCCATAAAGGTTGGTCCATGCATTAATGCTAAATCAAGAGAATTGCCTAAGAAACTATTAAAAATTTTCTCTTTAACTAAAGTAGCTGCAAGGCTTACAACTCCACCTGTTAGAGCCTTTCCTAAAATTAAAATATCAGGAGTTATTTTTGCATGATCGCAAGCGAATTTTTTGCCAGTGCGATAAAATCCAACTGCGCATTCATCAGCAATAAAAAGAATTTGATGTTTTTTTGCTATGTCAAAAATTGCTTTTAAAATTTCAGCGCTATGAAACTTCATACCACCAGCACATTGAACCATTGGTTCAATAAAAATTCCCGCTAAGATATTTTTATTTTTTATGATGAATTCTTCAAACTTGTTTAAATCATCTTGATTTTGTGGTAAATCAAGAGAGAAATTTTTAAGTAAAATATTCTTAAATTTTTGATGCATTCCAGAATCTAAGTCAGCAAGAGACATTGCGCCGCTTGTATCGCCATGATAAGAATTTTTAAAAGAAATAAATTTGGTTTTTTCTTTTTGACCTAAATTAATGTGATATTGCCAAGAAATTTTCATTGCCACCTCAACTGCAACTGAGCCTGAATCAGAGAAAAAAACTTTCTCCATATTAGTAAATTTACACAAGCGATGCGCTAATTTGTAGGTCTCGTCATTTGCAAAACCAGCAAGCATGATATGCGGTAAAATTTTCGTCTGTTTTATAAGTGCTTTAATAATATGGGGATGATTATAACCATGAGCAACAGACCACCAAGAGCTTATGCCATCAATTAAAACTCTACCATCTTTTAGAAAAATTTTACTGTCTTTTGTTTTTACAACCTCAAGTTGTGGCAAGTGATTTTGCATTTGAGTGTAGGGAAGCCAGATATGGTTGCTGCCAAGATCAACGTTTTTCATCTGAATAATTTTGGATCAATTTTTATTGCTAAATTAACCCAAGTACTTTTTGGATAAGATGTTTTTAATTGTTTAAAAGCTCCTAAAGCTTCAGAATTAACGCCAATTTTATAATAAATTTCTATTAGTCTGAAATATGCTTCTGCAACTTGTTTAGTATAGCGATAACGTTCAATTACTTGATTAAAATTATCAATTGCACCAATAAAATTTTGAGTTTTGATTTGATAGCGACCAATTGACATTATTGATCCCGCTAAATGCTCATCGATAAAGCTTAATCTTTTTTTAGCATCATCAGAATATTTTGAATTAGGAAAACGCGCAATTAATTCACGAAAAGTAAATGAAGCCTGCTTTGTGTTATCTTGGGCGCGATCAATGTTTGGAATTTGATTGTAAAGTGACAATCCTTTCATATAAATCATATAGTCTATGTCTTGATAAGATGGATTGAGCCTTACAAAATCATCTACAGTTTGTTGTAACTTGTCATATTGTTCTTCTTTGTAATAGGCATAAGTAGCCATGGTTTGTGCCTTCAAAGCCCATTTTGAAAATGGATAATCATCATCAATTTTACTAAAGCTTTCAGCGGCTTCATTATAATTTTTATTTTTCAAAGCCTTCATAGCCTTGATGTAAGATAATTCAGCATTGTTTTTTTCTTCTTTTTTTGAACAAGAAAATAAAGTTGATGTGAGGAGAATTAATAATAATGATAGGTGTAAGGATTTCTTCATTTTTTCCATTTTAATTTATTATAACCTGTCATCCTGAGCCTTAGAATTTCTTTTAGAAATTCTTGGCGAAGGATCTCGTGCTTTGAAGGAGATACTTCGCTACGCTCAGGATGACAATTTCATTGTCATTTTCTAATTTCAACTGCTAATTTATGTGCTTCCAAACCTTCACAAGCTGCTAAAACGGAAGCGCTATTACTTAATTTTAAAAATGATTTTTTATCACAAGAAATTAACGAGATTCTTTTTAAAAAATCATAAGTTGAAAGCCCACTTGAAAATTTAGCTGATGATTCGGTTGGCAGTGTGTGGCTTGGTCCCGCAATGTAATCGCCAATAGATTCAGGGCTATATTTACCTAAAAATATTGCGCCGGCGTTATTAATTTTTCTCCCAATTTTCTCTGGATTTTTAGTCAAAATTTCTAAATGTTCAGGAGCAATAAAATTGACAAGATGGAAAGCATTATCAAGGTTCTTTAACACAAAGATTGCTGAGTTTTTTAAGCTCTCATCAATAATATTTTTGCGTGGTAAATTTTGTGCTAAAGACATAATTGCAGCAGATATTTTTATCGCAAAATTTTCATCATTAACAATGATAAAAGATTTTGAATCAGCTCCATGTTCAAGTTGAGAAAGTGCATCAGCAGCAATAAAATCAGGATTATTGTCTTTATCAGCAATTATTGTTAAGTCAGTTGGGCCGGCAATCATATCAATTCCAACTTCACCGAAAAGTGATTTTTTTGCCATTGCAACGAAGGCATTTCCTGGGCCAACAATTTTATCAACTTTACTAATTGTTTTTGTGCCATAGGCAAGAGCAGCAATTGCCTGTGCTCCACCAACTTTATATATTTTTTTAATTTTACAAATCCTTGCAGCGTAAAGAACTGCAGGGTTTATTTTGCCAGCAGAAGTTGGAACACATATTGTGATATCTTTTACTCCCGAAACTATTGCAGGTACTGCAGACATTAAAACTGAACTTGGATAAGATGCAGTGCCACCTGGAACATAAATTCCAACTGATTCAACACTTCGCCATATATTTCCAAGCAAAACTCCTTCTTTGTCTTTATAAGTTAAATCTTGTGGAAGTTGTTTTTTGTGATAATTATAAATGCGCTTAAATGCTTTGTTAAGAGCGTCTTTTACTTCTTTCGAAACTTGTTTTTCGGCAAGTTTTATTTCACTTTCTTTAACAATAAAATCATCAGCTTTTTTAAAAGATGTTTTGTCGAATTTATTGGAAAGGTTGATAAGTGTTTTATCGCCGTCTTTCTTCGTTAGAGCAATAATTTCTTCTACTTTCTTTGTAATATCAGAATTATTTTTTTGTGATTTTTTTATAAAGTTGTAGAATGCAGATTTTTCATGTCCTAAGAGGTTTTTTGAAATCTTGTCTTCTATTATAAAAATTTTCATAAAATTTTTTGAAGTTCGTCATCTTGAGCTATAGAATTTCTTTTAGAAATTCCTAGCGAAAGATCTCATAAGATGAAATATATACTTCGCTCAGGATGACGTGATTATGTTATAATTTAAATTCTACCTTATCTCCAATCTTTATTTTCAAGCTCTTGCTTAATTCAGCATTAATTTCTAAAACCTTATTAACTGGCTTTCTAGAGGAAATTATCTTAAGAGAGTAGGGCGAAGTATTATCAACAATATCCACTATAATGTTATTTTTATCAATGAAAAGCATATCAAGCGGGATTTTGGTATTTTTCATCCACATTGAAATAATTTCACTTTCTTCAAAGAGAAATAGCATTGCTTGATTTGAAGGCATTGATTCAAGGAACATTAGGCCAGTTCTTTTCTTTTCGTTAGTGTCAGCGATTGCTGTAGCAAATTCGGCAATTTGTTGTTTTTGTTGATTAAGAATTTGCAACTTAACATTGTAGTTTTTAGGATTGCTGTTGAATTGCCTATTTTCTTTGGCACTAACAGAAGGTGATAATATCAATAAAAAAACAATAAAATAGAAAGCGGCTATAATGCAGATTTTTGGGCGTATTTTTGACAATATCATTATTTTTACTTTAGTTATAGTAATTTCCTTTTTTTCTAATGATGCAAAAAGTCAGGTTGTAGAGGTTGTAGAAAATAATTCTCAAATTACCAAAAAACCTGTAACAAAAAAAGGTAAAGAAGCTCCAACGAAGATAAGATCTGATATCATGGACATCAAGAGAAAAAATCAGACAATAGATTTTTTTGGTAATGTGATTGTTGAGAAAGAAGACAGCAGCATGCTTGCAGATAAGATGACAGTTTTTTATGAAGAAAAAGATAACAAAAATTCTTCTTTTAAGGAGGAGACGCAAGAATCTTCAATTAAAAGAATTAATGCTGAAAGTAATGTGAAGGTTTTTAGTGAAGAATTTATTGCTACTGGTAATTCTGGCTATTACGAACCAAAGGAAAATCTTTTTGTTTTGGAAGGAAATGTTATTGTTAATAATGGAACTTCAATTGCTAATGGTAATAGATTTGTTTATAATACTATAACCAAAAAAGGTAATTTTGTTGGTAATAAAAATGAAATAAAAATAAAAGATCAGGCTAAGAAATATGAGTCTTTGGAAAATGATAGAGAGGATAACAGGGTCGTTGTGATAATTGGTGACGACCTTGAAGAACAAAAAAAATCGAAAAAAACAAAGGATACAAATCAATGATAAAAACTTTAAGTGCTAAAAATCTTAATAAAAAATATGGCAAAAGAACTGTTATTCGTGATATAAGCTTCGAAATAAAACAAGGCGAAGTGGTTGGTTTGCTTGGGCCAAATGGTGCTGGTAAAACAACGTGTTTTTATATGGTCGTGGGTCTTGTTGCTGCAAGTCAGGGCAATATTTTTCTCGATAGTCTTGATATAACAAAAATGCCGATGTATCAAAGAGCAAGGCTTGGGATTGGCTATTTACCACAAGAAGCTTCAATTTTTCGTGGTATGAATGTTGAGGATAATATTTATTCAATTCTTGAAATTGTTGAGTCAGAAAAATCAAAAAGAGAAGAAAAATTAGAAGAATTATTAAAAGAATTTTCAATTACTCACATTAGAAAATCTCACGCTTTGTCTCTATCAGGTGGAGAGCGCAGAAGAGTTGAAATTGCAAGATCTTTAGCTGCAAATCCTTCTTTCATCTTGCTTGATGAACCTTTTGCTGGTGTTGATCCAATTGCGGTAAATGACATAAGAACAATGGTTTCACATCTTACAAGTAAAAATATTGGAGTTTTGATTACTGATCATAATGTGCGCGAAACCTTGTCAATTGTTGATCGTGCTTATATTGTTTATGATGGAATGATTTTAACTTCAGGGTCAAAAGAAGAAATTGTTCATAATGATGAAGTAAAAAAAGTTTACCTTGGTGAAGATTTTAAGATATAAGATATAACCCTCCCCTTGAGGGGTAATTGATAATTCTGTGTTTTAAATAATGATCAAAAAAACAATCAAAAACTTTTTCGAATTAGAATCAGCAACGGGAATATTATTATTTCTTGCGACAACTCTTGCGCTAATCATAGCCAATTCCTCATCTTCTGAAACTTATTTTCAATTTCTAAACCTTTCTTTTTATTCTGATTTTTCACTACAGGATTTTGTTAACGATGCTCTAATGGCAATTTTTTTTCTTCTAATTGGTCTTGAATTAAAAAAAGAAGTTTTAATTGGTCATCTTTCAAGCAGAAATAAAATTGCACTTCCTGCTTTTGCGGCTATTGGTGGTGTAATAATTCCAGCAATTATTTTCTTTCTTATAAATTTTAATCATAAAGAAAACTTAGTGGGGTTTGCAATTCCAACCGCAACTGATATAGCTTTTGCTTATGGTATGCTTTGTTTATTTGGAAAAAAAATTCCACAATCTCTTAAAATTTTTATAGTTGCTTTGGCTGTTTTAGATGATCTAGCGGCAATTTTAATAATTGCAATTTTCTATGCTCATGAAATACATATTAATTATTTATTGATGTCATTAATTCCAATTTTTGGTCTTTTTTTACTCAACTTAAAAAAGTCAGATAACTTATTTTTCTATATAGTTTTAGGAATATTATTATGGATTATGATTTTAAAATCAGGAATTCACTCAACCTTGGCTGGCGTAATTCTAGCAATGTTTATTCCTCTTAAAATTAATCATAAAAACGTTCTTGAGAATTTTGCTCATAAAATTGCGCCAGTAGTAAATTTTTTAATTTTATCTATTTTTGCTTTTGTTAATTCAGGAATAAAAATTGCTAATTTTTCTGATAATATTTTTTATGAACCCTTAGTTTTAGGAATTGTTTTAGGAATGTTTCTTGGCAAACAAATTGGTGTTATGTTATTTAGCTATGTTGCTATAAAACTCAGATTGTCACATTTGCCAAGTAATGTAAATTGGCTTCAATTTTATGCTGTAGCAATTTTTACTGGCATTGGTTTTACAATGAGTATTTTTATAGGTAGTATAGCTTTTGTGAATAATGGAGCTGTTCTTGATGAAGTTAAACTCGCCATTTTTATTGCTTCTCTTCTGTCAATAATTTATGGAAGTGGGATTGTATTAATTTCATCAAAAAAGGTTAAATAATAAAAAATGATACAATCATAAAGATAATACTTGACGAAGTAAAATCAGTAACTTTAACTATGATTCATTCTTTCTCATAGGGAAGCTTTAGTTATTCTATAATTTTTTATTAAACAAAAATCAGCAATATGAAAAATAAAAATCGTGCCTTTTCATTGATTGAGCTTTCAATCGTAATTTTAATTATCGGTATTTTGATTGCCGGCGTAACTCAAGGAAGTAGGCTGGTTAATGCATCAAAACTACAAACTGCGCAAACTTTAACTCAAAGCTCTCCAGTTGCTGGTATCTCTGGTTTACTTGCTTGGTATGAAACTTCAGCTGAAACAAGCTTTTCAAGCGCTGCTGGTGGTGGTGGAACTACAACAACTACTGACGCTGCTACTCTGAGTGGTGTTTATTGGAATGATAATAATCCTCAAACTAACACTGGTAGAATTAACCTTCTTGGTGCTGCTTCTACAAGTTATAAGTCAGTTGGCATCAATGGTCTTCCTTCAGCTTCTTTTGCTTCAAATAACCTTGGTTTTTCTAATGCCACTGGTGTTCTAACATCTCCTTATAATGCTTATACCGTGTTTGCTGTTGCAAGAACTACTAACGTAACTGCTGACAACGCTATTTTTTATAACGGTGTGACAGGTACAAATGGTTTTGGTTTGAGAATTGACTCAAATAGAAAAACAGCTCTTGTTGGAGGAGGATTTACTACTCAAATTACTACTCCTGCTGCTGTTTTAAACGCTGCTCAAATTATGACAGTAAGTGTTTCAGCAAACTCTTCTAACGGTACTCCTCAAACACAGGTTGCAAATGGCTACATTAATGGTGTTCTTGATACTAGTACTGCAGGTACAGCTGGCTATTTGAACGCTACCAACTTGTCAGCTAATATGGTTCTTCCTACAGGAGGATTTCGTATAGGAACTATAGACGGTGCTGATACAAACGTAGAGTTCATTGGAGACATCTCAGAAATCATTATTTTCAACACTGTGTTGAAAACTTCTGATCGTAAAGCAGTTGAAAAATACTTAGGTCAAAAATATGGTATTGCTGTTGCAAGCTAATTGAGATTTAATCTTGGTTTGGAAAAACCGGATCATCGTAAGGTGATCCGGTTTTTTTGTGTCTGGAGTAAGGACATAATATTATTCGCTGGTTGAGCGAAGTCGAAACCAAGAATAATATTATGCGTGAAAAGCTTCTCTTGGTTTCGACTTCGCTCAACCAGCGAGAAGCTTTGTTCAACAAACTATAATGCACAATTATTGAAAAAGGGTGTGGCTCAAACCTTTAGTGCTTGAGATGGAAGATCTAAATTTTATATAAGCTTCTTGCTAAGATTATCTATCATATCATCAACCATCTCAGATATACCAAATTCTGGTTTCCAGCCCCATTCATTTCTTGAAGAAGAATCATCAATTGATTTAGGCCATGAGTCAGCAATTTTCTGACGAAAGTCTGGTTTGTAATCAATAGTAAATTCAGGAATTCTCTTTTTAATTTCAGCAGCTAACTCCTCGCATGAAAAGCTCATACCAGCAAAATTAAAATTTGAATGATGTTTTAATTTAGAAAATTCAACTTCTGAAAGCATAATTGTGCCGCGAATTGCGTCAGGCATATACATCATTGGTAACACAGTGTCTTTGCTTAAGAAACAAGTGTAAGATTTTTTCTTAATTGCCTCATAAAAAATCTCCACAGCGTAATCAGTGGTGCCGCCACCGGGTAAGGTTTTATAGCTGATTAATCCGGGATATCTAATGCCTCTAATATCAAGTCCAAATTTTGCAACATAATAATCGCAAACCAATTCTCCAGCGGCTTTAGTTAAGCCATACATGGTTTTTGGTAAAATTATGGTTTCTTGCGGAGTGTTGTCACGCTGCGTTTCAGGACCAAATACGGCAATTGAACTTGGGCAGATAATTTGTTTAATTTTTAATTCACGCGCCGCTTCTAAAATATTGTAAAGACCGTTCATATTAACATCCCAGCACAGGCTTGGATTTTTTTCACCAGCGGCAGAAAGAATTGCTGCTAAGTGATAAATTATTTCAATATTATGTTTTTTTATAATCTCGCCAAGTCTTGATTTATCTAAGACGTTAAGCTTTTCGTAAGGCATTAATTCTTCAGGACAATTTTCAATAATGTCTGAAGTAATTACATTTGAATTACCATAAATTTTTTTAAGTCCTGCGGTAAGTTCAGAACCAATTTGCCCCAAAGCGCCAGTAACTAAAATTTTCGTCATATATTATTCCACTAAAAATGTAATTGATTTCAAATATTCGCTTTCTTTTAAAGCTGGATTAATTGGGTGATCAAGCCCTGCACCAAAGGTGCGAATTATTTTCGCATTTCTTTTGCTTTTACGAAAACCGTCATTTGCTGCAGCAATTAAATCTGCAAGTGAAGCATTATGAGAGCAAGATGCTAAAAATAATATGCCGCCTTTTTTGACCAAACCGGCAGACATTTTAATCAGTTTTTCATAACCTTTTAAGCCAGAGAAAAAATCTTTTTTTGATTTTATAAAAGCTGGTGGATCAAGCAAAACAATATCAAATTGTCTTTTTTGAAGTTCTGGATTTTCTAAATAATCAAAAACTTTGCTGCAAATTATTTCGCTTTTTTCCTTATCAAAATTATTAATTGCGATATTTTTTTCGAGCCTATCTAAAGCTTCTTTTGAAGCATCAACAAATGTTATAGATTTTGCATCATTTCTTAAAGCGTTTAAACCAAAGCCACCTTGATAGCAAAATGTGTCTAAAACATCAGCACCTTTTGATAATGAAGCAATAAAATCACGATTCATTCTTTGATCAAAAAACCAGCCAGTTTTTTGACCATTAAGAACATCAATTGAATATTTGATATTATTTTCTTCGATGATTGTTTCATCTAAGATTTCGCCTTGAATGGTTTTTACATATTGTTCTAAACCTTCGTATTTCCTGCTTTCTACGTCATTGCGAAAAACAATTGTGCAATTTGGAAAAATTTTATTTAGTGCAGAAACCAAGATTTCTGAAAGTTTTTCCATGCCAGCAGTTGAAATTTGGCATGATAAAATATTATCAAAGCGATCAATGATAAGTCCAGGTAAGAAATCAGCTTCTGAATGAATTAAACGATAAAATGGTTTATCGAAAAATTTTTCTCTTAAATTTTTTGCTTTTGTAATTTTATCAAAGAAAAAATTCTCATCAATTTTTTCATTTGTGTTATAAGATAAAATACGCGCTGCAATTAAGCTGTGAGGGTTGAAATAGGCTAATGCAAATGATTCATTCTTCTTTATAACAATTTCAACAAGTGAACCTTTTTCAAGAGATTTTATTTCAGAAAAATTTTCAATCTCATTAGAAAAAATCCACGGATGTCCTTGGACAATACGAATTTCACTACGTTGTTTTATTTTTAATTTCGGGAGATTCATTATAATGCTATAGAGTAAGTTGAGTGAAGGTTTCGACGCTGATTGAGATTGTCGAAATCAAGTCGAAACCAATATTCATTTCAACTTGGTTTCGACAGGCTCAACCGGCGTTAAAATCTAATGTTTCTTATTAATAAATCGGGAATTGTTCGCAAAGTTTACGCACTTCAGATTTAACTTTTTCTTCTAAAGTTTTATTTCCTTCTTCGCCATTTTTAACAAAGCCTTCAAGAACGTCACAAATCATGTTACCAATTGTCTCAAATTCTTTTTCTTTAAAACCTCTGGTTGTGCCTGCTGCTGTTCCAAAGCGAAGTCCTGAAGTTACGAAAGGTGAACGTGGATCATTTGGAATTGCATTTTTGTTACAAGTAAGTCCTGCTCTTTCTAAAACTTTTTCAGCTTCTTTTCCTGTTAAAGTTTCAAGTGGTGTCAAATCAACAACCATCAGGTGGCAATCAGTTCCATTAGTTGTAATTTTCAAACCACGTTTAACTAAAACAGCAGCTAAAACTTTTGCATTAGCAACAATTTGTTTAGCGTAAGTTTTAAATTCAGGCTGTAAAGCTTCACCAAAAGCAACGGCTTTAGCAGCAATTACATGCATTAAAGGCCCACCTTGAAGACCAGGGAAAACGGCAGAGTTAATTTTTTTAGCAAGTTCTTCATTGTTCGTTAAAATAATTCCACCACGAGGACCGCGCAAAGTTTTGTGAGTTGTCGAAGTTACAATATCAGCAATTCCAACAGGAGAAGGATAAATGCCAGCAGCAACAAGACCAGCAACGTGCGCCATATCAACCATGAAAATCGCACCAACTTCATCAGCAATTTTGCGGAAACGCATCCAATCAACAATTCTTGGATAAGAAGAAATTCCAGCAACAATTACTTTTGGTTTATGTTCACGTGCTAAGATTTCCATTTGTTCGTAATCAAGCAAACCATCATCAAGACGAATTCCATATTGCACAGATTTAAACCACATGCCAGAAATTGTGCGCTGTGCTCCATGAGTTAAATGTCCACCTGCGGCTAAGCTCATGCCAAGAATTGTGTCTCCTGGTTGTAAACAGGCCAGATAAACAGCAAGGTTAGCTGAAGCGCCAGAATGTGGTTGCACATTGGCAAATTTTGCGCCGAATAATTTGCAGATACGATCAATTGCAGCTTGCTCAACTTCATCAGAAAATTCACAACCACCATAATAACGCTTAGCAGGATAGCCTTCAGCATATTTATTAGTGAATACAGAACCTTGCGCTTCAAGAACTGCTTTGCTTACAATATTTTCAGAAGCAATTAATTCGATTTGATATTTTTGACGATTAAGCTCTTTATTAATTGAAGAAAAAATTTCTTTGTCAGAGTTTTCAAGATTTGATTTGAAGAAGGTCATAGTATTGTAAAATTAAATTTTAGTATGGAGTGTATATTCAATTATTTTGTAATGTGTTTCTTTTTGAATTTTGATTATTTCATCAATTTCTTCCTCAGTAAAAAATTCGTCATAGTTTTTTGAAATTTCTGCTTTATGAGGATAAAATTTAAATGAATACTTATCAGGATAGAAAATAACTTCTATTTTGTTGAAGAAGCTACAATCTGTATTTTGTTGATTAAGTAAGTTATTATGAAAATACGAAACTTCTATATTTTCTACAATATTTTCAGAGGAATCCAAAAATGCTGGTAGTTTTTTGTAGGTTTCTATTGTTTCAGGTAAAGCATTATTCTCAGTTTTTACAAATATTATAACATTTTTTGAAAGATAAAAATCATCAAACTTTTGACAGCTCGTAAAAAATTTATCCAGAAGTCTTTTTATGTTTTTATTATAGACTTCAGAAATAATGCTTTTAGATCTGACCAAATTAGGTTTTGAATTTTTAAAATTAAACTTTAATAGCTCAAGCTTTTTGTCTAAATCATCACTTTCCTCAATATTTTCACCTCTTGCACCTTTAATCATTATTTCAAGGCAGTGAACTAAATTTTTTGCAACATATTCAATAAAATTCTCAATTAATCCGCCATCAGCTTGTCTTAAAGAAGTAATATAATTTTCTTTATCTTGAGTTTTTATAATTACTGGAGGAAATCCAAATTTCATTAAAATAAAATTCATTAAAATTCTGGCAATGCGTCCATTTCCATCATCAAATGGGTGAATTAAAATAAATTTATAATGAAATTCAGCTGCTAAAATTATTGGATTAACTTCTTCTGATTCGCTTTCTTTTTTATACCACGTGATTAAATCCATCATTTTTGCTGGAGTTTCAAAAGGTTCGGCAAAATAAAAAATTTCACCAGTCTTAGTTAAAACATGATTAGGGCTTGTTTTATATTCTCCAACTTTAATTAGCTTTTTTGTTGGTGTTCCTTCTGGCGTTATTGCATCAATTTCATAGGATTCTTTAAGAATTAAGGCATGTAACTCGCGGATAAAATTTTCAGTTATTGCTTTATCTGATTTTACAACTTCTTCAACAAGCTTTATTGCTTGGTTATGTCCTGTAATTTCAAAATGATCTTTTAAAGGTTTGCCAGACGCTGTAATTCCATGCAGAAGAAGCATTCTTGTTTCACCAAAACTAAGAGAGTTTCCTTCAATGCTGTTAGAATGAAAATTCCAATCCAAACGAAATTTTTGATGAATTTTTAATTCTAAAGCAGGAGATATTGGTCTTAAATTATCAAGTTGTTTTTTTAATTCGAATGCTTGATTTATGTAATTCATAATTTTTTAAATTCCGAATTTATTAAATTCAATTCGCTCTTCAATTTTATTAACAAATTTGTCGAGATTTAATTCTAATTTATTTTTTAACCTTTCTGAAATTAAAGATTTTAAGAATCCTTTTTTAGTTGTAATATAAGTAAATTCAACCTTTTCGCCAAATTTTTCTTTCATTTTGCTGCGCATATCAGAGATGCCATCAACTAAGCCAAATTCTAAGGCTTTTTTGCCTGACCAGAAAGCGCCAGTAAAAATTTTATTATTTAAAAATTCTTCGTCGCCTTTTAATTTTTCACCACGTCTTGATTTTACTAAATCCTTAAAGCCTTCAAAAATATCACGTTGGCAATCTTTTAGAATTTCAATATTTTCTTCTTGTTCTGGCATGAACGGATCAAGAATTGCTTTGTTTTTTCCTTCAGTATAAACACGTCTTTCAACGCCAAGTTTCTTAATTGCATCAACAAAACCAAAGCCAGAAAATATCACACCAATTGAACCAATTATTGAAGATTTATGAGCATAAATTTCATCTCCTGAAAGAAGAAGCCAGTAACCACCTGATGCTGCAACATCTTGCGCAAAAGTGTAAACTGGAATTTTTTTCTCTGCGGATAATTCGCGAACATAATTATAAATAAGTTCAGACTGAACTGGCGAGCCTCCGGGAGAGTTAATATTTAGAGCAACGGCTTTAATATTTTTAGTTTCAAAAGCTTTTTTTAAAAGTGGCGCTAGATTATCAATATTAATTGCAGAATTTACTTTTCCTTCTTTGCCAATAATACCGTGCAAATTAAGGCATGCGATGGTTGGTTTTTTTTCGCATTTAAAAATCTTTTTTAGATTTTTACATAAAAGAGATGTGGCAGGAAATTTAGAGCAATTGTTCATCGTAATTTTTATTTTTATTAAATAGGTAAAAATCTTTTAATTTTAATTCTCCTTTAACTGCTTTGCTAAGGTAATTCATGCTGCAGAATAGTAAAAATAAAAACAATATTATTGTCACCGACATCCATAATCCTTGCGGTCCAAAATATTTCATGATTGCACCAGTGCAGAAAATTCCAAAAATATTTCCAATCAATGAAATTTTACCAAAGGCGCTATTAACAGCAAGTCTTTGTGTTGGCTTATATTTGTCATTAATTAAAACGAAAGCTGGTAATTTTATGCCAATCAATGCACCAAACATTAGGAATAATAACGTATGTATTTTACTTAAATCTGAATTGTAATAAATTAATTGGCTACAAATTATTGATAAAATACTAAAAAAAATCATAAGAAATCTACGATTTATAAGATCAGTTAAATAGCCAAGAGGAACTGAAAATACTGCGCCAAATAATAGCATTGAAAGAAGCATTGACGCTTCAGATGGTTTTAAACCACTTTTAATTCCAAAGATTATAATGAAAGTGCTGCAAGAGGAGAGGGCATAATTTACACAAAAACCAGCAAACATAATTTTTGGTGAATTTTTAATATAGCGCCATAGTTCAATTTGTTTGTCTTCTCTAACCACAATTTTTTCATGTTTTTTAATACGATGAAGTGGAATCATCGAAATTACAAAGAACATGCAGGCAAAAAGATGGCTGCTGATATTGTTACTGGTGTTATCAATTAAATTTAGAAAAATTGGACCACAGCTATTACCAATTGAAAATAACATTCCGCTACATGAAATTATTGTGGCACGAACATGGCGTGGAGAGAGATCAATTGTGATTGTTTGGCGAACAACTCCGCATAAAAAGTTTGACGCGCCAAAAACAAAAATTGTAGCAAGCCATAAGAAATATCCAGCATAGAAATGCATTAAGAAAGCTGCAAATGCTGATATGGTGGTGCCAAGATAAATGCTGTTGGTAAGTCCAATTTTACGCCCTAAAGTTGGTAAAAATCTTGAAAGAATAATACCAGAAACAATTTGTGTTCCTGAAGAAAGTGACATTAAAATTTCATTTTTAACATATTCTTCCATTTTTATCGCAATCATCACTGACATAATGCCATAGCCAATTGCAGCAATAAAAATTGATGAAAAAACTGCTAAAATGTCTTTTACTAAATCAGAAGTCCAATGAAAAGTTCTCCCTGATTTTTGATTATTTTCAGGAAAAGCATCAAAATCTTTGCTTGAAATATCATAGCTTCTTGAGACCACATTTTTACAAATTATATCGTCTTTTTTAAGCCAGAAGTGAAACATTATAATTTTCTTACGTCAGTTAAATGACCTGTGATTGCAGCTGCAGCAGCCATTGCAGGGCTAACAAGATGTGTGCGTCCGCCTCTGCCTTGTCTTCCTTCAAAATTTCGGTTAGAAGTTGAAGCACATCTTTCACCGAATTCTAATTTATCAGAATTCATCGCTAAACACATTGAACATCCCGGTTCACGCCATTCAAAACCAGCTTTAGTAAAGATTTTATCTAAGCCTTCTTTTTCAGCTTGTTCTTTAACTAAACCAGATCCGGGAACAACCATTGCTAATTTGATATTGTTAGCAATTTTCTTACCATCAACAATTTTTGCGGCAGCGCGAAAATCTTCAATTCTACCATTTGTGCAAGAACCGATAAAAACCTTATCAATGGTAATTTCTTCTAAAGGAGTTCCTGATTTTAAATCCATATATTCTAATGATCTTACAACTGCTTCTTGTTTACCTTTATCAGCGAAGCTTTCTGGAGCTGGAACTTTAGCATTAATTGGCAATACGTCTTCAGGACTTGTTCCCCAAGTAACTTGCGGAGCAATATCTTCAGCTTTTAAGTGTAGTTCTTTATCATATTTTGCGCCTTCGTCTGATTTTAAAGATTCCCAATATTTAACTGCCTTTTCAAAATCAGCACCTTTTGGAGCAAGTGGGCGGCCTTTTAAATATTCGTAAGTTTTTTCATCAGGAGCAATTAAACCAGCTCTTGCGCCAGCTTCAATTGACATGTTACACACGGTCATTCTTCCTTCCATTGAAAGGTCACGAATTGCGCTTCCAGCATATTCAATAACGCATCCAGTTGCGCCCGCAGTGCCAATTTTTCCAATAACAGCTAAAGTTATATCTTTTGCGGTAACTCCATTTCCAAGCTTTCCTTCAACTTTTACTAAAAAGTTTTTTGCGGGTTTTTGAATTAAAGTTTGTGTTGCTAAAACATGTTCAACTTCTGAAGTGCCAATACCAAAGGCAAGCGCGCCAAATGCGCCATGAGTTGAAGTGTGAGAATCACCACAAACAATTACCATTCCCGGTTGAGTTAAACCTTGTTCAGGGCCAACAATGTGAACGATGCCTTGTTTTTTATCATCAAGATCAAAATATTTAATACCAAATTCAGCACAGTTTTTTTCTAAAGTTTCAACTTGAATACGTGAAGTTGTGTCTTTAATTCCTGAAGTTCCGTGACCTCTATCTGCTGTTGTTGTTGGAACGTTGTGATCTGCAACTGCTAAATGCGCTTCAGGACGACGAGGTTTTCTGCCTGTCATTCTGAGCCCTTCAAAAGCTTGAGGAGAAGTAACTTCGTGAATTAATTGACGATCAACATAAATGATTTGTGAAGAGCCATCATTATCAACTAAATGAGAGTCCCAGATTTTATCGTATAGAGTTTTTTTATTGTTGCTGTTCATTTTTAAATGGAAAAAATATGAAGAAATAATAGAAAATATATGATTGCAGGCTAATTTATTTTTGCAAATAATTTATTTGAAGTAGTGGTGATAGAAAGCGAAATATCTTAAGGAAATATAATAATTTTTAAAACACCCAATCCTTTCTAATTCTGTGACAAGAATAGCCACCGGGGTTATTTTGTAGATAATCCTGATGATATTCTTCAGCTTCATAAAAGCCTGAAAATTTATCAAGTTGAGTGACAATTTTTCCTGGAAAAACTCCTGAAGCATTAGCCTTTTTTATTAGATCTTCAGCAGTTTTTTTCTGTTCATCATTCATGTAAAATATTGCTGAACGATATTGGCTTCCTGTATCATTTCCTTGTCTATTTTCAGTTGTTGGGTCATGAATTTGAAAAAAGAATCTTAATATAGTTTCATAGTTAATTTTCTTTGGATCAAAAGTAACTTCAATTGATTCGGCGTGTCCCGTAAGACCCGTTCCAACTAAGGCGTAAGCTGGGTTTTTTATAGAGCCACCAGAATATCCAGCTTTAATTTCAACCACACCATCTAACTTTCTAACCAACTCTTCCATACCCCAAAAACAACCGCCAGCCAAAACAGCTTTTTCATATTTAGAATTTATAGCATTGCTTGGTTTCTCACCAAATAGTGATAAATATTTGCCATAGCCTTCTTTTTCTAAATTTTCTTTAGGAATAAAACGTAATGATGCAGAATTGATGCAATAGCGCAGGCCTCCTTTATCACGTGGTCCATCATCAAAAACATGACCTAAATGCGAATCAGCATTTTTAGATCTAACTTCAGTTCTGGTCATGCCAAATTCACGATCAGTTTTTTCAACAATTTCACTTTTTTCAATTGGCTTAGTAAAGCTTGGCCAGCCTGTGCCGGAGTCATATTTGTCTGTGGAAGAAAATAATGCTTCAGAAGAAACTATATCAACATAAATACCTTCTTTTTTATTATTCCAATATTCATTATCAAATGCTCTTTCGGTGCCATTTTCTTGAGTTACATGAATTTGTAATGGCGTTAAATGGCCAAGATTTTTGTTTGTTTTATTAGTAGCGTGAGATGATTTTGCAAAAATATTATTTAGTGAGAACATTGCTATTAGTAAAATTAAGGTTAGTAATGCAGCTTTTATCTTTGCCATGATATTTGTTTTTTTTAGTTGCTAAAAGTGGCTTTGCTTACTAATTCGCTGTGAATAGTGGTGAAAGTTACATTAATTTTTTAAATTGCGGATAAAATTTATTTAGATTAATTTGTCCGAAGTTTTTTATTTCCAACAAATCCAAGTTTTTTACAAAAAATAAAATGGCAGGTCATTCGCAATTTGCAAATATCAAGCATCGTAAAGGTGCACAAGACGCTAAAAAAGCTAAAAGATTTACTAAGATTTTACGTGAAATTACGGTTGCTGCAAAATCTGGTCAGCCAGATCCAAATTACAACCCTAGATTGCGTAATGCCTTAA
The DNA here is from genome assembly GCA_018969185.1 of Rickettsiales bacterium. Lineage (GTDB taxonomy): Bacteria > Pseudomonadota > Alphaproteobacteria > Rickettsiales > UBA1997 > UBA2645. The sequence continues at coordinate 7,882 of JAGWYT010000013.1, read as the reverse complement.
TTGAAGCGCGTGTTAATAACATGCCGAAAGATCGTCTTGATGCGGCAATAAAAAAAGCTACTTTGGGAATCGATACTGAGAATTTTGATGCAATTAGATATGAAGGATATGCTCCAGGTGGAATTGCAATTATTGTTGAAGCATTAACTGATAATCGTAATAGAACTGCAAGTGAAGTGCGTAGCATTTTTACTAAGGCTGGAGGGGCACTCGGGGAAACTGGATCAGTTGGTTTTATGTTTGACCATGTTGGAGTAATTCAATTTGATGGTAAAGTGGCAAATGAAGAAGTGATGTTTGAAGCGGCTTTGGAAGCGGGCGCAAATGAGGTTGAATCTTCAGATGAAGTTCATGTTATAATTACTGAAACAGAAAATCTTGCTGCTGTGCGTGACGCTTTAACCGGAAAATTTGGAGATCCACTTTCAGCGAAATTTGATTGGAAAGCAAAAAATACTATGGAAATTTCTGATCTTGAGCAAGCTCAAAAATTAATGAAAATGATTGATGCGCTTGAAGATTGCGACGACGTTCAAACAGTTACTGGAAACTATGTTTTTAGTGATGAAGTTGCTGAGAAAATATAATATAATTTTTAATCAAAATACTAAATATGAAAAACATCGAAATTACTCCGCAATTAGTAAAAGATCATAATTTAACCGAAGATGAATATCAAAAGGTTCTTACCATTTTAGGGCGCGTGCCAACAATTACCGAGCTTGGTATTTTTTCAGCAATGTGGTCTGAACATTGCTCTTACAAATCAACTAAGAAACATCTTAAAACCATGCATACCAAGGCTCCATGGGTAATTTGTGGTCCTGGTGAAAATGCTGGAGTGATTGATATTGGCGATGGTCAGGCGGTGGTGTTTAAAATGGAAAGTCATAATCATCCATCATTTATTGAGCCTTATCAAGGTGCGGCAACTGGTGTTGGGGGAATTTTGCGTGACGTATTTACAATGGGCGCAAGACCAATAGCGAATATGAATGCGTTGCGTTTTGGTGATATTAATCATGAAAAAACTAAGCATTTAGTTAATGGTGTGGTTTCAGGAATTGGCGGTTATGGTAATTGTATCGGTGTGCCAACTGTTGGTGGTGAAGTAACTTTTGATAAAAGCTATAATGGTAATATTATTGTGAACGCCATGACAGTTGGTTTGGCGGATGCTGATAAAATATTTTATTCTGCGGCAACACAAGTTGGCGCAACTGTTGTTTATGTTGGATCAAAAACTGGAAGAGATGGAATTAACGGTGCAGTTATGGCATCTGACGAATTTAAAGAAGGTGATGAAGATAAACGTCCAACAGTGCAGGTGGGCGACCCTTTTGCGGAAAAACTTTTACTTGAAGCTTGCATGGAATTAATGCAATCAGACGCAATTCTTTCAATTCAAGATATGGGCGCGGCTGGTCTTACTTCGTCATCATTTGAAATGTCGGGAAAAGGTGGCACGGGAATTGAATTAAATTTAGAAAAAGTTCCGCAACGTGAAACTGGCATGACACCTTATGAAATCATGCTTTCTGAATCTCAAGAAAGAATGTTGATGATTCTAAAACCAGAAAAAGAAGAATTTGCTAAAAAGATTTTTGAGAAGTGGGGGCTTGATTTTGCGGTAATTGGTGTTGTGACTGATACTGGCCGTGTGGTGATTAAAATGAATGGTGAAATTTACGCTGATATTCCATCTGCTCCTCTTTCTGAAGAAGCTCCGGAATATGATCGTCCTTGGGTTTAAAGCGACGGCGAAGCCGTAAAAATGACCTAAACGGTCATTTTTAGCTTTAAACGGTCTAAGGAGCGAAGCGACGCGAGACCTGGCGCGAGTTGTCTTCGAGCGTGAGCGAGAAAAGCGACGAAGCGTGATTAGGTGATATGTTTAAAGCGACGGCGAAGCCGTAAAAATGACCTAAACTTCAGGTATCAGTAATTTGAAAAAATTTCTCAAAAATGATTCTACAAAAAATTCGTCATTCACTCTACTTGCAAGTTCTAATTGCAGTTGCTTTGGCAATAATTTTTGGAATTGTTGCGCCTGACTTGGCACAAGGCATGAAGGCTCTTGGTGATGGTTTTATAAAGCTAATTAAAATGTGTATTCCGCCAGTTATTTTTTGCACAATTGTTCTTGGAATTGTTGGTGGAACTGATTTAAAAAAAATAGGGAAGGTGGGTTTAAAAACTTTAATTTATTTTGAAGTTTTAACTACTCTGGCTTTAATTATTGGTCTTGTGGTTGCTAGCGTAATAAAGCCTGGAAGTGGCATGAATATTGATGTTGCAACTCTTGATGTTAGTGCAATTTCTTCTTATACCAAAGCACAATCTTCTTTCATTGATTTTCTTTTAAATATAATTCCAACCACCGTTTTTCAGGCTTTCGTTTCTGGTGAGATTTTACCAATTTTACTAATCGCAATTTTGTTTGGTTTTGCTTTGGCATCACTACAAGAAAAATCACAAACAATCATTAAATCAATTCATGAAATTTCTGAAATTTTATTTAAAATAATTTCTTACATCATGAAGTTAGCGCCAATCGGAGCTTTTGGCGCAATGAGTTACACAATTGGTAAATATGGAATTTCATCTTTATTGCCGCTTTTAAAATTAATGTTATGCTTTTACATAACTTGCGCTTTATTTGTTATTATAATTTTGGGTTTAGTTTTAAAAGCTTGCGGATCTTCTATTTTTAAGCTCATAGCCCATATTAAAGAAGAATTATTTCTTGTGCTTGGCACTTCTTCTTCAGAATCAGCATTACCAGGATTAATGAAAAAAATGGAGCAATTTAATTGTCCGAAATCAATTGTGGGACTCGTCATTCCATCTGGCTACTCTTTCAATCTTGATGGCACTTGTATTTATTTTACGATGGCAATTATTTTCATTGCTCAAGCCTTTAACATTGAACTTTCGATGAGCCATTTTTTAAGCATGATTTTTATTTTACTTTTTACTTCAAAAGGTGCGGCTGGTGTTACAGGAAGTGGCTTTATAACTTTAGCGGCAACTTTATCTGTGATTCATGATGTTCCTCTTGCTGGTCTTACTTTGATTTTAGGAATTGATCGTTTCATGTCGGAAGCCCGCGCTATTACTAATCTAATTGGCAATGCAACCGCAACTGTTGTAATTTCAAAATGGGAAAAGTTATAATGTTCACTTCTATTCAAAAATTTAATTTATAAATGGTATTTAGTTCTAACATTTTTCTATTTTTGTTTTTACCGCTGACGCTATTTTTATATTTTGCGTTGCCTGAAAAATTATTGGGTAAGAAATATAGAAACTACTTATTGCTGGCTGCAAGTTTGATTTTTTATGCTTGGGGTGAGGCACAATATTTGGTTCTATTGTTAGTTTCAATCATTGCTAATTATTATTTTGCTTTATCAATTGCTAAAAATAATAAAAATTTTTGGATCACATTTGCCATTGCTTTTAACCTTATCCTGCTTGGTTATTTCAAATATGCTAATTTTTTAGTTGAGAATATAAATCTATTTTTAGCTAATTTTTCTTCTTATCAAATCACTCTAGAAAAAGTTCATTTACCAATTGGTATCTCATTTTTCACTTTCCATTCAATTTCTTATTTGGTTGATATTTATCGTAAAAAATGCCAACCACAGAAAAATATTTTTGATCTTGCACTTTACATTGCATTCTTCCCACAGTTAATTGCAGGTCCAATTGTTCGCTATAATTTTATTGAAAAATATTTAACTAAACGTCGTCATAATTTATTTTTTGTGGCTTACGGAATTAGAAGATTTTTAATAGGTCTTGGTAAAAAAATTATTATTGCTAATCCTTTAGGAGAACTTGCTGATGCAATATTTGCTTTACCAGCAACTGAAATAAATACAAGCATAGCCTGGGTTGGAATTATTTGCTATACATTACAAATCTATTTTGATTTTTCGGGCTATTCAGATATGGCTGTTGGTCTTGCGCGAATCTTTGGTTTGAAATTTCCAGAGAATTTTAACTATCCTTACATCTCACGTTCAATTAAAGAATTTTGGCGTAGGTGGCATATGTCGCTTTCAGCTTGGTTTCGCGATTATGTTTATATTCCTCTTGGTGGAAACCGTGTTTCCTTGTCGCGTCAATATTTCAATTTAGTTTTAGTGTTTTTCCTTTGTGGTTTGTGGCATGGAGCAAGTTGGAATTTTATTGTTTGGGGTTTATTTCACGGATTTTTCTTAGTGTTTGAAAGAGTAAGAATTGGTGAAAGATTTTTGAATTTATTGCCAATTTTTATGCAGCATTTTTACGCAATTTCAATTGTAATAATTGGTTGGGTATTTTTCAGAAGCCCTGATTTAACATATGCAGTAAATTATTTAGAAGCGATGTTTATTCCAATTTCAGGTAATCAAATTACAGGTGATATTTCACGCTTAATGACTTCGCATTTTACTCTCACAGCTTTAGGGCTTGCAATCATTGGCTTTTCGCCATTTATAAAAAATTTTGCTTTAGAATTAATGCGTAAAAATAAAGTTTTTATTACGATTTTTGATATATTTTTAGTTGTAACTTTACTTTCTGCAATCGTCAGAATATCTGCTTCAACGCATAATCCATTTATTTATTTTCAATTTTGAAAGAATCTAAAAATCAAAACATATTTCTAGTTTTCATTTTCGGCATTATGCTGCTGATACCAACGCTTGATAGTGTTTTTAATTTTTCGCCAGTTAAAGATTTATTTGAAAAAAGAAAGCAAGTTACAATGCCACAAAATCCACAAACTCTGATAGAAATTCAGGCTTATCCACGTGCTTTTGAGAAATTCTTTAATGATAATTATGGTTTTCGTAAAACTCTTATTTCTTGGCATAGCAAAATAATGGATAAGATTTTTGATGAATCTCCAATGGCTAGAGTTGCATTTGGTAAAGATGGTTGGCTTTATTTTGATAATGATAATTCGCTTTTAGATGCTGCTGGAAATGCTGTATTAGATGATAAGTTACTTGATTATGGAGTTGAATCTTTTGCCAAAAATTGGCAAGAGTTACGTAAAAATAATATTGAATATTTATTAGTAATTGCTGCTGATAAAAGCACAGTTTATCCAGAGTTTTTGCCTGATTATATTGAACCTAAAGACAATCATCGTATTGATAAATTCTTAATAGCATTAAAGAAAAAATATCCTGATTTTCCAGTATTAGACTTACGTCCTATTTTATTAAAAGCTAAGGAGAAAGAGAATGTTTATCACAAAACTGATACGCATTGGAATAGAAGGGGTGCGCATTATGCTTATGTTGAAATTATGAAGAAATTAGGAATGAAACCGCATTTAAGAAGCGAGTTTTCGAATAAAGAAGATGAATATATTAGTGGTGATATTGCAGCTATGATTAATAGCAATCAATCTGAGTTGAATTATGATATTACTTCTAATTTTAAACATCTTTCAAAAGTAATATCACCAAGTGAAGAAGAGAAGAAGTTGTTTCACAGACCGACTTATTTCATTAATCAAAATAAGGATCTACCACGTATTTTTACTTATCAAGACTCTTATTTCGGAGATTTATTTTGGTTGGTTTCAGAGCATTTTTCTAATGCTTTCTACATTAATGAATATCCTTGTAACATAAATCTTGAAGTGGTAAAAAAATATCATTCAAATGTTGTCATTCAGGAATTTTGGGAAGGTCGCATCGAGACCATTCTTAAAGGTTGTAAGTAGTCATCTTATTGTCATTCTGAGCCGAAGGCGAAGAATCTCAGGAGTCGATGCAGATCCTTCGCTTTGCTCAGGATGACAGTAATATTTAAAAAATAACAAAAATGTCGAACCAAATTTTAGAAAATTTAAAAACATTAATTCAAGTTCCAGACCTAGCTTCAAAGAAATGGATCTATGAACAATATGATTCACAAGTTATGAATGACACAATTCAAATTGGTGGAGATGCAGCAATTGTTAGAGTTCATGGTACTAATAAGGCTTTAGCCATTTCAACTGATTGTACTCCGCGTTATGTTGAAGCTGATCCTTTTGAAGGGGCAAAACAAGCGGTTGCAGAAACTTATCGTAACATTTCGGCAGTTGGTGGTAAGCCACTTGCAATTACTAATTGTCTTAATTTTGGTAATCCACAAAAACCAGAAATCATGGGACAAATTGTTAGAGCAATTAATGGCATTACTGAAGCGTGCAAAGCACTTGATTATCCTGTTATATCAGGAAACGTTTCGCTTTACAATGAAACTGATGGTAAGGCGATTCAACCAACTCCAGCAATTGGTGGTGTTGGTTTGTTGAAAGATTCAAATAAGAGATGTGATATTAGTTTTAAAAGTGAAGGTGATGTTGTTTTCCTAGTTGGAAAAACTTTTGGTCACATTAACTCTTCGCTTTTTGAAAGAGAAATTTTAAAAACAGAAAGTAAAAAGAATCCGCCGAAGGTTGATTTAGCTGAAGAGAAAAAGAATTCTGAATTTATTAGATCTTTAATTGAGAATGGTGAAATTAAATCATGTCATGATATTTCTGACGGTGGTTTGCTTGTAGCTTTGTTTGAAATGTCGAATAGGAATCTTGGTTGTGATATTGATATTTCAGGCTTGAAAGCTGTTATGAATATTGACGAAAATCATTTATTTTTTGGTGAAGATCAATCACGTTATTTGGTGGCTATAGATTCTTCACTTGTAAAACAATTTAGAAAGAAGGCAGAAAGCAATAATATAGAGGTCTTTGAAATTGCTACTGTGATAAAGGAAAAAATTAAAATTTCTGATTCGGAAATTGCTGTAAAAGAATTGCAATTTTTAAATCAATCGGTTCTGCCGAAAAAATTCTCTTAATTGATTACCAAAAAATAAAATGGTGAGTAAGACGTTTCGCTATACTGCAGTGGCTTTAAATATCTTGGAGAAGTTGCTTGGTTCAAGATTTTCAGTAAGCGGAATTGAAAATTTACCAAATCAGCCAATTTTATTTGTAGCTAATCACTTTACTCGTTCAGAAACTTTTTTTGTTCCCTATATAATCAATAAATATACTAATCGTCAGGTTAGGTGTTTGGCTGATTCAAGCCTTTTTCATGGCACTCTTGGTAGATTTCTAAATTCTGTTGGTACTGTTTCGACAAAAAATCCACAACGTGATAACATGATCATAAAGGATTTAATTACCGGTGATTATGACTGGATGATTTATCCTGAAGGGAGCATGATAAAAAATAAAGAAATTAGGAAAGAGGAGAATTTTATTAGCTTCACTCCCGAAGGTGTTGGAAGAGTTAAAACTGGTTCTGCGGTGCTTGCTTTAAAATCAGAATTATATCGTGAAGATATTGTTGAAGCCTTTGCTAGTAATAATTCTGAATTTTTATATGAGCTTGAGCAAAATATTGGAATAAAATATGATGAGTCTTTAAAAAATAAAGAAACTCATATAGTTCCACTCAGTATTACTTATTATCCAATACGTCCTGGAGATAATAAAATCAAGGCATTGGTTGCAAGATTGGTAAAAAGAATTCCCAAACAAATTGCTGAAGAATTAGAAATTGAAGGAAATATTCTACTTGGTGCAGACATTAATATTAGTTTTGGTAAGCCAATAAGTTTGGCAAGCTATATCAAAGCAGAAAGAAATCTTATTTATCAGATTCCAATAATTAAAAATGATACTAAGGTTAATTTCATTTTAAAATATTTTAAATATCGTATCACAACTGAATTCATGTCGAAAATTTATTCTGATATTCAGATAAATTTTGATCATTTATTTAGCTCTGCACTTCTTCATATACAAAGAGAAGAAACTACAATTATTCATCTTAAAAGAGCAATTTATTTATCATCAGTAATGCTTGCAAGGCAT
>JAGWYT010000012.1 GCA_018969185.1 Rickettsiales bacterium | reverse complement strand
CTCTTGATGGTGTGATGGGAAGAGCAACTGATATGGCGGGAATTCATTTTCGTATTCTAAATGCCTCTAAAGGTCCTGCAGTTCACTCTCCAAGAGCTCAGGCTGATCGAAAACTTTACAAAAAAGCAATTAATCAAATTCTTGAAGGATATGAAAATTTAGAAGTGATGTTTGCATCTGTTGAGGATATTGTGATTGAAGAGGGGGTTGTGAAGGGGGTGGTGTGTAAAACTCGTCGATTGAGCGAAGTCGAAATCAATGAGTTTTACAATGGTGATGAGCAGAAAGTTCGTGGGTTTCGACATGTTTCGTCAAGCTCAACACAAGGCTCAACCGACGAACTTTCTGACACATTCATCCCCTGCACATCAGTTGTTCTTACAACCGGAACATTCTTACGTGGTATGATTCACATTGGTGATGAAAAGATTCCCGCTGGAAGAGTTGGTGAAGAACCATCTTACGGCCTTTCTGAGACATTAAAAAAACATAATTTTGCGCTTTCGCGTCTTAAAACTGGTACGCCGCCAAGAATTTTAAAAAGTTCAATTGATTTTTCTAAATTGGAAGAACAAGCGGGAGACAATCCTCCACAGCCATTTTCATATTTGAATAAAGAAATTTCAGTTCCGCAAACTTCATGTTTTATCACTTACACCAATCAAAAAACTCACAAAATTATAAAAGATAATTTGCATAAATCTGCAATGTATGGCGGACACATTGAAGGCGTTGGTCCGCGCTATTGTCCATCAATTGAAGATAAAATTCATCGTTTTGCTGATAAAGAGAGACATCAAATTTTCTTAGAGCCAGAAGGTTTAGACAGTGATTTGGTTTATCCAAATGGTATCTCAACTTCACTTCCTAAAGATGTGCAAATTGAATTTTTAAAAACAATACAAGGCTTAGAGAATTGTGTGGTGACGCAGGCTGGATATGCCATTGAATATGATTTTGTTGATCCACGAGAATTGCAACAAACTTTAGAAACTAAAAAAGTTAGAAATTTATTTTTTGCTGGGCAAATTAATGGCACCACAGGTTATGAAGAGGCAGCGGGGCAGGGAATTGTTGCTGGCATCAATGCTGCGCTAAAATCTAAAAATTCACAAGAAGAATTTATTCTTGACCGCTCAAATAGTTATATTGGTGTGATGATTGATGATTTAACAACACTTGGTACAATTGAGCCCTACAGAATGTTGACTTCACGTGCAGAATATCGTTTAAGTTTACGCGCTGATAATGCAGATTTTCGTTTAACAGAAATGGGAATGAAAGTTGGTTCTGTTAAGGAAAATAGGGCTTTGGCGTATTTAGAAAAAAAAGAAAAAATAATTTGTGGAATTGAATTATTAGAAAAATTAAAAATTTCTCCAAGTAAATTAACTGCTTTTGACGTAGTAATTAAGCAGGATGGCGTAATTAGAAGTGCAATGCAACTTTTAACATTTCCAAATATTTCTTTTGAAATTTTAGAAAAAATTTGGCCCGAAATTAAAAATGAAATTGATGATGAAACGAAAAAACAAATTAAAATTAATGCTCTTTACAGCTCTTATTTAAAGCGTCAGGAGAGTGATGTGTTAATTTTTCAAAAAGACGCAGAGATGAAAATTCCTCTTGATATTGACTATAATAAAATAAAGAGTCTTTCCACTGAGGTGCGAGAAAAATTAAATAAATTCCGTCCAACAACAATTGCTGCAGCCTTTAGAATACAAGGCATTACGCCGGCGGCAATGATGGCTGTGATGGTTTATGTTAAGAGTGGGGATAGGAAAGTGGTGTCATCATAATTGGGAGACCACCGCCTCTGGCTGGGGACTAACCAAGGTTTGACCTATGCGTAAATATTTAATTTATTAATAATTTTTTACTTTTTATTTACGTGTCATCCTGAGCCTTAGAATTTGTTTTACAAATTCTAAGGCTCAGGATGACAGTGTTATGTAATGAATTTAATTTTTAATAAGAATTAAATTTAGTTTATTTTTTAGGATTTGTTCAAAACAAATCCCATTATTTCGTTAACATAAACCGCCCTCTATTGGGATGACACTGTGATGCGTGAAGATCTTTTGCTTCTCGCGTGCTGAATGTCCACACGCCCTAATAAATTATTTTAAAAAAGTTCTTGATGTGTATCAAGAATTGGGGTATAGTGGCAACTTGGGTTAAATTTTAATAATAATTTTAAAAAATTATGACGAAACCAGATTCGTCTTCGCAACAAGTGATAAACATTCATCCAGCTGCACCTGCGGCGGCGGCTGAAGATAAGAAGAAGAAATGGCCATGGGCTTTTACTGATTTGGAAAGTGAAGCTGAATTTTATAGTAAGGAAGAAGAAGAAGAGATTAAAAAAAGATTGTTACAAAAAATCGCGGATGCTTATAAAGCAGCAAATCCAAATCAAGATAATACAAATCTTTATAACGAAACTACAAAAAAATTTCTTCCGGAAGTTGCTTTAGCAGTAAAGAAAGAATTTAAAGATAAAGCTAAGCAACCAGTTGAATCTTTAGGATCAACGGCAACTGATATTGCTGGTGTAAAAAGTGCTACTGCCAGTGACGATAGTATTGGTAATGCTTTAATTGGGGCGTTATCTGGTAATTTTGGCGGAAGCAATAAACAAGCTGCTAAAACATTAGCTAATGGTTTAGTTGTAATTAAATATGACGACATAAGAGAATTTGAGCAAAATCTTGCCAGCACTGTAGATCAGAGAGATAATATCAGAAACATGATTGCTTTGAATGATAAGAATTTTACTGCTTTGACATCCGTTGTTGAACTTGCTCCTCCCGGAGGACCAGTTTCTTACAAAGTTGTTATTAGTGATAGAGCAGGGGTTAAGGTTCACGAAATTAGTAAAGAAACCTATGATAACCTTGTTAATGACGGTAAATACGCTAAAGGTGCTCCTGATTTGACTGATGCTCAGAAGCTTTCAAATAGAGAAAGATTAGTTAATAAAATATTTAATGAGATTGATAAACCAAGAACTGCTATTGATAAAGGCATGAAAAGATTTTTACTTGATCAATGCCAAAATGAAAAGCTATTTGGTATTATTCCAATTCCGGGAATTTTTGGTGGTAGAAGAGATAGGCTAAAATCTTCTATGAAAGAACTTGCTTTTACATTTTCCGATAAGGACGGAGTGGTGGTTGAACAAAGCAGAGCTAATCCGAATAGATATGCAGTTACAATTAATGGTAACCCTAAGGGCGATACTTTTATTTCAATTGGTCATGATTGCCACGTAAAAATAAATAGCGATGGGAAAGTTATTCCTGATACAATTTATAAATTGGAAAAAAATGGAATTAGAACTGAAATAGATATTAGTGGCGGTATTTTTAGACTTCCGCTTGGTTTTAGTGGCCCTTTAGTAAATAGCTTTTTGTCTGATTCACAAGATAATTATAAGATTGCTAGAAGAAAGGCTTCTGAGGTTATGAACAGATTTAAAAATCTTGATTTAATAGTTTGCAAAAATGGGGATAAAAAATGTGGAAATTTAGGTATGTCATTTCAATCACTTGGTAAGACTCATGGTTTGCGTCTAACTGATGGAGAAAAAATAGCTACTACTATTGCAGCAACCGGTCTTACAATTGCTCTTGGGGCTGCAACTGCTGGGGCTACAACTGTTGCCGCTGTTGGTGTTGCTGCAACTGCTACAGCTCTTTCTGGAGCTAGTAGCGCGAAAGGTTTTGCTGATATTGTTAGGGATGATAGTTTCGAGAAAGTTGGGGTTAATATTGCGGATAAATTTTCTCCAAATAGGGTATAACGTCTGAGGAAAGAAAGATGTTTACCGCAAGAAGCATTACAAATAACCAAACTTCAAAGACACAATAAATAATTAGGTAATTTATGTCAGATATTGAAATACAAAAAAAAGAAAAAATTGAGAAATGGCCTTGGACTAGTGATTTCTTGAAAGAGAAACGTGCTGAGTTGAAGTTTAGTGTTGCGCAGCAAGATGAAGTTACAAAAAGAGCATTGACGAAATTTGGTGAAATTGCTAAGGAAAGCAAGGAGGTTTATTCTGAAGAAGTAAGAAAGAAATGGGAAAAAGAAATTGAGGATAAATTCCTTAGTGAAATTGTGGCTGATGTTGCTAAAAGACCTTATTGGATAGCAGATCAGTCGGTTGTTAATGGTATATTTTCAAGTGCAAGAAGTGATAAAGAAAGAGAAGAGGAAGAATTAAAGAAAAAACGTGCAGCTCAAGAAATGGCGGCAAATAGCTCTATGGCTGAAAAGCCTGCTGATTTTGCTCCTAAAACAGAACAAGGTGACAAAAAACAACCACCAGTAGCAATTGCTTCTGAAGTAGCAGTGGGGACTGCTGCGACTGCTGCTGTTGCTCAAGATTCGATGAAAGATTCTAAGGAGAATGGTAATAAATTAACAAAATTTCAAGTCGATGAATTATCTAGCAAATTCAAACCTTATGGCTTCTTTCCTGGTTTTCCTGGAGGTTTAAGAGATAGAGTAAGAAAGATGGCTGAAGGTGCGACATTTGCTTTTGATTACAAAGATAAGGTTGTGTCAAATGTTAATGATGATGGCACTATAAACCTTACCTTCAATGGTGATTGCGCTAGAAGACATTATATTGAAGTTAGTAACAATTGTTATTTGGCTGTTGATTATAATAACAAAAGTGGTGCGGTTAACATTATTAAGGACGCTTTATTTTTTAATAATGGTACTGACCAATATAGTGCGATGAGTTTAAGACCTGGCAGTAAAGATCTTGAAGTAACCCTTGGTAATGATAGAGATGCAAAAAGAGTAAGAGAAAAGCTCAGCGGTATTAAGTTGATTGCTTGCTCAAATCCTGGCCATGTTGATGGTGTTGCATCGGAAGATCAACCAAGAAGACAGGTTGCGGCTATGATGGATGGTAAAACACATGGTTCGAAATTGACATTTGGACAAAAGCTTGCTTTGGCTACTGGTCTTCTTGTGGTTGCAGCAGCAGCTGTTTTAACTGGTATTGGTGTGGTAGTTGGTGGCGCTGCCTTAGTTGCTGCCGGTGGTGTTGCTGCTTCTGCGGTTGCTGGTGGTGCAACTACTGCTGCTTCTGCGGTTGCTGGTGGTGCAACTACTGCTGCTTCTGCGGTTGCTGGTGGTGCAACTACTGCTGCTTCTGCGGTTGCTGTTGGTACAACTACTGCTGCTGCTGAGGCTGTGGTTATAGCAAAGGGAATTGGTGCTTTTGCTACTGCAACAGCAAATTCTATAGGTTCTACTGTGGTGCATTTGACGAATAACGTTGTTGCAGCTAAAACTGCGCTTCCACTAAGCGATATTAATGCTAAATTTGATCAAGTAGGTCATGCTATTACGCATACTGCTAATACTGTGGCAGATATAATTGCTGCTAGCGCCACCCACTCTGCGGATAAGGTTGCAACAGGTGCTACTCATGTGGCAGATAAAGTGGAAAGTGCCTTTGTTGGCGGATCAGGACATGCTAGTGGTAGTGCTACAAGTGTTAAATCTATTGTTAATGATATAGGTTCAGGAATTAAAGATGCTGCAAATAATAAATACACAATACCTGTTCTTGCTGGTGTTGGTGCAGGTGCTGCTGTTGCTAGCGCTGGTTCTGCAGTTGCGGCAAGAAACAATGATGGTGCTAAGAAAGGGAAATAATATGTCATCCTGAGTCATAGATTTTCTTTTAGAAAATCTTGACGAAGGATCTCTATTAAAGCACGAGACTCTTCACTTCGTTCAGAGTGACACGGATATGTTTAGTAATTCAAAAACTTCTCAACTGGCTCTTCAATAGTTTCAATTTTACCGCCATTTATTTTAAGAACTGCCAAATTTCTTTGAGTTAGACCATTCGGCAGATATCTAAATATTCCATCAATTCCATTAATGCCATTTTTCGAATAAGTTGCAAAGTCAATAAATTCAAGACTTTGATCGTTTTTCTTTTTCATAATTTCGCAAATTGATAAAATAGAATCATAGGCTATCGAAGAAATTCTTGGTGGAAGTTGATTGAAAATTTGATTATATTTTTTCTCAAAGTTGCGAAATCTATCATTCTCTGGCGCTGCAAACCAAATTCCATTAAGGTTAGAATCATTTAATGTGGTAATGTCATTTAATTGACTTGTGCCAATTATTTGAAATTCTCTTTCATCGCTATTATGATTTTTAATTGCAGTGATTACTTTAGAGAGATTTTTTCCTGATTCAGGAATCATTATGATTTGAGGATAAAAGTGCTCTGGCTCAGTTGTGGCATCATATTTTGTTTTACCTTTTGTGGCAGTTTTAGAATTTGTAAAAAAAGCATGTGCTATTTTATCTGCTGCTTTCTCAATGCTGCTATTGCTATTTGTTTGATATAATTCTGATGTAACGAAATTACCATCTTTAGATTTTACCATCGTTTTTAAAAGGGCAGAAATTGTCATGCCATATTGGTTATTTGGCGCAAGGATTGCGAAGTTTGACTTCTTTTGTGAAAGTGAATAAGCAGTAATTTTATCAATTTCTATTTCTGGTAAAAATCCTGCCAAGAAAATTCCATTTTTTGCATTATTAGTTTTTACTAATTCTTTATTATTTGAAAAAGAAATTACGGTAATGCCATTTTTTATGGCGTCTGCTTCTATTGATTTTACTAGGTCGCTAAAGATTGGCCCAATTACAATTTTAATCTTTTTATTAATTATTTCTTTAAAAGCTTCAGATGCTTCTTTTCCGCTATTCTTGCTATCGACTAGGATAAGTTCTATATTGTTGTTTGAATCATTGTCAAAAAGTGATAAAGTTGCAGCGTTAAACAATTGCCATCCCAGATCTTTATTTTTACCAGAGAATGGTAAGAATAGTGCAACTTTAGTTTTCTTTTTATTAGCTTTGATTGTTTCTAAATTACGAGATTCAGCGTAGGATTGAGAATTGTTTAAAGCAGATTTTTTAGCTGGTTTAACTGGTTCCTCAACTTTTGGAAGAATATCATTTGGTAGTGATTGACAGCTTGCAATAAAGATTGTTAAGGCTAGTATTTGGAAGCTTTTTAATAGGTTTTTCATTTAAGAAAATATTTTTGTTTTTTTAAGATTTTTAAAATCACTAACACAAGCTAGTTATGTTAGGAATATGTCATGCCGGACAAACATTTTCTTAGTCAGCTTGCTGACTTAGAAAATGTAGATCCGGTATCCACAATGGATTGCGGATGAATAATTTCTAAGAATCGCTACGCAATTCTAAGAAATTATATCTCCGCAATGACGGTATGAGTTAGCGGTTAGCTAAAATAATCTAAAAGTTAAAAAATATGCAAGATTTTTTCCTCAATAATTCGTCAGTAAAATTGGAAGCAGCGCTTTATATAGTTGCAACGCCAATTGGAAATTTGCGTGATATTACGCTGCGTGCTTTAGAAGTTTTGCAAAAAGCTGATTATATTGTTTGCGAAGATAGTAGGGTGACTGCAAAATTATTAGCGCATTATGAAATTAAAGATAAAAAATTTATAATTTATAATGATTTTGGTGATGAAAAAACTCGTGAAAAAATTCTGAATTTTGTAATACAAGGTGGCGTGGTTGCTTTAGTTTCTGATGCTGGAACGCCTTTAATTTCTGATCCCGGATACAAGTTAGTTAGATATGTTAGAAAATATAATCAAAAAATAATTCCAATTCCCGGTGCTTCTTCAACTATAACAGCCCTTTGTGCTTCTGGTCTTGCTTGCGATAATTTTTTATTTTTAGGATTTTTACCAACCACAAAATCGCAAAGAATCAACCTTCTAAAATCTGTTCCCAAGGAATATACTGCGATATTTTTTGAATCGGCAAATCGTATAAACGATGCTTTGATTGATATTGATCAAGTCTTTAAAGATAGGAATATTACGGTTGCAAAAGAGTTAACCAAAATTCATGAAGAAATAATTTCAGCTAAAGTAAAAGAGGTAATTAATTTTTTTGCTGTTAATTCAGACAAATTGCGTGGAGAATTTGTTATTATTATTGAGAAAGCTGATAAAAGTGAAAAAAATATTAGCGAATCTGATTTGATTAAAGAAATAAAATCTGCCATGGCATCTGGATTCACTGTTAAAGAGCTTTCACAAAATTTAGCAGAAATTTATGATTTAAATAAAAAGGAAATTTATCAATTAGCTTTGCAAGTAAAAAATGGCAATTAATCCTTACATCGTCTAAACGCATGAGATCCTTCGCTACGCTCAGGATGACACTTACTGTCATCTTGAGCCTTAGAATTTGTTCTACAAATTCTTGGCGAAAGATCTCTTGCAATAAAACATAGTTGATCCTCGAAATGCTTTGCATTTCAAGGATGACGTAATTTGGCTAATGATTTTGATGTATAATTACCTAACACCACACCACCACATGCAAAAAAAGAAAACACTAAAACATAAAAAAGCCTATAATTTTGGCATTATTGCTGAAAGAATAGTATTATGTTTTTTACGTCTTAAAGGTTATAAAATATTATTTTGGCGTTATAAAACGCACTTTGGTGAGATTGATATAATTGCTAAAAAGGGCAAAATGATTGCTATAATTGAGGTTAAAGCAAGAAAATCGAAAGTTTTAATTGAAGAAATATTATCACCAAGACAGGTTCATAGAATAAAAAACGCTGTAGAGTCTTTTCTAATGCGAAACCCTAAGTTTCGGGCTTGTAGAATTCGTTTTGATTTTGTTTTTGTGGGAAGGTTCTTTACAATTAGGCATTATAAGGATTTTTTGTAGGATTAAATCCTCCGTCACTCGCTTTGCGCATGACACCTCCTTTTTCAAAGGAGGTTAAAAACCCTTTTATCTGGTTGAAATTTAGTAATGTGGGTTTAATCTGCTACGCCTCTCTCTTCTACTTAAGAGAGAAATTTTTAATAACATTTAATTTATTTTGTGAAACCAATAAAAGGACAAATGAAACCTCAACAGCCGTCAACAAATTTTGATAAGCTGTTTCGTGTTAATGATCAAATCAAAGTGCCGGAAGTTAGGCTAGTTGATGAAGAAGGAAAAATGGTTGGAGTTGTTCCTATAGCGCAGGCTTTAAAAATGTCACAAGAAGCAGGTCTTGATTTAGTTGAAGTGTCGCCAAATGTTAAGCCGCCAGTATGTAAGATTGCAAATTTTGGTAAGATGAGATATGAGTTGCAGAAAAAAGCATCTGATGCCAAGAAAAAACAAAAGGTTGTTGAAACCAAAGAAATCAAGATGTCATTTAATATTGGTAAAGGTGATTATGATGTTAAAGTTAAACATACACAAAAATTTATTGAAAAAGGTAATAAGGTAAAAGTTACCATTAGAATGAGAGGAAGAGAAATCACCCACCTTGAAATTGCTAAGGAAATGATGAACAACCTTTTAAAAGATACGGAAAGCTTTGCTAAAGCCGAAGTTGAGCCTAGGCTTGAAGGAATGCAAATGACTGTTTTTTTGATTAAGAAATAACGATATTTATTAAATACGCGTCATCCTGAGCTGATAGATTTTCTTTTAGAAAATCTAGGCGAAGGATCTCGTGAGTTAAAAAAATGAAAGAGATCCTTCGCTGCGCTCAGGATGACAGAGTGTTGTTGAGGATAACGATAAAAACAAACAACTAAAAATTATGGAATTGTCACAACAAAAAATATATTCAAAAATAGTTGAATTATCTAATCAAAGAAAGGAATCAAAAAACTTTGATGTTAAAGAATTTCAAAAATTTGCTAAGGATTTTTACGCTAGAAATAGTGGTATAAAATTTGAAAATTATAATAGCGATGAGTTTTATCATGCGGCTTTATTGAGCTTTGATTTCTTATCACAAAGAAAATCTGGTGAGTCTAAAATTCGTATTTCAAACCCAAAACTTGGTGAAAAGGGTGTTGAGAATTTTAACTCTCATCATACTTTTATTGACATTATAAATGATGATGCTCCTTTCTTAATTGATTCAATCGTTGCTTTCTTAGACAAGCTTGATCTTAGAATTCTAAATATAGTTCACCCAATTTATTCAGTAGTTCGTGATAAAAATGGTAAATTAGCATCTATTACAGATGATAAATCAGCGAAGAAAGAATCAGTAATTCAAATTCATTTAGATAGAATTACTTCAGTTAATGTTATTGATTCTTTATATAAGGAAATTGCTAAAATCCTTGAAAATGTTAGTTTGGTGGTTGGTGATTGGAAGTCTATGGTTGACATGTCTTTTAAAGCACAAGCTGGGCTTGATAATGCTAAAAAACTTAGAAACTCTAAGGAAATTACTGAAATAAAAGATTTCATTTCATGGATTAATGATGGTAATTTTATCTTTCTTGGTGCGAAAGAATTTGATGTAGAAAAAGTTGGTAAGAAAAATGAATATCAACTTAAAGAAGTTCGTAATTCTTCTTTTGGTGTTTTCAAATCTTTATATGAAGAATTCCGTCCGCAAGTTGCAAATACTTCATTTGAAGAAGTTACTGATTCAGTAGTAAATCCATTTGTTATTGAAATTCTAAAATCTCGTTACAGATCACGCATTCACAGAAATAGTAACGCTGAGAGAATCAGAGTGCAAAAAATTTCTGCTGATGGCAAAGTGGTGGGAGAGTACAGATTTGTTGGTCTCTTCACTTCTTCAGCTTATAATCAAACTCCACATTTTATTCCTTTGGTTAAAGGAAAAATTGCACAAGTGGTTGATGAATCAGGATTTACTAAGGGCAGCCATGATTATAAAGAATTGATGTCAGTTCTTGAATCTTATCCAAGAGATGAATTATTCCAAATTACTCCGAAAGATTTATTAAGAATTTCAACTGGAGTTGTTGGAATTTGTGGTAGATCACAAGTTAAGTTTTTTGCACGTAATGATAAGTTTAATCGTTTTGTAAGTTGTTTGGTGTTCATGCCAAGAGAGCGCAGCAACTCTGATGTGCGTGAGAAGTTAAAATCTTATCTTGCTTCTGCTTATAATGGTGTGGTGAGTGATTCTTTTATGCAAATTTCAGAATCGAAATTAGTGCGTTTTCATGTAATTATTAGAACTGAAAAAGCTATACCAAAAATCAGTGAAGAAACAATTGAGAATGAAGTAAATAAAATTACTAAAATTTGGAAAGATGATTTTAGAGAGGTTGTAAATGCAAGGTTTGACAGCGGAAATCAAGAATATATTTACAATAAATATAAAGATGCTTTTTCTGTAAGCTACGTTAATAAATTTAGCGCTAGAAGAGCTTCAATAGACGCTTCAATGATTGAAGAATGTTTGAAGAAAAAACATATTCTTTTCTATCTTTACAAATCAGAAAAATTTGAAACTGATAATTTAAGCGAATTAAAAATTTATAATTTGGGCAAAGAGCTTGTGCTTTCTGATATTATGCCAGTTTTAGAAAGTTTTGGTTTTGCTATAGTTAAAGAATATACTTACGAAGTTAATCCATTAAATGGTGAGAAGGTTTATGTGCATTATTTCAATTTGCACTTGTCTAAATATAAAAATAAAAATGTTTTCTCAGCTAAGATAAAAGGAAATTTTGAAAAGCTGGTAACGCTTATAAATAAAGGTTTGGCGGAATATGGCCCATTAAATAGATTGGTTGTTGAGCTTGAGCTAAACTGGAAATTTATTTGCATGATTGCTGCTTACACTAAATATCTGTATCAAGCAGGTTTTAGATATAGCCAAGCTTACATTGCAGACGTGTTATCAAAAAATCCAGAAATCACAAAATTACTTACTGAATTATTTGAAAATAAGTTTGATCCGGGTCTTGAACATAGCATTGAAGACAGAAGAAAAATTGCTCGCGAAATTGAAAGTAAAATTGAAGCGGAATTATCTAAGGTTACAGATATTGCAAGCGACACTGTAATAAAAAGATTGCTCAATATTATCAATGCAACTTTGAGAACAAATTTCTATCAAGTGATTGAAGATCACGAACATAATGGCAGCAGCTATAAGGGCTATATTTCATTTAAATTTGAATGTAGCAAAATTTTGAATTTACCGTTACCATTGCCTTACGCAGAAGTTTTCGTTTATTCTTCAAGAGTTGAAGGTGTTCACTTGCGCGGTGGAAAAGTTGCGCGAGGCGGATTACGTTGGTCTGATCGTCATGAAGATTTTAGAACTGAAGTTTTAGGCTTGATGAAAGCACAAATGACAAAGAACGCGGTGATTGTGCCTGTTGGTTCTAAAGGTGGTTTTGTTGTAAAAAAATCAACTCAAGGAATGAGCCGTGAAGAAGTTTTAGCAGAAGGTATTGAATGCTACAAAACTTTCTTAAGAGGTATCTTGGACGTTACTGATAACGTTATCGCCGGCAAAATCAAAAATGCATCTTGTGTTGCTTTTGATGATGTTGATCCATATTTGGTTGTTGCTGCGGATAAAGGAACAGCAACGTTTTCTGATATAGCAAATTCAATTTCAGCGGAATATAATTTCTGGCTTGGAGATGCTTTTGCTTCGGGTGGTTCTGTTGGATATGACCATAAGAAAATGGGTATTACCGCTAAAGGAGGATGGGTTTCAGTTAGAAGACATTTTCAAGAAATGGGAAGAGATACGCAGTCAGAAGACTTCACCTGCGTTGGTATTGGTGATTTATCAGGTGACGTATTTGGTAATGGTATGCTATTATCAAAGCATATCAAGATGGTGGCAGCATTTAACCATATGCATATTTTCCTTGATCCAAATCCAAATCCAGAAAAATCTTTTAAAGAAAGAGTGAGAATGTTTAATTTACCGCGCTCTTCTTGGATGGATTATGATAAATCTTTGATTTCGCAAGGTGGAGGAATTTTTGAAAGAACTGCTAAATCAATTAAAATTTCAAAACAAGTTAAAGAAGTTTTAGGAATTTCTGAAGATGAACTTGCGCCGAAAGATTTGATGAGAGCAATTTTAAAAGCTCCAGTTGATTTACTTTGGAATGGTGGAATTGGAACTTATGTAAAAGCTCAAGACGAAACTAATCAAGAGGTGGGAGACCGCGCCAATGATGAGTTAAGAATTGATGGGGCAGATTTGAGATGCAAGGTTGTGGGTGAAGGTGGAAATTTAGGTTTCACTCAAAAAGGTCGTATTGAATATGCTCTAAAAGGTGGACGTGTTAACACTGATGCGATGGATAATTCTGCAGGTGTTGATTGTTCGGATCATGAAGTAAATATTAAAATCGCTTTGATTCAAGCATTGCTGAGCAAAAAAATTACTCTTGAACAAAGAAATAAAATTCTTGAATCAATGACTGACGAAGTTTCACATCTTGTTCTTGAAGATAATAGATTACAAACTCAAGCTATTTCTACTATTTCGTCACAAGCTGCTTTAACTCTTTCTGATCAATCACAATTTTTAGATAGGTTAGAAAAATCAGGATTGTTAAATCGTAGAATAGAATTTTTACCATCACAAAAAGAAATAGAAGCAAGACAAGTAAATAGTGTTGGTTTAACAAGACCAGAGCTTTGCGTGATGCTTGCTTATTCTAAAATGGATATTTACAACAAATTGGTTAATTCTGATTTAGTTAAGGATGAATATTTTTCTCATGAGCTTTTCTCTTATTTCCCAACAACAATGCAGGAAAAATTTGCTCATGAAATTAAGCATCATCAATTAAGAAAAGAAATTATCGCAACACAAATTACCAACTTCATTGTTAACAGAACTGGTATCACTCTTGTTGGTCAAATTTGTCAGGATAATGGTTTTGAAATTGAAGATGTGATTAAATGTATGATCATTGCTATCGATTCATTCCGCTTAAGAGACGTGTGGAAGGAAATTGAAAGTTTAGATGGTAAAGTTTCTTATGAGACGCAATCACAGATGTTTTTAAATTCAAATAAGTTGCTTGAAAGATCAGTAACTTGGTTATTGAAAAATCCTTCAAAAGTTAAGGGATCTATTACCAAGAATGTTGAGCGTTTCAGAAAAATTGCTGATAGTCTATCAAGTGTTTTAGCATCAGTATTAGCACAAGCTTCAAAAGAATCTTTTGAAAGAAAAGTTGAGAAATATTGTTTGAATAAAGTGGAACGTAAATTAGCAATTAAAGTTGCTGGTATGGATCCATTAGCATCAACTTTTGATATAGCTGAAATTTCTGCTGAATCACATTTTGATATTGAAACTATTGCAAAAATTTACTTTACAGTTGGAACCAGATTTTCTTTGAAATGGTTGCGTAGCAAGGTTTCTAAGCTTGCCTATGATAATAAATGGCAAAGACTTTCAGGTAAAACAATTCTTGAGGATTTATATAGTTATCAAATGAGAATTGCTAAGGCAGTTGTTGATTTTAATTGCAATGACAAAAAGATTTGCGAAATCAACTCAACAGAAAAATGGGTTGAAACTGTGGATGTTATGGTAAAAAGATTCGACGACTTTATTGATGATTTAAAGATGAATCCTAACCCTGATATTGCAGTATTCATCGTTGCTTTAAATCGCTTGAAGCCTTTGGTGTAAGACAACATGGTCATCTTGAGCTATAGAATTTGTTTTGCAAATTCTTGGCGAAAGATCTTGTGCGTTAGTTGAGATTCTCCGCTGCGCTCAGAATAACACTTTGCGGTTATGGCGGAATTGGTATACGCGCAACGTTGAGGTCGTTGTGGGGTAAAACCCGTGGAAGTTCAAATCTTCTTAACCGCACCAATTTTTGTTATTTGGTCTTTGCTTTTCAAGCTACGGCTGGCAAGCTAGAAAAAATTAATAAACTAGCCACGTCATCCTTGAAGCAC
Source organism: Rickettsiales bacterium (assembly GCA_018969185.1). GTDB lineage: Bacteria > Pseudomonadota > Alphaproteobacteria > Rickettsiales > UBA1997 > UBA2645. The sequence goes on along the minus strand of JAGWYT010000012.1, from coordinate 25,562 downwards.
AAAGTGCTTCGAGGATCTCAGGAGATAAAATGCTAGAGATCCTCGAATTTGCTTCGCAAATTCAAGAATGACGGTTCTATAAAAACAATCACAATAGATTTATTTATGAAACTTTTAGTTCTAAAAGAAACATTGGCAAATGAGAAACGTGTTTCTTTAACGCCTGATGTAATTTCAAAATATAAAAAACTTAATTTTGAAATTTTTGTTGAAACAAAAGCTGGTGAATCTTGCTCAATTTCTGATGGAATCTACGAACAACAGGGTGCAAAAATTATCTCTGACATCAATCAAGTTCTACCTGAAATTGATGTTATAATTTCTGTAGAAAGAAGTGAAATTGATTATACAAAAGTAAAAAAAGGTGCAATTTTTATAGCACTTTTAAATCCTTACTTTTCTAAAAACAAATTAGAAACTGTTGCTAAGGCAGGAATATCAGCCTTTTCTTTAGAGTTGTTGCCACGTACCAGCAGAGCGCAAGCAATGGACGTTTTATCTTCTCAAAGCAACTTGGCTGGTTATAGAGCGGTTATCGATGCAGTCTATGAATTATCAAAAGCAGTGCCAATGATGATGACGGCGGCAGGAACTGTGACGGCGGCAAAATTCATGATTTTAGGTGCTGGTGTTGCTGGGCTTCAAGCAATTGCAACTGCTAAAAGACTTGGTGCTGTTGTATGTGCTTTTGATGTTCGTGCTGCGGCAAAAGAACAGGTGCAAAGTTTAGGTGCAAAATTTATTGAAGTTAAATCTGATGAGAAAGTTGAAGGTGTTTACGCCAAAGAAATGAGTGATGATTATAAAAAACGTCAGGAACAAGTTCTAACTGATATGATAAAAAATCAAGATGTTGTAATTACAACAGCTTTAATTCCCGGAAAAAAAGCTCCAATCTTAGTTACTGAAGAAATGGTTAAAGCTATGAAGCCTGGATCTTTAATAATTGATATTGCTGCGGTGAATGGTGGTAATTGCGCTTTAACTAAATTAGAAAAAACAGTTGAAGTAAATGGGGTGAGAATTATTGGTTATGAAAATTTCCCAAGCCGTGTTGCTAGCGACGCAAGTAAGCTTTTAGCTAAAAATATTTTTAACTTTTGTGAATTGTTAATTAATAAAGAAAGCAGCACGCTTAATATCAATTTAGAAGATGACCTTGTGAAGGCAACTCTGGTTAGTCATCAAGGCAATGTGACATTTGGTTCTTAATTACTAAACCATCAAATAAAAATGGTTACAGAAAAAAAACAGGACAATATTTACGAATCTGAATTTGGTATTGATCAAGATATCAAAGATCGAATTCTTAATTCACTTGAAAATGATCTTAACACTCAAGTAAAAAAACTATTTCTTGAGTTGCATCCTGCGGATCAAGCTGACCTTCTTTCCACGCTTGCGCTAGAGCAAAGAGCAAAACTTATCACCATAGTTTCAAATGATATTGATCCAGAAATTCTTGCCTATCTTGATGATGATTTAAAAGGTGAAGTAATTGAATTTTTAGGAAGTAAAAAAAGTGCGAAGGCAATTGATCAACTTGAAATTGATGATGCGGTTCAAGTTATTGAAACTCTTGAAAGCGATGGAATTAGCGACATTCTTCACCATATTTCTAAAGAAAAAAGAGATGAAATTGAAGAGGCATTATCTTATCCAGAAAATTCTGTTGGTCGTTTAATGCAGAAAAATTTTATTGCTGTGAAGAAGGATTGGAGCGTTGCACAGGCCACTTACTATTTACAAAACTCATCGCATGTTCCTGAAGAATTTAATAATATTGTAATTGTTGATGATGATTTTCGTCCAACTTCTGAAGTTAGAGTAAGCAATATTTTGAAGAGTAAGAAACAGGTTTTGATGTCGCAAATAATGTCAGAGGAAGAGATAAAAACCTTATCAACAAATATGGATAAGGAAGAAGCGGCACAAATTTTTAGTAAATATTCTTTCACTTACGCCCCAGTTGTTGATAAGAAGGGAATCCTTGTTGGTGTAATTTATGCAAGTGATGTGATTGATATTTTACAAGAAGAAGCTGAAGAAGATATGTTATTACTTGGTGGTGTTAACGATACAAATCTTCACTCTTCACCATTTTCAACAGCAAAATCAAGAGTTCCATGGTTGTTAACCAGCCTTTTTACAAGCTCTCTTGCCGTTACTATCATTGCAATTTTTTCTAACGAAATTCAAGAAGTTGTTGCTTTAGCAGTGTTGTTACCAATTGTTGCGTCTTTGGCTGGAAACTCTGGAACACAGGCTTTAACGGTACTGGTTAGAGCAATTGCAACTAATGAAATAAGTAATATTGGTGCAATAAAAATTCTTTTAAAAGAAGTTACGGTTAGCTCTTTTAATGGTGCAATATTGTCTTTAGTTGCTGCATTAATTTGTTATTTCTGGCAACATGATTTTTATTTGAGTGTTGTTTTTGCAGTGGCAATTTTTGGAACACAAGTTATTGGTGGCTTCTTTGGCGCGGCAATTCCACTGATGTTACATAAATTTAAATTTGATCCAGCAATTTCATCAGGAGTATTTTTAATAACTATGACTGATACTTTTTCTTTCTTAGTTTTTTTAGGTTTAGCAGCGTTGTTGTTTTAAAAGTTTTTACGTCATTTTTTTTATTAAAAAAAATTGCAGATTATTTTTAGCATTGTTAAATCACGAATCAGTTTAATCTTCAAAATTTAAATTTTGTAAAATGAAATCAACAAGAAAATCTAAATCTTCCGATATGTCATTAAAAATCAATGTTCCACAGCCTGAATTATTAAAACCTAGAATTACAATTTTTGGTGTTGGAGGAGCTGGAGGAAATGCTATCAACAATATGATTCGCTCTGATCTTGAAGGAGTTGAATTTATTGCAGCCAACACTGATGCTCAAGCTTTAGCAAATTCTTTAGCGCCTAATCGCATTCAACTTGGCGTTTCAACAACCAAAGGTCTTGGTGCTGGATCTTTTCCAGAAAAAGGTCGCGCTGCGGCTGAAGAAAATGTTGAAGAAATAGAAAAATTTCTTGATGGTAGCAATATGGTTTTCATTGCTGCTGGAATGGGCGGTGGAACTGGAACTGGAGGTGCTCCAGTAATTGCAAAACTTGCGCGTGAAAGGGATATTTTAACTGTTGGTGTTGTAACAAAACCTTTCCATTTTGAAGGAAAATATCGTATGGAGACAGCAGAAAAAGGTATTGAAGAATTAAAGAAACATGTTGATACATTGATTGTAATTCCAAATCAAAATCTTTTTAGAATTGCTAATGAGCAGACAACTTTTGAATCAGCATTTAAAATGGCTGACGATGTCTTGCATGCTGGTGTTCGTGGTGTTACTGACCTTATCACTATGCCTGGTTTAGTGAATCTTGATTTTGCCGATATCAGAACAATCATGACGAAAATGGGTAAAGCGATGATGGGAACTGGTGAAGCTGAAGGAGCAAACCGTGCTATTGCTGCTTGCGAAGCTGCAGTTTCTAATCCATTGCTTGATGATATTTCAATAAAAGGTGCAAAAGGTGTTTTAGTAAATATGACTGGTGGCCCTGATATGACACTATTTGAAGCTGACATGGCGGTTAATGCAATTAAGAAAGAAGTTGATCCAAATGCTAATATTATTTTTGGTTCTGCCTTCAATGAGAATATGAAAGGTAAAATTAGAATTTCTGTTGTGGCAACTGGCATTGATATGGATGATGCAAGAATTGCAAGAAATCATGAAAATGAAGTAAATAGATTCAGAGTAAATAATTCTTTTGCTAGCAGATCTGAAAAAACAGATGCAGTTGAAGAAGCAACTAATAAGACTTTCTTTGATTCTGGAGTTGCAGTAAAACCAGAAGAGGAGGAATTAGTGGAAATTAGTGAGACTGATTTGAAACCACAAAAATCTTATATGAAAGAGCCAAATCTTGATTACGGAAAGGAACTTCAAGAAAAAAAGCCTTCTGATGAAGAATTTTCTCAAATTAGCTTTTTTGGTGAGGCTTTGGAAGAGAAACAAGAAGATGTTGTAGAAAAAATATCTAAAGTTGAGGAAAAAATTGTTAAAGTTGCGAAGCCAGCAAAGCCAAAAGTAAAAGATAAAAAAGAAGGTTCTGGAGGTTTTAGCTTATTTGGTTTTATGAATAGTAATAAAAATAAAAATTATGAAGAGGAAGATGATGTTGTTGTTGAATTTGAAGAAGAAAAAGTAATTATTTTAGATAAAACTGTTGCACCAGCAAAACCAGCAAAAGCAAATGATGAAAAACTTCGTGAAGCAGATAAAAAACGTCAGGAGTTTTTTAGCAATTCAACTATTCTTGATGAAGATAAGGATGAAGAAGTTGACGGTTTTTCTGAGGATGACATGCTTAATGTTCCAGCATTTTTTAGAAGGAAGAAGTAATCCTATCGCTGGACTGGCTCTTTCTGACCCAGTCCACAGTTTCATTTGTTATAATTAATTCTGGCATGAACGTTAGGATGCGGTTCTAAGACCTCCGTCCTGCAAAGATCCGTAACTTTGTTAAAGATGATAAGAACAAATAAAAAATGACCAAAATTTACCTTATCAGCCCGCCAAAAATAGAATTAAATAGCTTTAGAACTAAGCTGGAAGAGTCTCTAAAAACCAATTTAATTCCAGTTTTTCAACTACGTCTTAAAGATTATCCACAGTTAGAAATAAAAAAAATTGCTCAAGAATTAAGAAAAGTTTGTCGTGATAATAATTGCTCAATTATAATTAATGATTCTTACGAAATTGCTCTTGAGGCTGGAGCAGATGGCGTTCACGTTGGAGTTGAAGATGGTTTGATTAAGAATATTTATCAGAAAACTAAAAAAATAAATCCTAATTTTATTATTGGTGCCAGTTGTTATGATTCAAAGCATTTGGCGATGGAAGCAGGAGAGCAGGGCGCAGATTACATTTCTTTTGGTGCATTTTTTGAAAGTAAAACAAAAAAATCAAGAGGTAATCCAACGATAGAAATTCTAAAATGGTGCGATGAAATTATAAATTTACCAATTGTGGCCATTGGCGGCATTACTGATCAAAACTGTTCTTCTTTAGTTAAATCTGGTGCAGATTTTTTGGCTGTGATTTCTTATATTTGGGATAATCCTTTAGGAATTACTAATGCTGTGAAAAATCTTGATTCTGCAATTTTGAAGAATCTAAAATCTTAATCTTACCCCTCCAGCAACAATAAAATTATCTACTCTTTCACCAATTGTTTTTGCGTAATTTGCGGTACCAAAAACTTTGCTATGATAACGTAGCGCAAAATAAGGAGCGAATTTGCGACTAATTTCATAACGTGTTACAACGCCAATTTCAAAATCAGAAATTCCTTTTTTTACTTCTAATTCATTTACATCTTGCGTAAAAATTTCACTCTCAAAATATGGTTGAGTGATAAGTCTTTGAGTTAAAAAAATATCGACTTCTTGTCTAACTCTGGCGCTGTAATTTCCTTTCTCACTTAAAAAAAATTGCATTTTTGTTTCAAAAGATTGTGGCGCCAAGCCTTCAATTCCAAGAGTTAAATAAGTTAGATTATTTGATGTGAAATCAGTGCTGAAATCATGAGAAGCTCCTATTTGAGAATCCCAGAATTGGGAAATATTTCGGCTATAGAGAGTTTGCAGTTCAAATTTTTCTTCATATTTACCATAATTTTTTTTCTCAGAATTGATCCATAGACGATTATAGTCACCACCAATCCAGCCATCTAAATCAAAAGATTTTGACTTACCGTCTCTTGCTTCTCCAACATCTCCTTCAAAAGTAAAAGCGTGATATATTTGTTCATGCTCTTTGCCATGTTCATGTTCACTTGCAAAAGAGTTTTTATTAAAGAATAAAATTAAACAAAAAAAATTTATTAAAAAAAATCCTCTCATTATTTATCTCCATCCTTTTTCACTGTAACGGATGACATCATACCGCTTGCCATGTGATAAAGCAAATGACAATGAAATGCCCATTCTCCTTCTTCATCAGCAGTTAAAAGCATAGTTATAGTTTGTGCTGGCGGAACAATTATAGTATGTTTATTTGGTAACCAACGCATTCTTTTTGCAGCGGAGTTTTCCATCTGCATGAACATTCCATGTAAATGAATTGGATGTGCCATCATGCTTTCATTAATAAATTTTAGACGAATTCTTTCGCCATATTTTAGGTGTAAAGGCTTAGGAAATTTTTCACCATTAATTGTCCAAATATAACGTTTCATTGATCCGCCAAAACGAAATTCAATTTCCCTAGTTGGTTCACGTAAATCTTTTTGTGGATAAAATGAGGAAATATCAGAATATTCTAAAGCCTTATTTCCGATAGAAGTTCCACGATTTTCCCAACCACTTTTAGGATTATCATTCATATCCATTTGACTCATATCGTGATCTACTTCCATTCCATCAGGCATTGCCATATCAGCCATGGTGAGCAAAGTTCTTTCCCGCATTTTAGGAATTGTTACATCACAATTAGTTTTACAATCAACAGATGTAAGGCTTCCAAGCGCGTAGCCAGTGCGATCTAAGCTTTCAGCAAAAATTGTGTATGATTTATTTTCTTTTGGTTCAACAATTACGTCATAAGTTTCAGCAACGCCAATTCTAAATTCGTCGGCTTTTACTGATTTGATTGGTTGGCCATCCATTTCAACAAAATTTAATTTTAAATCAGGAATTGAAATGTCATAAATTGTCATTGCTGAAGCATTAATAAAACGTAATTTTAGACGTTCACCTTTCTTAAAAATTCCACTCCAATTTTTTTTAGAAGTTTTGCCATTTATTAAAAAGTGATAATTGGTAACGTCAGCCAAATCTGTGGGATCCATTCTCATCTTGCCCCAACTCATATAGTCTTTAAACGTATCTATGAATCCATTTTTTCCAATATCTTTAAAGAAAGTTGTAACGGTGCGTTTGTTATAATTATAATATCCGGAATCAATTTTAAGATTATTTAAAACTATATTTGGATTTTCTTCGGTAAAATCAGAAAGAAGAATAACATATTCTCTATCAAATTTATGTTCTTTTATTATTGATTTAGGCTCTATTATCAAGGATCCGTAAGCACCTTGTTGTTCTTGTAAATTTGAGTGTGAATGATACCAATAAGTTCCAGCCTGTCTGATTTTAAATTTATAAGTAAAAATTTCATGTGGCGCAATGCCATTAAAGCCATTCAAACCTGGAACTCCATCCATTGCACCATTAAGCAAAATTCCATGCCAATGAATTGAAGTTGTTTCATCCATAGAATTCTTCACATTGATTACAGCTTCTTCGCCTTCTTTAAAACGTAAAATAGGGCCGGGAATTGTGTCATTGATTGTTATTGCTTCAACTGGCTTTTCGCTAATAACAACTTGCTGTTTCTTTATTTCAAGATCATAGGTTTTAGCAAATGCAGGGAAGGAAATAAATGAGGTTAAAATTAAAGTATAAAGTAATTTTTGCATATTTATACTGTTTTGCCTTAATCACGTCATCCTTAAAATGCGAAGCATTTAGAGGATCTCATGTATTTTAAGGATATAGATTTTTATCCATTTATACTTCAAGGATGACTTCCTGTGGTTAGTTTGGATAATTAGTTATTTCTAATCTTCTCTTCTAAAGATTTGATTTCTTGTAAGATTTGTTGATCTGATTCTAACAATTGCTGAACCAGTTTTACAGAGTGAATAACAGTTGCGTGATTTTTATTGCCGAATTCTTGACCAATTTTTGGCAGGCTAAGAGTTGTCATGCTTTTAGCTAAATAAATTGCAATTTGTCTTGGACGAACAATTGCTTTGCTTCTGTTGCTTGAAGTTAGATCTGAAATTTTTATTTCGTAAAAATTTGCAACTGCCTTTTGAATTTTTTGAATATTTGGTGCTGAAGAATTTGCAACCTTCGAGTAATCAGCAACAATTAATTTAGCACTTTCTAAAGTAATTTCTTCCTCAAGTAAAACTTTAGAGGCAATCAGTTTCTTTAGTGCACCTTCTAAATCTCGTACTGAAGTTGTAACTTTTTCAGCAAGAAAATTTATAACTTTAGGGCAAATTTCATGACCAAGAATTGCGGCTTTTGCTTTTAAAATTTCAACGCGATCTTGATAATCAGGATTTTTGAAATTGACAATCATGCCACCAGAAATTCTTGATTTTAGTTTCTCATCAATATTTTCAAGGTCTGAAGGTGAACGATCACAAACCAAAACAACTTGTTTATTCTCTTCAACTAAGTGATTGAAGCTATTCATAAATTCTTGCTGTGTTCCTTCTTTACCAGAAATAAATTGCACATCATCAACAATTAAAACGTCAATTGAGCGCATTTTTTCTTTGAAATCCATGACATCGTTACTACGAACTGATTTCACGAAATGATACATGAATTTTTCAGCAGAAAGATAGACAACTTTTTTTGATTTATTATTTTCTTTTATTTGCCATGCAATTGCTTGAGCCAAGTGGGTTTTTCCCATGCCAACTCCCCCATGAATGAAAAGTGGAATTGCTTCTTCAAAAAGGCTGATTTGACCTTCAAGCCCAGCAGCAATTTTTGCCATTGAAAGTGCTAATTTATTATATTTAGCAGTAACAAAGCCTTCAAAATTATAGCGCGGATTTAACTCGGTGCCAAAAGCAAAGACGTTATCATGCTTTGAAAGGTTGATTATCTTATTATCTTCAGAATTATTTTCTTGTGGGGCAGAATTTTCTTGTCTTTCAATATGAACAATTGAAGTTCTTTTGACTTGCGGACGCAGTGATTGTAATACTTTTAGAAGACTTTGACCTTGTTTTACTTCAAGAAATTCTCTGATAATCCAATCTCTAACGAACTTTGAAGGGGCGCTAAAGATGATTTCGCTTTCTGATTCAGAAAAGATTTCAAGTTGCGAAAGCCACTTAGATGTGTTTTCTGTGCCGAATTCTTTTGCGGAATAATCAAGGAAATCAGTGATAAAATCTGTATTGTGTAACGACGGTTTTAAAACCGCTTCTAAAATCATTAATTTTGTCTCCAAGGTAAATTCTCAGCTTTCCAACCATTTACTTTTCCTCTTTGAGAATATTGATTTAAATCACCTTCAAAACCAGAAACCAAGTTATAGCAGTTTTTATAGCCAAGATTAGTTGCATGATTCGCAGCAGCGTTTGATCTGCCGCCGGTTCTGCATAAAAATACAATTTTTATTTCTTCAATAGCATTGCCAAATAATTTTCTTAAATAATCTTCAAGTTTTTCGCCAAATTCAGGGTTTACTTGCATTTCTGGAAATAATTGCCAAGGAATTAAAGCCATTCTATCTGAAAATTCGGCAGAATCTGTAATGCCGACAAACTTAAATTCTTCAAATGTTCTAACATCAATAAGAATTGAGCTTTGATCGTTTTTTAAAAGATTAAATGCGTCTTTAGCGCTGATTTGTGTAACTGACATATTTATTACGAGCAATTATAGGATTTTTAACTATCTGACATTTCAGAAAATCCTTTCCAAAAATTTCATTAAATTCTGCTATATTTTTTTTAAGAATTTCATCTAAGTAAAGAAGAATATTTTTAATATTTGAAAATAAATTCCTTGACAGGTGATGAAGCTAAAAACTGTGGATATTCTTATTTATGACAGCTTTATTAGTAAGGTCTTAGAGGCTATCTCTTAAGACGAAGCCTTATGTAATAAGAGGTCAATTCTTGACAAGAATTTTTTAATATTTTTTTGAAGAATTGTTTTTTGAAACAGGAAGTTTTTTAAAAATCAGGGTTAAGCCAAATAGAATCAATGGTAAGGACAATAATTGGCCCATTGTGACTAAATTAAATAGAAATCCAATTTGTTCGTCAGGTTCACGGAAATTCTCAATTAAAATTCTAAAACTTCCATAAAAAGTTAAAAATAATCCACTTAAACAGCCATGTTTTTGTCTAACTTTATTTACATGATAAAGAGAAAAGAGAATTATGAACAATAAAACTCCTTCTAAAGCGGCTTCATATAGTTGGCTTGGATGTCTTGGTAAATCACCAGCATTTGGAAAAACAATGCCGAAATCAGAGCCAGAGATTCTGCCATAAAGTTCCATATTGGCGAAGTTGGCGAGGCGACCAAAAAATAAACCAACAGGAGCGGCAACCGCCAAAGCGTCAGTAAGTTGTAAAAAGTTAATTTTATATTTTTTAGCATAAAGCCACATGCCAAAAATTGATCCTAAAAGCCCGCCGTGAAAGGACATTCCGCCTTGCCAAAAGGCAAGAATTTCTAAAGGATTATGTAAGAAATAAGAAAAATTATAAAATAAAACATAGCCAATGCGGCCACCAAGCATTACAGAAAGCACAGCCCAGACAATCCAATCATCATAGGCTTCTTCGGAAAGAAATTTATTTTTCTTATTGGCTTTTTTAAGCCAAAATAAGGTGAATAAAACGCCGGCAATATAGGCAAGAGAATACCAGCGAATGGCAATTTGGCCAAATGAAAAGGCAACGGGGTCAATTTCTGGTAATATGATGGGGAAGTGCATTTTTAAAATAGTAGTTATTTTAATTTTTCTTGATTTCGACTTCGCTCAATCAGCGAAAAATTTCTTAGCCTTTAATTTTTCGCTGATTGAGCGAAGTCGAAATCAAGAAAAATTCTAGTTAAAGGTTATCTTGCTTTATAAGTTGGAATATCTTGATTTGGGATCCACAAATTAGAAGGTTGCTTGCCAGATTGAAAGAAAATATCAATTGGAATACCGCCTCTTGGATACCAATAGCCGCCAATTCTAAGCCATTTTGGTTTTATAGTGGAAATTATATCTTTAGCAATTCTAACGGTGCAATCTTCGTGAAAAGCGCCGTGATTGCGGTAAGAAAATAAGTAAAGTTTGAGAGATTTGCTCTCAACAATCTTTTTATCAGGCACGTAATCAATCACAAAATGAGCAAAATCAGGCTGTCCGGTAATTGGGCAGATTGAAGTAAATTCAGGGCAAGAGAAACGAATTGAATAATCAATATCTTGATGAGGATTAGCAACCGCCTGCAAAATCTTATTATCAACTTTTGCTAATTCATAAGTGGTTTTTTGACCAAGTAATAGTTTTTTGTCGTTTTTTCTATTCATAGTTTTTATTATCCTATTTGAAAAAATATTAACACCGAATCAATACACCACTATGATTAAACAGAAAGCATATTTTGTCATTATTTTTCTTTTGCTATTTTTTGTTTCAAATCTTTCTTTCGCTGAAGTCTTTTCAGAAATTCAATTAGCAAATCTTTATCATAAAGGCGTAAATCTTAATCAATATTTAGTTAGCGAAAAGCTTGATGGAGTGCGAGCCTATTGGAACGGTAAAGAATTAATCTCAAAGCAAGGCAATATTATCAAGGCTCCAAAATGGTTTATTAAAGATTTTCCCAGAGAATATTTTGAAGGTGAATTATGGATTGATCGCGGTAAATTTGAGTTAGTTTCAGGAATTGTGCGGCAAGAAATTCCAAATGATGAAGAATGGCAGAAAGTAAAATTAATGCTTTTTGACATGCCAAAAAATTCTAAGATTTTTGAAGAAAGATTATCCGATATGAAAATTTTAGTAAAAAACTTGAATTTAAAAAACTTAAAAATTATCGAACAATTTGAAATTGCTAACCATAATGACTTAATAAAAAAGCTAAATGAAGTTATAAAAATTGGTGGCGAGGGTTTAATGCTGCACAAAAAAGATTCTTTTTATAAACCTGAAAGAAATAACGATTTATTAAAGCTTAAAACTTATGAAGATGAAGAGGCGGTTGTAATTTCTCATATTGCGGGAAAAGGCAAATTTGAAGGAATGCTTGGTGCAATTTTGGTTGAAAATAAAGATAAGATTCGTTTTAAAATTGGCGGTGGTTTTTCTGATGAGCAAAGAAAAAACCCTCCAAAAGTTGGTAGCGTTATTACTTACAAGTTTTATGGTAAAACTAAAAATAATAAACCAAGATTTGCCAGTTTTTTGAGGGTAAGAGAAGAAATTTAAAATAATCAAAAATATGATCAAAATTAGAAAATCAAATGAGCGCGGTTTCTTTAATCATGGCTGGCTAAAGTCTTTTCACACATTTTCTTTTGCCAATTATTACGATCCTAAGCATATGCATTTTGGTAATTTGCGGGTGATTAATGAAGATTTTATTGCCGCAAAAATGGGATTTGGTAAGCATCCGCATGATAATATGGAAATTATAACTTATGTAATTTCTGGTGCCTTATCTCACAAGGATTCGATGAATAATTCTTCAACAATTTTACCTGGTGAAGTGCAGGTTATGAGTGCTGGAACGGGAGTTTTTCATAGTGAATTTAATCACGAAGAAAATCAAGAAACTCATCTTTTGCAAATTTGGATTTTCCCTGAAGTTAAAAATATTGAGCCACGCTATGATCAAAAGTCATTTGTTGATGATTTTAAGAAAAATGATTTTGTGCTTGTGGTTTCTAACTCTGGACGTGATGGTTCAATTCAAATAAATCAAGATGCTGATATTTTTCTTGCGAAATTTAAAGCAAATAAAAACTTTGATTTTGAGTTGAAGAAAGGAAGAAAAATTTGGGTTCAGTTAATTTCAGGAAATATTTCTATTAATGGAAATGTCTTAGAAAATGGCGATGCTGCGGCAATTACTGACGAAGAAAAAATAGCAATTATTGCTAAAAAAGACTCAGAATTTTTATTATTTAATTTGTAAATGAAAAATAGGTTAAAAAAATTGTTCACTATAGTTATAATAATATTCGCAACAATCATATATTTTAACCCTAAAGCAACAGAGTTAAATTGGAGTGAGGCATCACGTGAAAGTGCAAATTTAGTGCCTTTAGCAAAAGACGATAAAGAAGCGAAAGTGCAAATTTATTCTGCTAAAGCTTATTCTTGGCGTGGTAAATTTAGCCAGCATTTATGGATTGCAACTAAAGAAAAAGATGCTGAAAGTTATTTGGTGCATTATGTTGTTTTATGGGGAAAACGTTTTGGTTCTGATGGAGTTGTGGTTACACAAAAAGATTTACCAGACCGCTATTGGTATAGTGCCAAACCAGAAATAATTTATTCATTATCTGGAAAAGAAGCAGAAAATATCATGCCAAAAATTTATGAGGCGATAAAATCTTATCCCTACAATAATTTTTACCGTGCCTATCCAGGGCCGAATAGTAACACATTTGTGTCTTATATAATTCGTCAAATACCTGAATTAAAAGTTGCCTTGCCAAATAATGCTATTGGGAAAGATTGGTTATGTGATGAAAAAGGCAGTAAATTCTTTGCTCTTTCAGAATCAAAAACTGGCGTGCAATTTTCATTTTATGGAATGTTTGGAATAATTTTGGGGTTGGTTGAAGGAATTGAAATTAATGTTATTGGCATTTCTTTTGGTATAGATTTTTTGCATCTAGGGTTGAAATTACCGGGAATAGGGAAGGTGGCTTTACTTAATTAACCGTAAGACAATCTTTGTTTCTTAATAGTTTCTACTAATGTTGGATTTTCTAAAACTGTTCTAGGAGATTCTGATCTTTGTTTTTTATTACTTTCTACTTCTTCCTGTTGCTTTCCTGTTTTATCTTCAAAACATCTAGCATCAATTTCATCTTGAGCAATTTTTTCAGATAATAAGTTTTTTAACAATGGCTTATCTTCCCGCTTCAGGTCGATAAAATCTAAAAAGAGATATTCTGCCACATGTGCCTTATGGTCAAAAGCATAGTTTGTTTTACAAAGATCTTTATGAAATTCTGATAAAAATATATCAAAGAAAGTTTTGTTATCTTATTTATCATTAAAATTTTTTGTATCTTTCTCGGCTAAGAGATTGATAGATTGTAAATATTCAAGATATTCGCCAACATTTTCTTTATCACATTTCTTCATGTGATAAGAATTTCTTTCTAAATCATCTAACAGTATCTAATTATCAACCGTCACACCCCACTTTTTGCTGAGATATTTTTCTACTTCTTTGCGGTCGGAGCTTTTAAGTACTTTGCCGTAAACAATAATCTCTCCAATAAATCCTTTCCACCCACCAGATGAATAGCCTCCCACGGAAACTCTTCCTACGGGAGTTACTATGCTACCGGTTGGAGCAGTTAATGTTTGTAAGGTTCCGTTGAGATACATGACGTCAGTAGTGCCATCGTAAGTAACAGAAATAATTTCAGGGTTAATGGTAATTGTTGAGCTGGTGCAGCTATCAACAACTGTAAGCAAAGTAGCACATCTTTTGTTTGTTACTCCGGATTTTTGAAAGCGCCAACCACTACTGCCATTGCCGTTTATTATTATTGGTCGCCACGTCGCTGAAGATTTATCTTCGGTGGTGTAGACCGCAAAAAGAGTATAATTGTTGGATTTGGTGTAGATCAAAGATCCGGAGAAGGCATTGTCCGTGGATGCCGTGCCGTTAAAATAAACAGAAGGTAAATTATTTATTCCGGTAGTTTTATATACTGCCATTGTGTTGGCTGTTTTTGTTAGGTTGTTAGGAGTGTTAGTTTGCGGATTGATGTCTTTCCATGTGGATAAGCTAATGTTATCATCTGTCTCATTTGTTAGAAAACTGTTATCAGATGTTGTTTCCAGCCACAATGATAGCTCGGTAATTCCACTCACAACAGAGGCTTTGGTTAAAGATTTTGCTGAACTAACTTTTGATAAGTTAACTAGTCCAGATAATTGAGTAACGCCAGCTATTAAGATTCCAATGATTAGTATTACTATTGAAAGTTCAACTAGGGAGAAGGCAGTTTGTTTTGATTTAGGCATGATTTAAATTTTTGAATATTACTGTGTGATTCAGTTTTATAAGATTGAAATAATTTTTATAACGCCAATTCGGGATAACTCCAAGATTTTTCTTGCAATAAGAGAGCTTTAGATGCTTGATTTGATTGATACGATTCTATCAACTTAAATATCTAAAGCCTATGCGTTATGATATAAATGTAGTTTATTATTTGGTAGATGAATTTTGTAAAATTTATCTAAATTGTTAGAGACATAAACTTATTTCTCATGGTGATGCACGTTATAGAGTGTAAATCTGGGGACAGTATACTAATAAATTAGAAACGATATCTCTAAATCATGTGCAAGAGAATATTGGCTAATGTTTAAAATTTTTCTTCTAAGCTTAATTTTACTACTAATATGACGATCAATTTTATTCATCATTGTAATAAAAAGGTTGTGTTAAAAAATTTTGCAGATAAAATGAACACTGTTCAATTACCCGTCAAATAAACAGCGTAAAATTAAATGGCAAGAAGAAATGATCATACCAAAGATGAAATTAGAGAAATGGTAATAAAAACTGGCTCTGATTTAATTGATAAATCTGGTTTTTCTGGATTTAGCACTCGCCAAATTGCTAAAGAAATTGGATATACTGTTGGAACTTTGTATAATGTTTTTGATAGCTATGACGATATAGTTTTTCATATTAATGCTGTAACACTTGATGATATGAAAAATTTTATTAAGAAAAATTTGAAATCAAGTTTAAAGAACTCTGCAGCAATTAAACAATTAGCACATTTGTATATAAAATTTGCCAGTCAGAACTACAATAGATGGAGTGCCTTATTTGAATATAATATACCTGAAAGTCTTGAACTGCCTGATTTCTATGGCAAAAAAATAGATGAACTATTTGAAATGGTTGAAGAAGTTTTGATTAATCTTATTAGAAAAAAAACAGAAAGATTAAAACATGCAAAGGTAATATGGGCAAGTATTCATGGAATTTGTATTTTAAGTTTAACAAAAAAACTCAATGTTGAAGGAATTAATTCTGTTGAAGAATTAACCAATCAGTTAGTTCATAATTATTTACGAGGCATAGATAAATGATTCGTAAATTTCTACTGATACTAGGACTTAATTTATCTGTTTTGTCTTCAAAAGCGGGTGCTGAAGTTTTAGAGCAAAAAGGCGATTATGTGATAATTTTACATGGAATTGCTAGATCAAGTAAACATATGGAATCTTTGTCTCATAATTTAGAAAAAGAAGGATTTCAAGTCATTAACCTGAATTACCCATCAACATCGCATAACATAGAAGAATTAACCGACATCATTCATAAAGAAATTTCTTCGAAAATAACATTAAACAAGAAGATTCATTTTGTTGCTTATTCAATGGGTGGTTTGATGGTTCGCGCCCTGATACACAAATATAAATATTCAAATCTTGGTAAAGTTGTTCAACTTGCTCCACCTAACCAAGGTAGCGAAATTGCAGATTTATTTCAAAATTTTTGGTTATATAAAAAAATATATGGCCCAGCAGGGCAACAATTAATTACCAATCAGTCTTCAATTAAACATTTGTTTGGTGAAGTTACTTACGATCTTGGTGTAATTGCTGGAAGTGCGGCAATTGACCCAATATGTTGGAGTATAATTCCCGGAAAAAATGACGGTAAAGTATCAATTGAACGCACCAAAATAAAAGGTATGAAAGATCATATTGTTGTAAGAGCGTCACACACTTTTCTTTCGTCAGACAAAGAAGTTAAGAGTCAAACTTTATATTTTTTAAAAAATGGTAACTTTAAACATTAAATTAATATGGAAAAGAATTCCAACTTGCATTCACAAGAACAAACTTACTTATTAAAATCAAAAAGATTTTTACCACTTTTTATCACGCAGTTTTTTGGGGCTTTCAACGACAATGTTTTTAAAAATGCTTTTCTAATTTGGTTTACTTACGACATCGCTTCAAAATTGAATATGGATGCGCAATTGATGGTTACAATTGCTTCGGGATTATTCGTTTTACCATTCTTTCTTTTTTCTGCTTTGGCTGGGCAAGTTGCTGATAAGTTTGAAAAATCAAAAATTGTTCACATCATTAAAATTGCTGAAATTGCAATAATGGCTTTTGCCTTTGTGGGGTTCTATTTTGAAAATATTTATTTGCTTTTATCGTTAGTTTTTCTGATGGGAGTTCACTCAACTTTCTTTGGACCAATAAAATATAGCCTTCTTCCCGAAACCTTAAAAAATGATGAGTTGGTAAGTGGAAATGCGTTAATTGAAGGTGGAACTTTTTTAGCAATTTTGCTTGGAACAATTCTTGGTGGGGTTGTGATTAGATCACAAAATGGTATTGAAATTATTTGTGCCGCAGTTGTGTTTTTTGCAATAATTGGCTACGCCTCCAGCCGCTTCATTCCTAAAACTCCAATCTCTGATTCTGGTTTAAAAATTGGATTTAACATATTTTCTCAAACATGGAAAATTGTTGGTTATGCTAAGAAAGAAAATACTGTTTGGCTTTCAATAATTGGCATTTCGTGGTTCTGGTTTATTGGTTTGACGTTCCTTTCGCAATTTCCAATCTATACCAAAAATATTATTAATGGCGATGAATTCATCGTCACACTTTTCTTGTCAATTTTCTCAATTGGCATTGGTGTTGGATCTGTAATGTGCAACAAATTACTCAAAGGACAAATCAATGGAAGGCTTGTGCCATTTGGATCAATCGGCATTTCTTTAGGAATCCTACTTTTTTGCTTTGCGAGCAATTTTTACCAAATACCAGAAAACGTAATAAGCCTTGAAGAATTTTTTGCAAACAGCTTTGTCAGCTATTTTATAGTTCTAAGTTTGCTTGTGATTGCAATATTTTCAGGTATTTACATTGTTCCACTTTATGCCATCATGCAGTATCGCTCAGACAATAAATATCTCTCACGAATTGTTGCCGCAAATAACGTTCTAAATGCTTTATTCATGGTTGCCTCAAGCTTTGTTATTGTTAGCCTTATTGCATTGCAACTAACTTTGATTCAAATCTTTATCACAATTGGAATCTTAAATATTTTTGTCTTTTTTTTCATCCGTAAAATTGTTAAACAAAACTTAAAATCCCATGCTTAAAAACTTACTTCGCTTTACATTAACCAAACTTTACAAAGTTGAGATCAAAGGTTTGGAGAATTACCAAAAAGCTGGGAATCGCGTTTTGATTGTTGCTAATCATTTGTCATTTTTGGACGCAATTTTGCTGGCTGTTTTTCTTCCAGATAATCCAATGTTTGCTATAAATACTTTTATTTCAAAACAATGGTGGATGAAACCTTTTCTTTCCTTGGCAGAAACTTTTGCTCTTGATCCAACTAATCCAATGGCGGTTAAAAGCCTAATTAACGAAATTAAAAAAGATAAAAAATGCGTAATTTTTCCTGAAGGAAGAATCACCGTGACTGGCTCATTGATGAAGATTTACGAAGGCCCTGGAATGATTGCTGATAAAAGTGAGGCTATGATTTTGCCAGTTCGTCTTGATGGTGCGCAATTTTCACCATTTTCACGTTTAAAGGGTAGGGTGAAAATTCATACTTTTCCAAAAGTTACGATTACAATTTTAGCACCACAAAAATTTGAAGTTGCGAAAGAAATTATTGGACGTGATCGTCGTAAAGCTAACTCTGACAAGCTTTACGACATTATGACTGAAATGTTATTTGAAAGCTCAGATTACAAAAAAACTTTATTTTCTTCGCTAATAGACGCTGCAAAAATTCACGGAAAAAATCATCAAATTATTGTTGATGTTGAGCGAAAGCCACTTTCTTACAAACAACTAATTGCGCGTAGTTTTATTCTTGGAAAGCAAATTGCCAAAGAAACATCAGTTGGAGAATATGTTGGTTTGATGTTACCAAATATGAATACCAGCATTGTAACATTCTTTGCGATGCAATCAATAAATTGCGTGCCAGCAATGATCAACTTTTCAACTGGTGGCGCAAACTTTATTGCTGCTTGTCAGGTGGCAAAAATTAAAACCATTTTTACTGCTAAAAAATTTATCGAAACAGCAAAGTTACAAAAGCTTGTTGAAGCGGCGGAGAACGAAAAAATCAGAATAATTTATCTTGAAGATATTGCCAAAAAGATTGGGTTTTTAGATAAAATTTGTGGTCTTTTTAAAGCATGTTTTGCGCAAAAATTTTACCAACCAACTTCAGCTCAAAATCCTGCTGTAATTCTTTTCACTTCTGGTTCAGAAGGAACTCCAAAAGGTGTGGTTTTGAGTCACGAAAATATTCAAGCTAATCGTTTTCAGCTTGCGTCCCGCGTTGATTTCTCAAGCAAAGATACTGTATTTAACGCACTACCAATTTTTCATTCTTTTGGTTTAACTGGCGGAACTTTATTGCCAATTTTATCAGGAATAAAAACCTTCTTTTATCCATCGCCACTTCATTATCGCATTGTGCCAGAATTGGTTTACGACACCAACGCCACAATTATGTTTGGTACCAACACTTTCCTTTCCAACTATGCTCGTTTTGCTAACGCTTACGATTTTTATTCAATTCGTTACGTCTTTGCCGGCGCCGAAAAACTCGACGAAGAAACACGTAAAATTTGGTCAGAAAAATTCGGCGTAAGAATTTTTGAAGGCTACGGTGCAACCGAAACTGCACCAGCACTTTCAACCAACACGCCAATGCATAATAAACCGGGAACTGTTGGAAGATTGATGCCAGGGATCAAAGCTAAATTTGAAGAAATTTCTGGAATTACTGAGGGTAAAAAACTTTTAGTGAGTGGACCAAATATTATGAAAGGTTATTTGCTGTCATCAAATCCAGGTGTTATTACACCAACACAAGATGGTTGGTATGACACAGGAGACATTGTTGCAATTGATGATAAAGGTTATGTTTCAATAAAGGGGCGCGCCAAACGTTTTGCTAAAATTGCTGGTGAAATGGTTTCTCTAACTGCAACTGAAGTTAACATAGCCAAAATTGACCCAAAATCAGCACATGCAATTATGGCAATTCCTGATCCTAAAAAAGGCGAACAATTAATTTTGATGACCACCAGCCAAACTTTAAAACGCGCTGATATTTCTGCTTATTTTAAAGAAAATCAGATTACTGAACTTTCTGTTCCGAAAGAAATTATTGTGGTTGAAAAATTACCGCTTCTTGGAACTGGAAAGGTTGATTATGTTGCTGTTAAAGAACTAATTAACAAAGAATAACTTTATGAAATCCACCAAAATTAAAACTCTGCTAACATCGGCTATTCTTATAATTTTCTGTTGTAACTTTGCTAATCTTGGCGGCAATTTTGCTGGTCAACCTGAAGAGTTAGAAAAAAATATTAGCGATGGCGCAAAGAAGCTAATTGAAAGTGCTTATGCAGATGTTGATCCACAAAATTTGCACGATCATCACGTTCATCTTGTTGGTATTGATAAAAAAGTTGGAACAGAAGTTAATCCAAAAATGCTGTCTTGGTTTCATCCATTTCACAGAATCAAAACTAAAATTTATTTAAGTGCAGCTGGAGTTGATGATATAAAAAATGCCAATGCAGAATATATTGAACGCCTTGTTCACCTTATTAAGAGTAATAAAAATCATGGTAAATTTCATATTTTGGCTTTCGATCATAACTATAATTCTGACGGAACGATTAACAATGCCAAAAGCGAATTTTACGTTTCTAACGACTACATGTTTAAGTTTTATGAAAAATATCCCAATCTTTTTGTTCCTGTAATTTCCGTTCATCCTTATCGTAGGGATGCAGTTAAAGAGTTAGAAAAATGGGCGAAAAAAGGTGTTAAGTGGATTAAATGGCTGCCAAATGCTCAAGGCATTGATGCTTCAAATCCGCGTCTTGATGAATATTATAAGATGATGAAAAAACATAACATGATTTTGCTAACTCATGTTGGAGAAGAGCAGGCGGTTGAAGCTGATGAAGATCAAAAGTTAGGAAACCCTTTGTTATTTAGACGTCCACTTGATATGGGAGTGAGGGTTGTTATGGCGCATTGTGCCAGTCTTGGCAGTGATGAAGATTTGGATAATGGAAATAAAAAAGTGCCAAGTTTTGAACTTTTTATGCGATTGATGAATGAGAAAAAATATGAAGGTTTTTTATTTGGAGAAATCTCAGCAACAACACAATTCAACCGCTTACCAACTCCACTTCTAACTATTTTAGAAAATCCCAATTTACACAAAAGATTGGTTAATGGCAGCGATTATCCATTACCTGCAATTAATATTATTATTCAAACAAAATCCTTGGTAAAATATGGTATGATAACCAAACAAGAACGCCAATATTTAAACGAGATTTATCAATATAATCCGCTACTTTTTGATTATGTTTTAAAACGCACAATTCGTCATCCAAAAACATCTAATAAGTTGGATAGTATAATTTTTTCTGATTTAAAGAATAGATAGCTTTACTTGAGGTAGAAAATTAATTTTTTATTCAACTCTGGTTTAGTAGAGTAAATTAAAAGTTAAACAATAATAGACGAACATTGCTATCTTAAAAAATACTTTGCCAGAGTTTTTAAAAGAATATTTCAATGTTCATGAGCAGTTTAGAAATCAGGGAACAGTATAGTAGTAAATTTCAAAGATATCTCTAAAGGATCCCCGAAGAATTTTATCAGAAGTGTGAAAAGCTGTGAATCTTAGAAATAATTGGTTGCGGGGGCTGGATTTGAACAACTCCCGTGAGGCTTTGATTTTAGCGGGTTAATCTTTTTTGTAATCCCCTTTGTGCATGGGTTTGTACATGAAAAAATAAGTGCTTAAAATTTGCCTAAGTTGAGAGGCTATCAGGTATTTATGAAAAAGAAAAGTAGTAATCTTTTAAAAAAGTAAAATTTATTGACTTAAGTTCTAATAAATACTAATATTAGGGTATTACCTTTTCTATTTTGAATTTATATCTAATATAATGCTATTACTTACTACGGTTGCAAAAGCTCAAGAAAAGATTGCCGAAAATGCCCGCTCGCAGCGTCTTGCAATGGGATTTACTCAACAAGGTTTGGCTGAACGCTCTGGTGTTGCTTTGCCAACTTTACGAAAATTTGAACAAAAAGGTCTTATTTCATTAGAGGCTTTTTTGAAGCTACAGATGGTTTTGGGTGGTCTTGAAAATATTATCAAATCAATTGAGCCAAATACTACCGCATTTTCTTCAATTGATGAAGTGCTCGAAGCTAATAAAAAACCAACGCGCAAGAGAGGAAACCGCAAATGAAAAACTCTACAAAAGAAGTAAAAGTTGGTCTAAATTTTGGCGCTGGAATTATCCCTGTTGGACGTTTGGCGATAAATAATCGCCAGATTTACTTTCAATATCACGACTCCTTTATTGAGCAAAATCTCAATATTTCACCATTTCATCTACCACTTAAATCAAGCATATTTAGCTTTGATTATAGCTTGTTTGAAGGACTTGGTGGAGTTTTTAACGACAGCCTTCCTGACGGATGGGGTCGATTACTTTTTGATCGTTTTGCAAGATCATCTGGGATTTTACCTTCTGACATCACACCGCTAGATCGCTTGACCAGTGTTGGATTAAATGGTCTTGGCGCACTTGTTTATGAACCAGATTACAGTGCTAATGAAAACAGTGATAGCATCAACCTAGACCGACTAGCCGAGCAAGCGCAAGAAGTGCTGAACGGAGCATCTGATGAAGTTTTGCAAGATCTTTTAGCTTTAAATGGCTCATCGGCTGGTGCGCGCCCAAAGGCTCTGATTGGTTTGAAAAATGATTACAAAAATATTATTCACGGCACTCACGATTTGCCTGATGGATACACGCCTTGGATTGTTAAATTTAGCAATTCTCAAGATGGTAATGATGCAGGCGCGATTGAATATGTTTACGCTTTAATGGCTAAAAAAGCCGGCATTTCTATGCCGGATGTTCATCTATTTCCTGCAAAGAAAGGTGCTGGTTATTTTGCAGTTAAACGCTTTGACCGAAGCGGCAAAGAGCGGTTCCACATGCACACAGCTTGCGGACTTTTGCATTCTGATTTCAGAGTGCCATCGCTTGATTATGAAGATCTAGTGGCACTCACAACAGCACTAACGCGTGATGCGCGCGAGATTGAAAAATTATATCAACTGGCCGTGTTTAACGTTCTTGCTCATAACCGCGATGATCATTCCAAAAACTTCAGTTTTTTGATGAATCAAAAAGGCGAATGGAAATTGTCGCCAGCTTATGATCTGACTTTTTCATCTGGTCCGCGAGGCGAACAAAGCACGATGGTTATGGGAGAAGGACAAAATCCTAGTGATGATCACTTAATAAAGTTGGGTCAAAAAGCCAAATTATCCAAAAACCGCATTGCCGAAATTATTGATCAAACACGAACAGCTCTGGCAAGTTGGGAAGTTTTAGCTAAAGAATATGATGTATCTGTAGATAATATTTGCTTGATTGGTAAACGTATTAATCGTTCCTAATAAAAGATTCCAGCTGTTTCCAAAATGGAAACAGCTGAGGAAAATAAGATCAAAAAAAAGTGGTTATTTCCATTTTGGAACCAACCACTTCTTACATGGTAATCTGTGTTTTGAGAATTTGTGCTTTTGATTATTTTTGAGAGATCTCTTCTGAGGGCATCAATGGCATCTTAAAAATTTTACAATCTTGTCGTGGTTTTACTTTACTCTTTTTTCTAGCTCTTTTTTAACGCTGGCAATATTGTCTCTGATGTGATCGCAATATGAAACTATCGCAAGAAGCTGTTCAACAGAAAAGGTGTCAGCATACTTAGCAAAATGTCTCATATCTGATGCAAATTTTTCTGCTGACGCGCGTAAAAAATAAAACTCAATTTTGTTTTCACTCGACATAAAATACCTTAAAAAGATTAAAAATAAAAACCGTGTAGAGCCAATAAATATAAGGCTCTACACGGCTTATTTTATCTCAAAAGAAGTGTTCTATCAAGTTGAAAGAAGGGCTAAATAGCAGAATAATTGAATCGGGAGCCACCACCACAGAAACCCATCCGTGTTGCAGCTTATTTCCTGAAATTAGGTGTTTTATTCAGTGCAACTCCCGATACCAAAAATCATCCCAAGAAAACTTTTTTTATCAAGAAAATTTTCAATCATGCCTTGAAAATTGGTTCACAAAAACATCCTAAAATATCAGCTGCATACCAATAAATTACTAAACTGATAATTATGCTGCAGTCCAAAATTTCACAAGATTTGCCAAATGAGACACATCGCTTCCTTTAACAAAAAAGTCATTCATGCCATTTCTTAAAAATTTGTGAATTTTTTCTTTCTCACCATCTCCACTATAAACAATAATTGGAACCTCTGCGTTTGTTTGACCAGATTTTCTAATTTTTCTGACAACTTCATCGCCATTCATTATTGGCATGTTAATGTCGGTAATCACCAAATCAGGAGTTAAATTTTTATCAAAAAATTTATCATGCAGCTCCTGTCCATTTGATGCTACCTCAACTTCAAAACCAGATCTCTTTAAAGCATTTGCGAGTAAAAGCCTGTTTACTGGATCATCATCGGCAAGCAATATCTGTTTGGGATTATTTTGATTGACCAAAGAGCTAATCAGATTTTGTGGCAATTTATTGATCAAATTCCACTTGGCCACTGATCTTATGATGTGAAAATTAGCTACCTGATTTTTTACAATGACCTCGTCAACGCCAAGATCAGCATAAGTTTCTTTTTTATCTCTATCTGCATTATAAACCAAAATTGGAACTTCTGCGTGAAATTTTCTAACTCTTTGAATCAAATGACTTGCAACAATCTCTTTATTTTCATCATCAATCAGCAATAAATCGTAATCATAGTTTGATCTTAGCTCTCTTATAGCATCTTTCTCGGTGTTAACAAAGTTTGCATTAATGTTTAAATTATTCTTTATCTCATCTTTAAACATTGCCAGATTTTCTAAAAATCCTCTCTCTTCAACGATCAGAATATTTTTTGATAAAGAGTCAAAATTTGTTGTGCTGCTTTTTGGTAAAAGTTTGGGTCTAGACAATTTTAGAGAGGATTTTCTCTAATAATTTTTAACAAAATTTTATACAAATTTTGTTTTTTTATTGTTAAATCTAAATTCACTTTCTTTTAAATGCAAAATAAATTTTTCATTCGTTAATCCATTGAATTTGGCTAATCTTCTTTTGTAATAGCTCCAGAAAAACTCTATGCCATTAACATGATTTTTTCCTCGAGCAAATTCATTATGAGAATGAAAAACTCGATGATGAGTGTAGCCATTTAAAATTAAACCATCATAAGCCTTCCACCCATCAGTATTAATTGTTGATCCTTCAAGAATTTTTCCTTGAATAATAGGCATCAATTGTTCTCTGGTGCAGTTTTTAACGATTTCAACATAAACCTTACCATCTCTTTTTAATAATCCAAATACTGGTGTTTTTCCAACAGCTCCCCTCCCTCTCTTATCTCTAATTCTCTTGGCTCCAAAATAAGATTCATCCAATTCAAATTCACCAAAAGATTTTTCTTCTCGCCTTATGTGGGCAAGAAAAATCTTTTGTCGAATTTTGTCATAAATTTTATTGATAGTGTTTCTACTAGTTTTTGTATAAATTGAAGTTTTATTAGCAGTTTCATCAAGACAAAAATACTTCAAAATCTCTCGAAATTTTTTCTCAGAAATATGGG
>JAGWYT010000011.1 GCA_018969185.1 Rickettsiales bacterium | reverse complement strand
TTTTCTTAGGAATTCCTTTGACAACACAAATTAAGGATAATCCGTACTACCATCAAATTATCTTTCAGAACAAAACGCAATGTGCGATGTTATCCCAAATAAAAATTTTAGATGCAAAAAGACTGGACAGAAAAATGGGGAAATTAACCTCGGAAGAATTTGAGAAACTTAAAGAGGATTTATCAAAAAAAATATTTTTTGAGAAGGACAGATTTAGTCAGCCTTCAACTAAGAAGGCTGAATTGTGCCAGAGGCAATTTGTAATAAAATAGAAACATTTAAACCGTAAAATGTCAACCAGAATATATTTGGGATAATTAAAATGCTTTTAGCAAAAGAAGAAAAAAGATTTAATTTATGATGGTAACATTTGTAAGCCAATGTGAAAAAAAAGCTTTGAACAGAACCAGAAGAGTTTTGGATGCCTTCGCTAATCGTATTGGCACCAACACTTGGCAGACCGTTATTACGGAAGAGGGATTAATTGCTGTAAAAAATTTACTCAAAAAAACTGCAACAAAAAATACCGCTGTTTCTTGTCATTGGATCAGATCAAGAAGCCGAAGTGAATTGGTTTGGATTGTGGGAAATCGTGATCAGTTTAATAGTGAGGGAATGGTGGCGGTTAACACAACAGAAAAGGAATTATTTATGGATATCAAAAACAATAAACCAAAAGAAAATATGATTTATGCAAATACACATTTACAGCCTTTAGCAGAACATTTATTCGCAGTTGGATATTTAGCTGAAATTCTGCATAAAAAATTAATTCCACATCTTCAAGAATATAATTACGAACCAACTTTTGTTGCTGGATGTTTGCATGATTTAGGAAAAATTGATCCGCATTTTCAGGAATGGGTGAGAAATCCGAAGAAAAAAGATTATGTGGCTGAAGATGGTCAACATATTGATGACTCAAAATTTAATTTTGATAAACATCCAAGACATAACGAAATTTCTGTTTTGCTTTATCAACTATTCGATCACTCAGATTTATCTTTCACTAGTCCGGGTAACAAAGAGTCAATAAAACACGCTATTTACTGGCATCACTCAAAACCTTTTCGTAAAGAAAAAGATTTTACGAATTACGGCGATATTTACTCAAAACTGACCTCGAATTTAAAAGATCATTCATTCTCACTCCTCTTGGAAAAAAGCATTCAGATGCTCAACAAGGTGTGTGAATTGAATAAAAAATATCGTGGTGATTCCGCTTTTGTAATTTCCAAAATTTTCAACACAGAAACCAATCTCAATTCGATAGAAGAATCGTTTAGATCGTGGAGCATTATTCCTCTTCCTCAATATAAAGATTACAAGCCAGAAGAAGACATAAAAAAATATCGTGAAAAATGGATTGGTATTAATAGCTACAACAATCTTATGCGCTCTTGCCTAATCGCCGCTGATCGCAAAATTTCATCTTTACCTGCTGAAGAATTAGAAGATCACATCAAAAATAATAAATTAGAAACTTTGTTGGATGACTTGTTGCTGCTAGAATCAAACCTAAAATCTGAAATCGGAACCTGTTTAAAAAATTTCTCAAAAAATGATCGCACCAACAAACAACAAGAAATAGCAAAACAATTATCTGAAGTTTCTGGAGTTGCAGTTTTGTCTGGTCCAGCTGGATGTGGCAAAACTAAAATTGCCCTTGAATGGGCAAAGTTAAGAAATGCTCAAAAAATAATTTGGATCTGCCCTAGAGTTCAAATCTGCCAAGGTTTATTTAAGGATTTAACTGAAGATGAAAGATATTTACCAAACACTCAAATTGAGATCTACACAGGAGAATTCAAGTTTACCAAAACAGAGGGAAATCTAACTCCAGAAGATGAGTATTTCAAAGGTGATATCGTCATTACCACGATAGATCAGATTTTTAACAGCATAATTTCACATACTAAAGCTGATACATTGATTGATTATTTAAACGCTCATGTTGTGTTCGACGAATTCCATGAATACATCAACATGCCAGCCTTCAACCTTCTTTTTGCTGAACTCATTGAAGCAAAAAAACAGCAAGAATCTTCGGCAAATTGTCTGTTAGTTTCTGCAACTCCTCATTATTTTTATCTCGAAGAAATTTTAAAAATCAGAAAAGATAAAATCATTGAAATGCCTTCCTTCAATGAACGCCTCTATAAAATTCAGTTTAAAACTTTTGACGAAACAAAGCATGATGAAACCAATCCGCTTTATCAAAAACAAAGCTCAAGCACATTTGTCATAAGTAACACCGCACTCACAGCACAAAAAAGTTTTATCCGCAATCAACAAGAAAATTCGATTTTGCTTCATTCAAAATTTAAAAAGAATGATAAGAAAAAATTGTTTAATGAGGTCTTTGAATCATTCAAAAAAGATGGCACTAAGCAATTCGATATATTGCGTAGTGGTCCAATAGTTCAAGCATCGCTAAACATCAGTTGTGATTATATGATTAGTGAAATGGACACGGCAGAAAATATTTTGCAAAGACTTGGTAGACTTGATCGATTTGGCAAAAATCTTAATGCAACAAACACTCTCACAATTGCTATTACCGAAAATGTTAAAGATGGAAAATGTGTTGGATCAAGCGCAAAATTTCTGAACTCAATGAAGTCGCTGCAATCAACAAAAGCGTGGTATCAGTTTTTAAATTCTTCTTTGGATGATAAGCCAACAACTTTGCCAAAATTATATGAGTTTTATAAAAAATTTTATGAGCTTGAGGATGCAAAAAAATTAATCGGTTCAGATTTGTTAAAATCACTGCAAGAAAGCGTTCATCTAATTAATAGAAAAGTGATGGATCCAATTAAAGTCTTCTCAAGTAAGAAAGAAGGACGATCTAAAATAAGAAAAAACTCACTGCGGGGAGATAATTATTTCGTTCAAATGGCAGTTTGTGATGTTTCAGATTTTAACAATCCTAAATTTCTTGATCGTTATGCTTATGAAATGCCTGTTAATGAAAGAGATGAGATTGATAATTTAACTGCATCAAGAGACGAAATTGAGGGTTATGGTGATAGCAACAAAAACCTTCTTTCTCATATGATGAAAAAGCATCACAACATAAAAGACAAAAAGAAAGCTTATAAGGATTTTATCTTGCTTAACGAAGCAAGAGATCCCGAATTTCCAATTGATCTGAGCTATACGCCAAATGATTTAGTGCAGGTAGGTGGTGAAAGCGCACGTCATGAATATGCAATTTATTATGCTGTGTGCGATAAACAACCAATTGGCGCAATTTCTATTAAACAACTAAAATCAAACGAGGAGTAATTATGCAAAAAGTAACAGGTATCAAAAGTGTAGATTTTAAGGTGATTGCTAAAGGCTATGGAGTTGTGAATTGGAATGGTCCGACGACTTTACAAAGTGATGGTAGAATAATTGATAATCACTCAATGCCTAAGCTTCGTGGGTACTCAAATTTGACAGGCAAAGAAAGTGAAAAAGGTTACAAACTTAAAAAAGATCCATCTGAAATAAACTTTAAAGAGACGCCTCTTTACATCAGTCAGAACTGTATTCGTCATCATTTGTTTAAGGAAAATTCTTATGTTAAACTAAAAGGATTAAAGAATGACGAAATGACAAAATATCTTTGTTCTATAGCTGGATTAGTTCGTGGATATGTTGGAGGACCAAACAATCTTTATAAAAGAACAAGTCCTTTGCTGTTAGAAGATTTCATTGATCAAATTGGAGCAGGAAACTTTGAACAATTTGGAAAATGTGGCTCCAAAGACAAAGATAAAGATGATAAAGGCGATGATGTAGCAAGTAATACTTTTTTCTCAAAAACAACTTTTGGAGACACCCTTTACGAAGCTTATGGCTCTATTAGCATAGAACAATTACAATTCGTTTCTCTAGATAATAAATTTGATCGCGCAGCTATGGTGATTAAAGATAATGAAGGAGAAAAAGTTGCCGCTGAAATTGAAAAATTCATCAAAAGTCTAGATCCATCTCGTAATCCTAAAGCAATTTTTCACCAAAATTATGTTAGAAATGGAACGATATTTGAAGAAGGTGAAGTTGGAGTTTTGTTGGATAATGAAGCTATCAATATCTTGGTGAAAGAAACAATTCACATGATTCAAGATTTAGTCATCCGCCAAGCCAAAGGCTATATGTATGTTGATGCTGTTGAAGTTGATTACAATGACAGCAACAAAATGATGCGCATCAAACGAGATAAAAACTCCATCGCATCAGAACCAAAAACTAGTTACGCTTCTTATTTCTATGCAAAATAGGAGGATTGCAAAATGCAAATCACAATAAAATACGAAGCTTCGTGGCGAAATTCGTTTTTAGATGGTTCTAATAACGAACCTCTTCCAAAAGGTGGAAGGGGGTTTGTTGGTTCAATAACGCAATTAAAGAAGACAAATAAGGAAACTGGAAATTACGAAAACTTTATCTCGCGAGGCGTTAGCCATGATACTATCATGGGAATTGTCAATCGTCTTATTGGTGATCAGCGAAAGCTATATCAAGCTAGAAGTGATAAAAATTACTATTTCTCAGAAATTGATAACGAAGAGAAGGTGAAATTTAAAAACACTGAACAAACTTCTAGTGAGATGGTTTATATTCGTAATATCACAGGTAGCACAGATCAAAATTCTTTTTCTGGTATGATAAAAGGAAGTGATCCGATTTTTAATTCCAATTATTCAAAAAGCCTTTGGGGAGTTCTGTTTCTGGAATTTCATGAGTTGTGCGATTTCATCAATGACCCAAATTTTTTTATAAACACAAATCTAGAATTTGATCCGCTAAGCATTGTAAATCGTTTTAACAAATTAGGAGATTTGAAAGTTTCGGAAACTTCTGATGCAATTAAGAGAGCAATGTTAGAATTAAAAAATAGGTATTCTGATATTAAATACCTTGATGACAAAGATAAGGTCAAACCTTTGGCAATGTATTGTTCAGCTCTTTATCTCCAAGTTTTTCGTCTTAGTCAAAAATTTGATCTATCAAATTCACTAACAAAAAATGGATTGATTAGCGGTATAGCCAAGAGTGGTTCTTTTACTATGAAAGACTTCATGGATCGATTCACAACTGGTGATAAAAAAATAGTTTGGGGCAATCCATACTTGTTGAAAAAGAGACTCAAAGGTGAAGGAGAAGTTAGCTCACTCTTAACCAAATCCAGCGGAACTTTAGAAATCGAAATAAACATCCCAAAAGAGAAAGCAAAACAACTTGAAGAAATGATTGAAGCAGCAGGAGTATCCAGCTTTTACCTTGGCAAAAAAGGTCTAGCTTATGTTGAAGAAATCACAATTTAACCAATGAGCGCCATGAAAAATTACATAGAAATAACTTTATTAGACGAAGCCGAAATAAATAGTTTTGATCTCTGGTCCAAACTCCTTACCCAAATCCACCTTGGCTTAACTTCAATCAAAGAAATTGAACAAGATGGCAAAGAAAAATCCCCAATTGGAATTTCTTTTCCTGAATACTTTATGGGTAAAAAGTTTGGTGTGCTTGGTTCAAAATTGCGCCTCTTTGCCAAAAATGAATCTGATTTGCAAAAATTTGACAGTGCAAAATGGTTGTCTCGCTTGAGTGATTACATTCATGTCTCAAACATTCGTGAAGTTCCGCAAAAAATTGATGGCTACGCAATTTACAATCGTTATCAACCAAAGGTTAATAAAGATCGCATAATTAGAAGACATCAGAAGAGGGAAGAGGAATGGAAAAATATCATTAGCAATCCAAATTCTGATTCTAAAGAAATTACAGCGGCACAAGAAAAGTTGAATAAGCGACAACAACGCACAAATAATTACGACAAAGAAAAACCAGTAAACGAGCCATTTATAAAGCTCAAAAGCCTAAATAGTAACAAAGAATTTTGTTTGTGGATCAAAAAAACCACAGCTACTCAAGCAAATTATCAAAAATTTAGCACTTATGGTTTAAGCAATTACGACAAAGAAAAAATTGATGATAAAAATTATTCAACTGTCCCCGAATTTTAACCAAAATTTTTTGGTATTTTTATGGAGCCAGTAAAATCAAGGTTTCATAAACTTACTAAAAAACTTTGGTTAAATTACTAAAAGATATTTTGAAACCATATGAGTAAAGTATTCTGTTAACTTTTTATCCAGTGTGCTGCCGCGCAGGCAGCTTAGAAATTCTGTAAGGGATAGGGTTAATGCTGTTAACAGTGTGCTGCCGCGCAGGCAGCTTAGAAATAGGTGCAAGTGCTAATTTTACTGTTGATTTAGTGTGCTGCCGCGCAGGCAGCTTAGAAAATGCCTGCCAGCAATAACTAGATCAGCTATTGGTGTGCTGCCGCGCAGGCAGCTTAGAAATGTATTTGAAAAAATGAAAAATAATGATTGTGGTGTGCTGCCGCGCAGGCAGCTTAGAAAGAAGAAATATGGTGACTCTGCTACATTTAGAGGTGTGCTGCCGCGCAGGCAGCTTAGAAAATAATACTCACGATAAAAGATTAATGATCCACGTGTGCTGCCGCGCAGGCAGCTTAGAAATTTATATGCTTCTAAACTTATTGGTCTTGGTGTGTTCTGCCGCGCAGGCAGCTTAGAAAATAGGAAAGAAAGATGAAGAAAACTGACTAATGTGTGCTGCCGCGCAGGCAGCTTAGAAAGATTGAGATAGCTACAGAAGAAATCTTAAAAAGTGTGCTGCCGCGCAGGCAGCTTAGAAAAAATATTCAAATCTATCTATTTAGAAGAGTTTGTGTGCTGCCGCGCAGGCAGCTTAGAAATGCATCTAAAATCTTAGCTTGTAATTCTTTATGTGTGCTGCCGCGCAGGCAGCTTAGAAAGTTACGAGTTATAAAAAGTTTTATGATTTGTGGTGTGCTGCCGCGCAGGCAGCTTAGAAATCTTATGAAAGTTTCTTTATTGAAAGAAAATCGTGTGCTGCCGCGCAGGCAGCTTATTTTAAGAGATATTTAAAAAATTATATGTGTTATATTTTACCACTTAAGAACAACAGATCCCCAAGTGAGTCCACCACCAAGGGCTTCAAGAACAACTAAATCACCTTTTTTAACTTTATTGTTTTTTACGGCATAGTCTAATGCCAGTGGAATTGATGCTGCAGAAGTGTTAGCATGATTTTCAACTGTGATAATTACTTTATCATCTGAAAGACCTAAACGAGTTGCAACCGCAGAAAGTATGCGTGCATTGGCTTGATGAGGAACTAATAAATCTATATCGCTAACTTTCAATCCTGATTTTTCTAAAAGTGAAGTTACAGATTTTGACATTTTTTCAACTGCATGTTTGAACACTTCTTTTCCGGTCATTTCAATAAAACCGGTAGTTTGATTTGAAGAAACGCCGCCAGTAGTTTTTAAAATATCATTTAGTGAGCCGTCAGAATTAAGGCTTGAGGCAATAATTCCACTATGTTTTTCTTCAGTTGCTTGTAAAATAACTGCTCCAGCCCCATCACCAAAAAGAACACAAGTGTTGCGATCTTTCCAATCAACAATTCGAGATAAAACATCAGCACCAATAACTAAAGCATTTTTAACTTGCCCAGATTTAATAAAATTATTAGCTGTTGCAACAGCAAAAACAAAGCCTGAACAAACAGCTTGAATGTCAAAAGCAAAAGCAGATTTAGCATTTAATTTTGATTGCACAGTTGTTGCAGTTGCAGGGAAGGTAAGATCAGGAGTTGTGGTTGCAAGAATGATCATTTCAATTTCTTCTGCCTTAAGAGAAGAATTTTTCAGAGCGGCTTTAGCAGCTTCAAAAGCAATGTCAGAAGTCATTTCACATTCTGCCGCGATATGACGTTTTTTAATTCCAGTTCTTTCGAAAATCCAAGCATCGGTTGTATCCACCATTTTTTCTAAATCAGAATTGGTAAGAAACTTTTGCGGTAAATATGAACCTGTAGCAATTATTTTGCTTGTGATTGTCATTTACATTACGTCTTCTGGGTTAGTAACTGGTAAAGGCACAGAAGATTTTAATTCTTCAGTAATTTGTTCATTGATTTTATTTTCAACTAATGAAATTGCAACTTTAATAGCATTAGCAAAACCAATTCCATCTGTACTGCCATGACTTTTTACAACAACACCATTTAAACCAACCAACATTGCACCATTATGACCTCTTGGATCCATGATTTTAGTGGCTTTGCGAATTGATGATCCCGCTAAAAGATAGCCCAATTTTGCTAATATTCCACTCATGAAGCCTTCTTTTATAAGGTTAGAGATTAGCTTTGAAGTTCCTTCAATTGCTTTTAATGTTATATTACCAGAAAAGCCATCCGTTACAACAACATCAACAGTTCCTTTAGTTATATCATCACCTTCAACATAGCCGTAAAAATCTTCTTTAAGATGGCTTTCTTTCAATAAAAGAGAAGCACTACGAACTGCATCGCTGCCTTTTAAATCTTCAGATCCAACGTTTAAAATTCCAATTGATGGTTTTTCAATTTTTAGAACTACCTTAGCAAAAGCGTGACCCATAACCGCGAATTGATATAGAACATCAGAATTACATTCAACATTCGCTCCCATATCAAGAAGAACAGTAGCTTTCTTTTTTTGGTTAGGAATTGAAGTAACAATTGCAGGTCTGTCAATTGATGGAAGAGGGCGCAAGACAATTTTAGAAATAGCCATCAAAGCACCAGTATTTCCAGCAGAAATTACAACATCAGCAACACCCTCTTTTACTGAGTCAATAGCAAGGCGCATGCTTGAGTTAATACCCTTTCTAAGAGCAATTGAAGGTTTTTCATCAGCTGAAATTGCTTCATCAGTATGAGCTAAAGTAAAACGACCTTCTAAATTTGGATGTGATTTTAAAATTGGATCAATTTTTTTTGCATCACCAAAAAGTAAGAAAGATACGTCTTGATTAGAAGAAGCAATAATATCTGCTCCTTCAATCACAACTTTGGGAGCGTGATCGCCCCCCATACAATCTAATGCGACTACGTATTTTTTAGACACTATAAAGAGCTTATTTATTCTTCTTGAGCAGCTTTTTTAACTTTGTCTTTTACAACTTTTCTACCTTTGTAATAACCATCCGCAGAGATATGGTGCGAAAGTTTAAAAGCACCAGTTGTTTCATCAGTAATAACATTAGCAATATCAAGCTTGTAAGAGCCATTGCTACCTTTTCTCATTCTGCTTTTTGATTTTGACGTCTTTCTTTTAGGAACTGCCATATTAAATTCTATGATTATAAGTTATTAAAAACTAAGGATGAACAGTTTGATTAATTATTCGGTCATCTTTTAGATAAGTGCTCTTGAATATAGAAAATCAGTTTCATAAAATCAATGCGAATTTTAACTAAAATATCATAGATGAAAAAATTTCTCTGTCACATCTTATTTCTAACCTTAGCAACCTCCTGTGTTTCAAACATTGAAAAAAAGGGCTATAGCTTTGATTCTTCTGATCAACAACTATTACAAGAAGGTGTTACAAGCAAAGAATCAACCTTAAAAATGATGGGCTCACCAACAATAATTTCTGATTTAAGTGATGAAGAAAATTGGATTTACTATTCAGAAGAAGTAAAAAATTTATTATTTTTTATACCAAAAGTAACAAAAAGAGAAATTTTGCTAGTCAAATTTGATGACTCAAACACAATAAAAAAGATCGAAAAATTTGATTTGGCTAATGAAAAAAGTAAGACAAAATTCAATCCTACCTATACAGAAGTAAAAAGTCATGAAACCGGATTTTTCAAATCTATATTTAGCAATATTGGTAAGGTAAAACCTCAATGACAAAGTGTATTGTCAAAAGTTTTATAATAGCATTAATTCTTTTTACAACTTTCTCCTGCAAAAAAAGATTACCTAATGTAAATAGTGAATTGATTTGTCCAAATACCCCAAGAGTTTTAGTAAAATTTATTAGAGAGAAAGATTTAAAAGTGGCTATTCGCAATGCTTACCTAGAAAAAAAGAGGCTTAATACCGCTGATACTTACACTGCCATAAAATTGCCAGATGGCAGAACTATGGCCTTTAGAGGCATTCCACCAGAAATTGCAGTTACTTGTTTAATTGTAGAGAGCTATGTTGGATTTGCCGATAAGAGATATGTGTATCACTAAATAATTCTCCAGGCAGTCTCATCAGAAAACAAAGCATGAAGCATCTTATTATTTATGCCATGCCCCGGTTTAGAAGCTTTGAAATGACCAATGATAAAATATCCAGCCAAATAAATATCACCAATAAAATCTAGGGTTTTATGTCTGACGAATTCATCTTTGTAGCGCAATCCTTCCTTATTCACAATACCATTATCATCAACTAAAATAGCATTATCAAGAGATCCACCTTTTGCTAAACCCATTTTATGCAATTGCTCAATTTCATGTTTGAAACCAAAGGTCCTAGCACGGCAAAGATCATTTTTGAAAGAAGCAAAAGTTGAAGTATAATCAAAGCTTTGTTGCTTAACTTGCTTATGATCAAAATCTATATGCAAATCAATAGCGAATTCTTTTGAAGGAGAAACTTCAACTATTTTGCTATTTTGTTCTTCAATTTTAATGTTCTTCATTATTTCAACAACCTTGCGTGGCTTATCTTGATTACTGATTCCAGCACATTCTATTAGGAAAACAAACGGTTCTGAACTACCATCCATAACTGGAACTTCAGGACCATTTACTTCAACGATTAGATTGTCAATTGCACAACCCCAAATTGCCGCCATCAAATGCTCAATTGTTGAAATTTTAACACCAAATTCATTGGCAATTGTGGTTCCAAGATTAGTTGCTACAACGTTTTTATAATGAGCTTTTACTTCATTTTTACCATTTTCAACATCAACTCTTCTGAAAATAATACCAGTATCGCAAGGAGCAGGAACAAGGGTTAAAGAGATATCAATTCCGCTGTGAAGACCAACACCCTTACAGCTAACTTTGCTATTAATTGTTTTTTGTGACGATGAGAACATGATTAAAAAATTTAATTTTTAAGATTACTTCGCCAGATGCTAAGCCCCAAAACATTATATTTCAAAGGGATTTTTGTTACAAAAGATTACAATAGCAAGGGTTCAGAACCTAAATCTTACTCCACGGAAATTTTGCTTTAGTTCGGCCATTGATAAGAACAGTCTTACAGATCAAATCATAAGTAGTAGTTTTCTTCTTGGTAATCAAATGCACATTAAGCCAAATCACAAATAAAAAACCAAAAAATAAATGATAATTATTTGCCGTAATTACATGAAAAAAATCTAACTTATGATTAATCTGATAATTCATCAAATATAGAACAAAAACAAAAGGGAATAGAGCAAGAAAATAATGCCACAAACCTGTGGTAATTGTAATTCGTGAATCATTTGGTTCTTGAATCATCATTATATTCATAATTCTTTTTCCAACGGTTGCTTGCCAATATGATGAGTTTAGAACGGCGTAATATATGGCTCCAACCAATATGATAATAACAATTGAAATTATTGTTATGAAAAATATTTGATGATGAATTAAAAAATTAAGATGTTCCGGAGTTCTTTTTAAGCTGCTTGTGCCAAACGTATTATTGAGATCAGTAAAAAAGTTTCTCCACACTCTTTCAAGATATAACATTCCTATAATTTGAATTGTAATTGCTCTTAATATCAAAGCTAAAATAGCGTCAATAGCAGAAGCGC
Organism: Rickettsiales bacterium; assembly: GCA_018969185.1. Lineage (GTDB taxonomy): Bacteria > Pseudomonadota > Alphaproteobacteria > Rickettsiales > UBA1997 > UBA2645. The sequence continues at coordinate 29,214 of JAGWYT010000011.1, read as the reverse complement.
AGCTTCTTCTTATAGAACTTGCGTATATGACTTTTTTTTCTTCTTCAATTGATTTTTGTAGAAATTTTTTAATGTTCATAACCGTATTTTTTAATTCTTAATTTTTTGTTTTCTTTATCTAAAATTTTAATTTCGTAAAAATTTTTGTCCTTGGTTTCGACAGGCTCAACCAGCGGACAGAACATCTCTCCAATACAAGTCAAATCAAGCTTTAGCTCTTTAGATAAAGCAGCAATTTTTTTCTGATATTTTTTATTAATAGTGAAAATTAATTCATAATCATCACCACCACTTACTAATTCTGAAAATATATTATTTTTTTGAAGAATTTTTTTTGCTGCTTTTGAAAATGGAATTTTATCGCTATAAATTTTTGCCTCAAGTTTTGAAGATTGGCAAATATGTTTTAAGTCAGCAAGCAAGCCATCTGAGACATCAATTGCACATTTAGATAAATTTAATTTAGCCAATTTTTGTCCAAGCTCAATTCTTGGAGTAGGGAAGAAATGACGATTTAATAAATAATTTTTATCTTCTTTAGTAAGTTGATATTTGTGAGAATTAAACCCAAGATAAGCGTCTCCTATAATTCCAGAAACATAAATTAAATCACCAGACTTTGCCTTATTGCGAGATAATTTTTTATTATTTTCAATAACACCAAAAATTGTTATTGAAAATGTAAGTTGGTCTGAAGAAACAGTGTCCCCACCAATTAGTTTTATATTAAATTCGTCTTGAACAGATTTTAAACCAGAAGCAAATTCTTTTAAGAAATTTCTATCAATTTTTGAATTTTTACTAAAGCCAAGCATATAATAACAAGGCTTAGCGCCAGAAGAAGCAATATCTGAGAGATTTGAACGCAAAAGCTTTGATGCAATTTTAAAGCCACCATCAGCAAATAGAAAATGCACATTTTCTACCATCATATCTTTGCTTACAACAAGCTGCTGATTTTTTAAAAGAGATATTTCAGCAACATCATCACATAATTCTAAAGATGCCTTACAACCCTTAGTTAGTGGCTTAAAGAACTGTTCAATAATTTGAAATTCTGAAATATTTTTTGGCATTAAAATTTAATTTGTTTTAAATGCAGAAATGACGCCGCTTGCAATGAATTTATTTAACAACTTACCAATATCAACTTCTTTCTTAAACGTGCTACAAAGCTTTTTATAAATTGCATAGAGCTTCTTTTTTGACTCTATAAGAGATAAAAATAAAAATTCTTCTTTTGATAATTTTGTTATTAAACAAGAATCAAAAACTCTGTCAATCAAGACGTACTCCTCTTTACCGCTAATTGCGATTTTTTTCTTCGCACTTTTCCAAATTGTAAAAATAGGAAATTTTGATGAGAATAAAAAACATGATGGATGAAGCTCAAGCGTAAGATTATTATAATTTTCTGATGTAAGTTTTTGAAATTTTTCTACATCAAATTTTTTCTTAACATCTTTTGCAAAATATGCTTTATGATAAAGCAATTCAAGCTTTGCAAGATCTTCTAAATAAGCCAATTTATGTGTTTTTAATTTTCCTTTGATGAATTTTAGAAAGTTATCTCCATATAAATCAAGGTTTCCGCTTGTTGAGGGAAATTTTTTAATATATTCACTCACAAATTTATTAAAATCTTTTTCACCAAGAATTTTTTTTACAACTTCAAAAACTGATGATAAAACTGAATCAAAATTTCCAAATACATTATTACGATAAATTTCTAAACGCGCCAAAGATTCAGCAGTAGAGTAGGACAGAGATTTCAATATTTCTAAATCATTTTTACTGAGTAAATGAGTGGTAAAATCTTTTTGCAATTTAAGAAGATTGGAAGTTTTTTTAGTCATGTTTTATTTAGTTAGAATTTTTCTCGCTTTCTTCGCTTCATCAAGCAAAACTTTAAGTTCTGGAATATCTTGATCCCATTCAATTAAAGTTAGAATCTGACCAAATTTTTTAATTGCCATTTTATATATTTCCCAAACTTCATCGCAAACCAGATCATTGTGAGTATCAATTAAAATTTCCTGATGTTTTTTACCATCAAAAATTTTTGATTTTGAATGGCCCGCCAAATGAATTTCTTTGACTGATTTTTTATCAATTTTTTCTAAATATTTTTGCGGACTAAATTTTTTATCATTTTTTGAACTAACAAAAATATTATTTACATCAAGTAAAAGCTTACAACCCGTTGTTCTTGTAACTTCATTAACAAAATCAGCTTCATCCATTTCGTCATTAATAAAAGATAAATAAGTTGAAGGATTCTCAACTAAAATTTCTCTTTGCAAAAAATCCTGCATCAGTGAAATGTTTTTACAAATTGATTTGAGAGATTCTTTATTATAGGGCAGGGGCAATAGATCATTGAAATTTTTACCATCAACCATGCCCCACGAAATATGGTCAGACACTAAAAATGGATCAATTATTTTAATTAACTCTTTTAAGCTTTTTAAATGAGCCATATCAAGTTTTTGTGAAGAGCCAAGAGAATTGCCAACAGAGTGCAGGCTAATTGGATAATCTTTTCTTATTTCAAGCAGGCTTTTAATAGCTGGCCCACCTTTTGCATAATAATTTTCACTATGTACTTCAAACCAACCAATTTTTGGTTTTTCTGTAATTATTTGTTTTATATGAGGCGATCTAAGACCAATGCCAATTTTGTTTTGTAAGGTTTGTAAGGGATTATTCATTACTTAAATAATTGTATAAATTTTTCTTGGTCTTTACAAACTCGACCGACGAAAAATTTTTGTTACTTGATCAAAATGATTTGTTTTGTTAAATTTTTCGTCGGTCGAGTTTGTAAAGACCAGAAAAATTAAATCAGCTTCGCCATTAATACAATTTTATTATGATAAGAAAAGAATTTTTAGACAATATCTCTGCCGAATTACAAGAATTAAAAAATACAGGACTTTATAAGAGTGAATATCAAATCACCACCTCTCAATCATCAGAAGTTGAGATTTTACTTAATGGCTCAAGCAAAAAAGTTCTTAACTTTTGCGCTAATAATTATCTTGGTCTTGCCAACAACCCACATTTAATAGAAATAGCTAAGAAAGCGGTTGAAAAATATGGTCTTGGAACCGCGTCAGTGCGCTTTATTTGTGGAACCTTTGATCTTCATAAACAGTTTGAAAAAGACTTGGCTAATTTTCTTGGTTTTGAAGATGTAATCACTTTCTCATCATGCTTTGCTGCTAATGGTGGCGTGTTTTCTTCTTTATTTGATGAAAAAGATGCTATAATTTCAGCTGATTTAAATCATGCCAGTTTAATTGATGGAATCAGATTATCCAAAGCTGCGCGCCATTTTTATAGATTTGATGATATGGCTGATTTAGAAGAAAAATTAAAAGCGGCAAGTGGTGCAAAAAATCGTGTAATTGTTACGGACGGCGTGTTTTCAATGGATGGTGACATTGCTAAATTAAAAGAAATTTGTGATTTAGCAGAAAAATATGATTCATTAGTTTTAGTTGATGATTCTCACGCTACAGGTTTTATTGGACAGAATGGCCGCGGAACTCTTGAATTGTGCGGAGTTGAGGGCAGGGTTGATATTTTAACCAGCACTTTAGGTAAGGCTCTTGGTGGCTCTGGCGGTGGTTTTGTTGCTTCAAAAAAAGAGGTGATTGATAAATTAAGAAACAAAGCAAGACCTTATCTATTTTCAAATAATATCTTGCCAATGACCGCCGCAGTTGGAATTGAGATTTTGAAGATGATTAAGAATTCTAAAGATTTAATTAAAAAATCAGCGGATAACACGGCTTATTTTAGAGAGAAAATGGTTGCTGCTGGTTTTGATATCAGACCAAGCACGCACCCTGTTGTAGCGGTGATGTTTTATGATGCGTTAATAGCAGAAAAAGTTGCAAAGGCAATGATTGAAGATGGAATTTACGTAATTGCATTTTCTTTCCCAGTTGTTCCTAAAAATGAAGCCAGAATTCGCGTGCAAATTTCTGCGGCTCACACGAAAGAGCATTTGGATAAGGCAATAGATTCTTTTATTAAAATTGGTAAGAAGCTTTCTGTGATTTAAAAATACTAGATGACTGTAAAAATGATATTATCCGCTGGTTGAGCCTTTCGAAACCAAGGATAAGATCATTTTTATCTTTTCTTGGTTTCGACAGGCTCAACCAGCGAAAAGATAAAAATTCATTTAAAAAATATAAATATGACAAAACAACAAGTTCCAACTGAATTTCAAAATCCAACAGAAATATCACAAGGTCTTGTTGAAAGAAGAGATGGCTCATTAATTGACGATATAGAAAATAGAAAATTAGCAATAAATCAATTACTGATTCTATAGCAATTGATGGAATTTCAACTGCTTCTTCCATATCAGTTATAAAATTTGGTGAAGAAATTTCAGAAAGAAAACTGACCTCTGATGGCATCACAAGCGATACTATTTTTTGTGCTGGTAGCATTACTAAAATTGTTACTGCGGCAACAATAGTTAGAATGACAGAAGAAGAAAAATATAAGGATTATTTAGTAGAAGGAATTACAAGAAAACTTTAGAACTTTCTAAAAATTATTCTGAATCTCAACTAGTTGAAATTAGAAATGGTTTAGAGAAATCTTATGAGGATTTTCAAGAAAAATTTGACTTATTTCAAAAACAAAGAATTGATGCAATTGATCTTGCTACAGCTAAACCATCACCAATAACTCACACAAAAGAAATATCTCGAGTTAAAGGAAGTAAATTTAACGAAATTTAAAAAACTTATGAAAAAAATATTATTTTTAGTTTTAATTCTTGGTTTAGTTAATAGCTGTTCTCACAATTCATCAAATTTACCAGATTGGGTGTTAAATCCTTACATGAAAAATGGAGTTGCTGCAGTTGGAATATCTTATCCTAGTGATAATCAAACATTAATTGCTGAAAATGATGCAAGAGCTGAAATTTCTAAAATAATTGGAGCGAAGATTACAAGAATTATCAATGATATTTCAGGACAAATTAAGTTTAAAAATTCTTCACAAGTAAAAAAGATTTTTAATCAAGCAACTCAAGAAGTTATAAAAAACCTTCCAATATCAAAAGCTTCTGAAGTTAATAGCTATAAGGATAAGGAAGGAGTTTTATATGTTCGTTTATTTTTAAAAAATGAAGATTATAAAAAATCAGCAGAAGCAGTGCAGGCGATATATCAAAAACATGTTAATAAATCTCATTTGAAAAATGGAGATAAAGAAAAAGCTAACGAATTGGTTCAAGCTTTATTTGGCTATTCAAAAAATCACTATCAAATTCACAAGGTTGATTTGTATTAATTCCTAAGTTCTAGTCTGGAAGAAGAGGCTTTGATTTTAAAGGATCTGGCTGGATAAATAGTGCTCCTTTCTAAGAATAGTATTTTCCCCATAATGTATATTATGTAAAATAAATATCAAGATTTTAGGGCTATATTACTATATATTACGATTTAAAGGTTTTACTTTTTAATCACTGCCTGTTACCATTTCTTCCCCAAATTTTTACTTTTTAGAATTTTTATTTTTTTGGGATATGTCATCTTGAGCTTTCGCTCAGGATGACATTCAAAATAAAAAAATTTATTCGATTTATTTTTTAGCTTTATTTTAAAAGCATTTTATTCTTAAATAAAAAAATCGGATTGGTAAAAAGATTTTATCTTTCTTAAGCTTGTGCCTCTATGGCGGAATTGGTAGACGCGATAGACTCAAAATCTATTGCCCGTATGGGTGTGTCCGTTCGAGTCGGACTAGAGGTACCACACAACAAATTAGCAAAAAAATTTTCGCCGGTTGAGCTGCGTCGCACTGAGCTTGACGAAGTGTCAAAACCAGAAAATTTTTCTATTCAATTTTTCTATTCACTGGCAACCGATGATAACGGATTTATTCAAAACTATTTTTCTTGGAATAATTGAAGGATTAACAGAATTCATTCCAGTTTCTTCAACAGCGCATCTTCTTATTGCTTCTTACTTAATCGATTTTCAATCAATAAAAAATAATCTCTTTGAGATTGTAATTCAGGTTGGCGCAATTTTTGCGGTTTGTATTATTTATCGTAAAAAAATTTTTGATGTCATATTTAACTTAAATCAAAAAAATCAGCAGAAATTTTCAATTAATTTGGCTTTGGCTTTTTTGCCAGCGGTGTTTTTTGGAGCTTTATTTCATGATCTCATCAAACAATTTCTATTTTCAACATTTGTTATAGCAATAAGCTTAATCATTGGTGGCGTTATTATGATCATTGTTGAATACACTAAAAGAAAATCTGAAACTAACAATATTGATGATATTACTTTTTCTAAAGCTCTTTACATTGGTTTGTTTCAATGCTTGGCGATGATTCCCGGAATATCAAGATCTGGAGCCACTATAATTGGCGGGCTTTTATTAAAATTAGATCGTAAAACCGCCACTGAATTTTCATTCTTCTTGGCAATTCCAACAATATTTGCCGCAACAGTTTATGATCTCAGCAAAAATATCAGCACCCTCACCTTTTCTAATGTTGAATTACTTTTAATTGGAACTTTATCAGCTTTTATCTCGGCGATCTTTGTAATTAAATGGTTCTTAAGCTATGTTAGTAAAAATAATTTCGTAATTTTTGGAGTTTATAGAATTATTGTTGGAATAGTTATTTTGATTTTTATTGTTTAATGCAGACTGAAAATAAATCACAATTAGCAATTAGATTTGGACTTGGCGCCATAAAAGCCGTTGGTTTTGGCATGACCGAAAATATGGCGAAAGAGCGCAAAACCAATGGAAAGTTTAAAGATATTTATGATTTTTCTGAAAGACTTGATCCAAAAACAATTAACAAAAAATCAATTGAGGCTTTGGCAAAAGCTGGGGCTTTTGACTGTGTTAGTTCTAATCGCAGACAAATTGCAGATTCTTTTGATATAATTTCAAGCCATGCCGCAAGAGTTGCCGAAAGCGCTTCATCAAATCAAATGAGTTTGTTTGGTTTATTGTCGGAAGCAAAAATAAAGCCAGAATTGAAGAAAGTTGATAATTGGAACAAGATCGAAAAATTACAAAAGGAATTTGAAGCTTTTGGGTTCTTTCTAAATGAGCATCCAATTGATGATTACGTTTCTGATCTAAAAAAACGCGGCATAATTTTTTCTGACAAATTAGAAAAGGGCGAATTAGAGGACAATAGTTTAGTAAAAATGTCAGGTGTTATTGCAAGCAGCAAGCACCGCTCTGGCTCACGCGGGCGTTTTGCTTATCTTACAATTTCAGATCATTTGGGCATTTATGAAGCGATGATTTTTGATGAAAATCTTATCACCAATGCCAGAGATCTTTTAAATGATGGCAGCATGGTGCAAATTGATTGTTTGATTAAGAAAGATGACGGAGGCACAAGAATTCTGGTTCGCGACGTTAGAAAATTAGATGATTTTATAAAATATACTAAAGCGAAAGAAAAAGATTTTGAAGATATCAAGAAGCAGCCAAATAGAAATCGTTCTGATTTTAGAGATTCTAATCGTGATTTTAGACCAGAACAAAAACCTTCTCAAGGATCTCAAAACAACGCTCCTAAACAGAGTGAAGAAAAATTATATCAAGAAAAAATCGAGAAGTTAAAAGAGAAAAAGATTTTTTCTAAGATCGAAATAATAATTAAAGAACGTGACACAATTTTTAATGTAAAATCTTTTGTCGCGCAAAGAGTTGCACCAAATAATTTCGAGAAATTCACTAAAATATTTTTTGTTGTAATGATGCAAGATAAGGTTGTCAAGGTTGAATTACCTGAAAAATATTTGCTCGATGATTCAGATATAGCAAGACTCCGCTCTATTGACAAAGTTGTTGATGTTGAGGTGTTTTAATACACCAACATCGTCATGCCGGACAAACAGTTTCTTAGTTGGCTTTGCCAACTTAGAAACTGTAGATCCGGTATCCATTGATTATTTTATGGATTGCGGATGAATAATTTCTAAGAATCGCTTCGCGATCCTAAGAAATTATAGCTCCGCAATGACGTGTGGGTAGGAGTTAGCGCAGGACGGGGTATTAAGATCTCCGTCCTCACATTCATGCATATTATAATTTTTGAATGAACATGTGGACTGGGTTAGAGACTAGAATCCCGCATAAGAAAACTATTTATGAGAAATTATTTATGATACAAAAGGCAAAAAAATCTGATATTTCTTGGATGGTTAGTTTAAGCCACAACAAGAGAGAAAGTTATTCCAAAGTCCAGAAACAGTTTTGGAAAATGGCGAAAAATTCGGATGAAATTCAACAAAAATGGTTTGAAAAATTACTTAAACAGCAAGATATAATAGCTCTTGTTTCTAATAACAAAGATGGCTTTATAGTTGGAAGAGTTATTGCTCCACCAGAAGTTTATGATGCTGGATTAACTTTAATGATCGATGATTTCTGTGTTACTAAGAAAGAATTATGGAATAACGTTGGCAAAAGATTAATTAATAAAATTAAAAAAATTGCTGCAAACAAAGGAGTCAAACAAATCTTGATTGTAAGTGGTGCACACGATCAAGCAAAAAATAATTTTTTACGTGAGATGAATTTGATAGTAGCTTCAAAGTGGTTTGTAAAATCGATTTAGATAAAAAGAGTTCAATACCTAAACCTCTTCAACAACCTACTCTCACCATGCGGTTCAAACCCTCTTGAAAATTTAGCAAAAATATCATCGAAAAGTTTTTTTGTAAATTTATCACGTTTTTTGTAAGTTTCGCAATTAAGCAAAACTGAAATAACTCTAACATCATGCTTCTTCGCAATGCTAATTAGGTTAAATCCTGAAGCATTGGTAAAGCCTGTTTTCATGCCTTCCGCTCCTTTATATTCCGCTAAGACATGATTATGCGTAACATATTTTGTTCCCTTATATGAAAAATGTTTAAGAGAAAATAAATGATAATAACCAGGAAAATCATTTTTGAGCGCCAAGGTTAGGCGCGCTAAATCATAGGCTGTTGTGTATTGCCCAACTTCATGCAGCCCAGAAGAATTTCTAAAACTTGTTCTATTCATCCCGAGTTCTTCTGCCTTCTCATTCATTTTTCTAACAAATTTCCACTCATCTCCTGACACCGCTTCAGCGAGTGATACAGAGGCTTCATTAAAAGATTTTACAATCACACCTTTAACGGCATCGCGAACTGTAATTTTATCTCCTTCCTTCAAATGTAAGCTGTTATTTTTATTAACTTTTGAAACTTCTTCTCCGCGCGCTGAAACTTTTATATTTTGCTCAATTGAAATTTCTCCTTTTTCTAAGGCTTCGAAGGTTAAATATAAAGTCATCAATTTGGTTAAAGAAGCTGGATAAGCGGTTACATCTGCTTTCACATCAGATAAAATTTCTCCATCATCTTTAAGTAATAAAGAATAATAGTCTTTACCGCAGCCCTTTTCTTCTGCTGTTGCTGCATAAGAAAAACTAAAACAAAAAATTGTAACTACCGCTGTCATGCTAAGCGAAGCAAAGCATCTCTTTAAAACGCATGAGATCCTTCGCCAACAGCCACTAAAAGTGGCTGTAGTCTCAGGATGACATTTTTTTGTTATTAAAATAAAAATATTTTTAAACATTTAATTTTAAAATTTCTTCAGCGGCTCTTGCGCTTGATTTTACAGGACTTCCATAGCCCATCAAAACAAGAGAATTTTCACTTTCAGTAATTTGTTTTTTAGCTAAAGATTCATCATCAATTAACTCTTTTAATTTTTCAGAAATTTTATTTCCGGTGCAATTATCTTGTAGCATTTCTGGAATAATTTCTTTATTAGCAATTAAATTGACCAAATTAGCAAATTTAATTCTTACCATTCTCTTCACAATAAAATGAGTGAGTAAATTGATTTTATAAGCAATAATCATCGGTATCTTATAAAGCGAGATTTCAACAGTATTGGTGCCCGACTTCGCTAATGCAAAATCACTGGCAAAAAATGCTGATTGTTTTTCATTATTTTCAACAAAGAAATATTTAACCACTAAATCTTTTGCCATTTCCTTAACTAAGTTCTTCGTTTTTTCAGCCAAAGGAATTACAACTTTTAAATTATATTTTTTTTCTGAAGCTAAAATATTAACTGCTTTGATAAATTCTGGAAAAATTCTTTTTACCTCGCCATTACGGCTTCCCGGCATTACACATATTACTTTATCTGCTAAAGCAATTTCATATTTATTACGAAATTCTAAATTTTTTTCTTCTTTTAAAGAAAAGTCAGGAGCATTTTCAACAATTGGATGCCCAATAAACACTGTCTTCAAGCAATGTTTTTCAAAATATGGAGGTTCAAAAGGAAGAATTGCCAAAAGTAAATCATAAAGCTTAGAAATTTTCTTTGCCCTACCCTCGCGATAAGCCCAGACTGACGGCGCAATTAAATGAATTTTTTTGCCTTCATAATTTTTTAGCTTTTTTATAACACGAAAAGAAAAGTCAGGAGAATCAATGGTGATCACAGCATCAGGCTTTTCCGCGATTACACTTTCTGCAGTTTGCTTAATTCTTTTTAAGAGTTTTGGAATATGAGGAACAACTTCTAAAAATCCCATTACTGATAATTCTTCCATCGGAAAAATACTGGTCAGGCCTTGCTCTTTCATGAGCTTTCCGCCAATGCCGATAAATTCAACTGCTTTACTTTGTGATTTTATTTCAGCAATTAACTTAGCTCCAAGCACGTCACCCGAAGCTTCTCCGGCAATTATAAAAAATTTTTTCATTGTCATTTTTCTTGCTCTTTACTTTTTTATAGAACCTTCATATCATTACTTCCTCATCTTTTTAATCAATCATAAGATGATAATATAAACCATTATTAATTTGAAAATGTCTAGAAGAAAAATTGCAGTTGCTGGTGCAACTGGAAATGTTGGTCGTGAAATTTTAAATATTTTAGCAGAAAGAAAATTCCCTGCTGATGAAGTTGTAGCTTTGGCGTCGCGCAATTCAATTGGTAAGAAAGTTAGCTATGGTGATAAAGAACTTACCGTACAATGTTTAGATGATTATGATTTTACAGGAACAAAAATTGGTCTTTTCTCTCCTGGTGGAAAAGTTTCTGCAGTTCATGCTCCAAGAGCGGCAAAACAAGGTTGCGTTGTAATTGACAATACTTCACATTTTAGAATGGATAAAGATGTTCCATTAATTGTTCCGGAAGTTAATCCTGATGCAATTAAAGATTACAAAAAAAGTGGAATTATTGCTAATCCAAATTGCTCAACAATTCAAATGGTTGTTGCATTAAAACCTTTACATGAAGTTGCAAAAATTAAAAGAATTGTTGTGGCAACTTATCAAGCAACATCTGGTGCTGGAAAAGAAGCAATGGATGAGCTTTATGATTCAACTAAAAAAATCTATACTAATCAACAAGCTGAACCAAAAAAATTCAGCAAAAGAATTGCCTTTAACGTAATTCCGCAAATTGACGTTTTTATGGAAGATGGTTGCACTAAAGAAGAATGGAAAATGAAAGTTGAAACGCAAAAAATTCTTGATCCAAATATCAAGGTTGAAGCAACTTGCGTACGCGTTCCTGTTTTTAACTGCCACTCTGAAGCAGTAAATATTGAATTTGAAAAACCAATTTCTGCTAAAAAAGCGAGAGAAGTTCTTGATAATTCTGACGGCGTAATTGTAATTGATCGCCCTGAAGAAATGGGCTTTGTAACGCCAGCAGAAGCATCAACTAAAGATGCCGTTTTCGTTTCAAGAATTAGAGAAGATAAATCAGTTGCAAATGGTTTATCACTTTGGGTTGTATCTGACAATTTGAGAAAAGGTGCAGCTTTAAATGCAGTACAAATTGCTGAAGTTTTAGTAAAAGATTATGGATTTTAATAAATCATAATGAACTTGTGGACTGGGTCAGGAGACCCAGTCCAGCGTCATATTATAAAAAAAATCATCGTAAAATAAAAAAGGTCTCATGAGATTTTACTCATGAGACCTTTTATTATGGCTAAGAATAATATTAATTATTGTTTCTTTGACTTTGTATTAACAGCGCCAGATTGTCCAACTGAAAGTTTAAACTTTTTCGTTTTTTCTACAGGCTTCACTTCTTCTACAACCTGAGCCGGCTGTTCATCTAAAACAGAATCCTTATTTGAAAATAATCCACCAAATAATCTACTAAAGAAACCAGGTTTTTTCTCTTCTTCTACAGAAATCGATTCGTTATTTTCAGGTGTTGTAAATTCAACTTCCTTTGCTGCAGAATCAACTTCAGTTTCTTCAGTATTTATCGGCTGGTCTTTAGAGACAGGGTTTGTAGTGCCAAATAATCTGCTAAAGAAGCCTTCCTTTTCCTCTTTTGCTGTAGAGTCAACTTCAAGCTTTTTAGGTTCAGAAATTGCAGAATTATCATCAATTCTACCCACTGGACCCTGTTTAAGCTTAAATTTCTTTGTTTGATTAACAGGAAGTAATTCCTTTTTAATCGATTCTTCTGTTTTTATTTCCTGCAATTTTTCAGCTTTTTCTTCTTTAGGTTCCTCAACTGTTGTTGTAGTTTTATTAGCTTCAGAAACAACAGGCACTTCTTCATTCACAATTTCAACACCTTTTTTACTTCTAAATAAATCAAAGAATGAAGAGAAAATAGATTTTTTCTTTTCTTCTTCAACAATTGTAGTGGCAGGAGTTTCTTCTGCATTAGTAGCCACAACTGGAGGTTCAGAGATAGTCAAATCAGGCTTTGCAATCATTGGACCTTGATTAAATTTAAATTTAATCTTTTTAGGTGCAGCTGATTTTAAAGGATTATTAGTTTGTTGTAATTCTTTTGTATCGATTTTTGTCACCACAGCTGGAGTAATATCTTCTTCTGTAAGAGTTTTTTCATCTACTACTACCTCATCATTTTTCTGTGGTGAAGTAAGTACTTCAATCTTACTAGCAGTTTTTTGATTATTATCTGGAACAACAACTTCCTTGTTTTCTTCAACTACATCCACAGGTTTATCATTCAATGACACATCAACAGTTGGTTCTTTGGTAACTTTATCTGAAGGAACAAGATTTGCTGTTGTTAATTCTCCTGATTTAGTAGTTGGCTGATTTTGATCAACAACAACTTTTTCTTCCCCTACTGCCGAAGAAAGTCTAATAATGTTATCCAACATATTAGACAACAAAGTTTGAGCATCGCGATTATCATGATTTCTAGCAATCACGAATGCATCGTGAATTTGTTGTTTTAAACCTTCAACATCAGATGTTTTTACAATAGTTGATTTTTCAAATATTACAGAGAGACATTGATTGCAATCAGAAACAGCGGCATGCACTATCGCCGAATCTTTGAAATTATTTAACGTGTTAACATCAGCTCCAGAATCTAACAATAAAGCAACGATATTAGAATCAGAGGCAAGAGAAGCTCTCATCAATGGAGTCCAACCTTCAGCATCAACAGCATTTACATCAGCACCGTTCTCAAGTAAAATTTTTACAACATCTGGATTTCTATTACGACATGCCAAGTGAAGAGCTGTTGCTCCACCTAAGTTCTTTTGATTAATTGTTGCAGATTCTGATTTGATAAAAAATCTTACCCCATCAACATCATTATCAATAGCAGCAGACATCAAAGATGTTACTCCCGTAGATTTTACATCTTTATTATTGTAAAAAATATCAGCTTGTGCAATTGCAGAATAATTCACTGCGCTGCTGCAAACTAAAGATGTCAATAAAATCGAAGCTATTTTTTTATGATTAGCCATAATTTTTAATTTAGTTAAAATTTAAACCCTTACTTTAAATATAATTATTTTTTTTACCAACTAATTCTTCCACCGATCATTCAACTCTTTTATCAAAGGTTGAGAACTTGCATCATAAGGTTTCTCAATCCAAGCCTGCGCTCCATGCTTTAAAAGAAACTTTACCATAACGTCTTTTTTATGACGATATGCAATAGATAAAGCAGTAAAACTATCATTATCCATAGCGTTAACATCAATTCCTTTTTCAACTAACACGTCAGCTGCTTGCAAGAACCCTGTACGTGCAGCATGCATTAAGTAATTTCTACCAAATGCGTCAACATAATCAACTTTAACATTGTTTTCAATTAACAATTTTAAAGATATTTGATCCCCTATTTCAATTACAATTCCAAGTGGCGTGTAACCAAGAGAATTCGGCATATCTGGATTAGCTCCAAGCCCTAAAATTGAAGCAACCATAGAATGTTTTTGCAACAATATTGCATAAGTCAAAAGAGTGTCTCCTGAAGCATTCTTCGCATTAGGGTCACCAATTTGATCATAAACACTTTTGAAATAAGAAGTATTATTACTGTTTGTCACAATATCAAACAACATTGCCACCTTCTCTTCCTTAGTAATTATTGGCGGTATATGAAGGTTGTCCTTAGTCCTATATCTATCAAAAATAGGAGGAGCTGGAACCTCATACGATGAAAAATTTTTTACTTCTCTTCTTTTAGGAACAATTTTGCTATTGTCATCATCAAAATATTCATCAGCAGTATTATCATAATTATTGGATTTTTTTGAATCAGTTTTTATCAAATATTTTTGACGCAATTTATCAAGCTCACTTAATTTCTTTTTTTGTTTCTTTTCATTTTTTGTAGTTTTTATTTTAGATTTATCTTCTGCCTTAGAACCTTTAGCTAAAGTATTTTTAGCATTATTAATAAAATTTTGAATCTTTGAAATAGCTCCCCCAACAACTGGACTCTCAGCATTATTATTATTGGGTATTTTATTTTCTTCTTTTTTTACTTCTTCATCTTTTTTATTATCTGACAAAGATGAAACCTTATCATTACTTGGTGCAACAATTGGCTGAGTTTCTTTTACTTCAACTTTTTTTGAATTATCAGGTGGAGTTGTTTCTTGTGACTTTACATCTTTTTTTATAGAAAGTTTTTCAATATCCTTTTCAACAATAACATCTCTTTTAGTTGTTATTGTTACATTATTATTTTCTACACTTGGCTTTACTGGCAGATCTTTATTATCAATTTTATCAAGTCCTAAAGACTCAACATCTACAGCAGCAAAAACAGAAGAGCAAAATAACTGTAATAATGTAATTGCAACTATTAAACGTAATATCATTCTACAGGATAATCTCTACTTTTTTTAGAAAAAGGATGACAATTTAAAATACGCCATGTTCCAAGCAAAGAGCCTTTTATCAAGCCTTTTTTCTCAATTGCTTCAATCATATAATTTGAGCAAGTTGGATGAAAACGGCATTCATAACCTCTAAGTAAATAAGAGAGAAAAAGTTGATAAAAGCGCACAATAGAAATTGCAATTTTTTTTAGCTTCTCGTTAATTGAGCTTGTCGAAATCAAGAGAAGCCTTAGTAAAACCTTATCCTTGGTTTCGACAGGCTCAACCAGCGGATAAGATTTTAATCTCTTTAAGAAATTAATTTTAACCACTCTTCCTCACTTAAAATTTTTATTCCTAATTCCTTCGCTTTTTTTAATTTAGAACCCGCATCAAATCCCGCAACAACAAAATCTGTTTTGCTTGAAACTGAACCAACAACTTTCATACCAAAATCTTCTGCTTTTTTCTTTGATTCTGCTCTGGTCATGCGTTCAAGCGTTCCTGTAAACACAACAGATTTACCAGATAATTCTGAATCAACTTGTTTTTTTACAACATCTTCAATTTGTAATTCCACTTCAACTTCATCAACCATTTTTATATTTCGACTATCACGAAAATAATCAATTATCGCTTTTGTCATTTTCTCACCAATACCATCTATTGCCACCAAATCTTGATAATCATGGTTTAAAAGCAAATCACTTTCTGACAAATTTGCTAAAGAAATCATAATATTTTTAAAATTTTTATACGATGTAAAATGCTCTGCAATTACTTTAGCTGTAACTTCTCCAACATGTCTAATACCAATCGCATAGATAAATTTTCCTAATGAACATTTACGTTTTTGATTAATTGCAGCAAATAAATTTGCGGTTGATTTTTCTCCCCATCCTTCTTTTTTAATCAATGGATTGTCACTTGATTCTTCAATTTTCTCTAACTTAAAAATATCAGCAAAATTTTTAATTCTTCCTTCAGTAAAAAAATTATCGATTTGTTTTTTGCCAAGACCAGCAATGTCAAAAGCATCTTTTGAAACAAAGTGTTTTAGAGTTTCTTTTAATTGCGCTTCGCATGAAAGCCCACCACTGCAGCGCAAAATCACATCATCTTCACTTTCTTTAATTTCAGAATTACAAACTGGGCAATTTTTTGGAAAAACAAATGGTGTTGAATTTTCTGATCTTTTGGACAAATCAACTTCTAACACTTGTGGAATCACATCTCCAGCGCGCTGAATTAAAACAACGTCATTAATTCTAATATCTTTACGAGCAATTTCATCTTTGTTGTGTAAGGTTGCGCGCGACACCATAACCCCACCAATATTAACAGGCTTTAAAACCGCAACTGGGGTAAGCGCACCAGTTCTGCCAATTTGAATTATAATATTTTCAATTTCAGTTTTGGCTTTTTCTGCCGCAAATTTATGCGCAATTGCCCATCTTGGACTGCGTGCAACAAAGCCAAGCCTGTCTTGCAAAGCATAGTCATTAACCTTATAAACCATACCATCAAGATCATAGTCCATCTGATATTTTTGATCAGCAATTTTTTCATAAAGTGCAATCACATCATCAATATTGCTACATAATTTTGAATGCTCTTCAATTTTAAAACCAAAATTATGAAGTTTTTGCATTAGTTCCAATTGTGATTTTGCTGAAAAATCATCAGAGACCTCTCCTAAAGAATAAGCAAAATAACTTAAGTTTCGTGAAGCAGTAATGTTAGGATCTAACTGGCGCAAAGAGCCAGCTGCTGCATTTCTGGGATTTGCAAAAATCTTTCCACCCTTCTCTTCCTGATCTTTATTTAACTTTGTAAAATCGCTTTTTCTCATGTAAATTTCACCACGCACTTCAAATATTTTTGGTGGATTTTGAATTTTTAGTTCGTGAGGAAAATCACAAATTACTTTTACATTTTCAGTTACATCTTCACCTTCAAAACCATCTCCTCTGGTGACTGCATGAACTAAATCACCATTTTCAAAACGCGCGGCAAAAGACAACCCATCAATTTTCACTTCACAAAATAAATCAATTTGTGGAGTTTCTGCAAAAGAAAAAAGATCGGTTGCTTCTTTTTTATCAAAGCCAAGAAAACGATTTATGCGAGAAATAAAATCTTCAATATCTTCGCGACTAAAGCCGTTAGCCAAGGAAAGCATTGGTTTTTTATGACGAATTTTAGAAAAAATTTCTAAAGATTTTCCACCAACTTTTTCTTGATTTGCAAAAGCTTCTGGAAAGTTTAAACGATATTCTTCCAGCTTTTTTCTTAACTCATCATATTTTGCATCGGAAATTAAAGGCGCATCAAAGGTGTGATAAGCCTCATCATGCTTAGCAAGTTCAGCCTTCAAATTTTCAATTTCTGTAATTATATTTTTGTCTAAAGAACTCATTTATATCGAATCATCTTCATTAATTTTATTTAAAACCTTAATGGTTTTTTCAACATTAAATTTTTTGAAATATCTATCGTCAATACAGTGAATAAGCAATTTCTCTTCGGTAGTATTAAAACAAAAAAGCCCTGTGGACATATTAAAACTTGTTAGAAGTAATGAGCGATTAAATTTATCTTCATCGCTTAAATTCACTATTCTTATGGTTTGTTTTAAAGAACGAATATTAAATGCCATATTGATAATTAATCTTATAGAAGAAAAAAAACTTTTAAAATAAGCCTTAAATAATCGAGAATAAAAATTGCTGTTTAGATATAAGAATTCGCTACTATTGCTAATGAAGCCGATCTTGTAAGAAAAAACGCTTATAATTGCTGCAAATAAAATTCCTAAGAAAGTGCAAGACCAACCAATACCAACAAAAGAGAACATCAGCAAAACCCATAAAACCAATAAAAATAGAAATAAATTGAAAATATTTAGCATAGTAAAATATATTGCATAATAAATCCTCCGTCATTTAAGCTTCGCTTAAATGACACCTCCTTTTTCAAAGGAGGTTAAAAACCTCAAACCCTCTTTGAAAAAGAGGGTGGATCAAAACGCGAAGCATTTTGATATGGGTGATTTAATTATTAAAAACGATAATCTATTAAATTAACAACAAAAAACAATGCCAAAAATTCTAATTGTTCAAGCCGATTTTTATAAGAAAATTTCCGCTCTTTTACTTGAAGGTGCGATCAATAAAATCGAGGCTTCAAACTATGAATATGAAGTTATCACAGTTCCTGGTGCATTTGAAATTCCCGCTGTAATTGCCTTTGCTGAAAAAAGTAAACAATATGATGGATATGTGGCTTTAGGCTGTGTTATTCGTGGCGAGACAACCCATTATGATTATGTTTGTTTAGAAAGCGCACGCGGACTTAATGATTTAGCTTTCAAAGAAAATTTAGCAATTGGCTATGGAATTATCACTGTTGAAAATGAGTCTCAAGCCCTTGAAAGAGCCGATCCAAGCAAAAAAGACAAAGGTGGTTTTGCAGCTAATGCTTGTCTTGAAATGGTAAAAATAAGAAAAAGATTTTTTACCAAAAAATAAATTTATAGTCTGAACTAACAAAATATTTTTAGTCAAAAAGATGAAGTTAGTTCAAATCAATACATAACAAAACTATAAATTTGTTTTTTGGTATATTTACCCACTAAGAAAAATTATCTCGAAAGGAACTTTTAAAGAAGTTTTATCTTATTCTTCCTTGAGATTCTAATTGAATTCCAGATTAGTTATAAATAAAACTTCCTGGATCTGGCGCTAGAACTTGATTTATAAACTCTTTAATAGGAGCAGTAAACAAATCTTCGATTCCCTCATGATCTTTATTTAAAGTGTTATAATTATTAAAAGGAATCCAACAAAACATACTGCTTGAAGGTATAATGGCTTCATCAGAAGATCGAAGATTTTTTACTATTATCTTAGAAATACCATCTGCAACTTTATCTTGCATGAAGCTGTTAGTAATAAAATCCACATTTTCTTTATTCTCATCAGAAAATATTTCTTTAAACAAAGATTTTCTAACTAATATCTCAAGACTATGATTACAATCTTCGGATAAGTTAAATTCGGATTTAATAAACGAAAATATCTGATTGGCAAAACTAGAAATTTTATCAGCATCCTTAAATACTTTTGGTCGATCTCCTTCAATATAATGAATATCTTCGTGATTAACTCCATCAATACAGAGTTTCTTAAAAATCTTATCAACCACTTCTAAGTAACCATTATATGCAGCAAGCATTAAAGCTGTAAAATCATCTTTACCAACTTTGTTAACATCAATTTCTTCAACATCTAAAAGCTTTTCAACAACTTTTAAGTAACCATCTTTTGCAGCATAAACTAACAAATCTTGTTTGCCTAAAACTTTATCAAATATCAGCTTATCTTTTATTAAAACTAATTTGTCTTGAGATAAGGTTGAGCCATCAAATGATGCAATTTGTTCCAAAGTAGTTGATTGTTGTTCTTGTTGCTCAAAGAATGACTTAATTTTTTCATCAGTTATATTTTCATCCAGCGATTGTAACAAATCTTCTTCTTTAACTTTTGTGGACAAGACATGAGCGGTTTTAAAATCATTAATTTCTTTAACTGCTCTTATCCAAAGATAAGTAAATGCTATATTTTTTTCTGATTGAGAAAACTCATTATTGTGCAAAATATCTCTTATTATTTCAGCAGTCTTGGGAGCATCAAAATCTTTAATTACCGCAACATCTTCTTGAAGAAAAATTGGTAAATCCATTCCTCCAGGATAATAATTTGTCACTCTCTTTCTAACTCTTCCTTAACTTTTTTATCATCTATTATCGGTAGCTCATCTTCATCATACCCACAAAAATCATCATAATTTAAAGAAAATTTTTTTAGTTCGTTGTAAACTTCTAAATCTGTTTTTTCACCTCTATCTTTTGCATCAAATAGCTTCGCTAAATCTATCACATCTTGTTTCACCTGTTCTTGTTGCAATAAAAACTGCTCTTGCAACTTAACATGATAATCCAAATAGCCTTTCCACAGTTGTTGAGAGGTAAATGCTCCTGCTGGTAAAAGATAATGTTCATCTTTAAGATTAACTCCAAATAAAGCGCTCATCATAGCTTGATGATGTACACCATCTTCTTTATTAAGTTTTGATGATGAAACTGCCGATTGATGAGCTGAAGTTAAATGAACATTTTCAGCATTAAGCATCATCAATATTGGATTAAGACGAGAAGAAAAACCACCAACACAAGCATATTCATCCCTTGTTGTCATTGGAAACTGACTTAGAAAGTGACATTTTTTATCTTTATCTTCAATTTTATCAATCTGATCAAAATAAGTTATTGTTTGTAGCATCAAATAAGGAACAGCCATTGCAACTTGTTCATCTGCATCAATTTTATTTGTTAAATCTTTTTCTAACAGCTCTATTGCAACTTGATTTGCAGGATATTTTTCTTTTATCTTCTCAAAAAATTCACGAGTTTTATCTTTTAACTCATTTTGCTTAAAATCTTTACCAACTCCAACATATTCCTGCTGATAAAAAGTTTTATCATCATCAAGCGCTTTGTAAAAATCATAATATGTTTTTAAAATACTATCTTGCGAAATAATCTGACGATCTAAATCTTTCTGTAAAATTCTAGTTACTTCAGAAAGATCTAATGTTTTCTTAGATTGTTTCTTGCGCTCCTCTTCTGAAAGTTTTTCTTCCTCAACCCAGCTATGTGTTACAACATCTATTGAAGTATCAGTAAATCTTTTTTGAAGTTCTTTATTTGCAAAATTTAAAAATTCAGGCATAAAAAATTTTTATAAGATTGTAACAAAATCTAAAAACTAAAAATTTGAAATGTACCGAAGTAAGAATCTACTGATCGTATTAACTTTGATATAATATCTTACGCTAATTTAAAAACTTAAACTTTCTTAGAAACTGCAATTGCAAATTTGGTTGTTGCTTTGATAAAACTTGAAAGAGGAGTGAAAGCTTTGAATTCTTTAGCATGATTTTCATAACCAATATCGCGGTGTTCTAATTCTTCATCACGAAATTGCTTTATTTTATTTTTCAAACTAACAACTTCCTGTTTTTCTTCTTCATCTAAAAATTTTTCTTCTGTTTCAAGAAAATCTATTTGTTTTTTATAATGCTCATCAATTATCTCTTCAACTGCCGTTGTGCAAACCATCGCCGCTTTTTTATCAATTGCAGCAGTTAAAAAACCAAGAGCAAAACCCCCAACTCTCCAAATTGGTTGCATTAAAGTTGGACGAATTTTTTCTTCTTTAATTGCGGCATCAAAATAATCAAAATGCACAACTTCCTGCTCTTTCATATGCTTCACTAAGGCAAGAGTTTCTTCATCTTTTTTTAATTTTAGTGCTGCAATCTGGCCATCATAAATTACCTTTGCACCAAACTCTCCAGCATGATCAACTCTAATTATTTCTTGTAACTTTTTTCGAAAATTTGGCATTCAATCTTTCTTATTAAAGAAACTATTAATTAGGATAAAACTTCAACAATCTTTTGATGATTTTTGTTTCTTGCAATATCAAGTGGAGTATTTTTATGAATATCTCTTATATCAGTCTTACCCCCGGCCTTTAATATCTCCACCACAGATTCTAATCTTCCTTGATCAGCAGCGTAATGCAAAGCAGTTCTGTGATAACGCAATCCTTGAATATCAATTTTTACACCTGACTTTATCAATAATTTTACTATTTCTGTATAACCTCTTTGTGCTGCAAAATGTAATGCAGTCCAACCATCATCATTTAAGAGATTAACATCAGCAGCATTCTTAAGTAAAAATTCTACTAATTCAAAATTATTATTTTGAGAAGCTATATGAAGCGCTTTGCTATTGCTATGATTTCCCACATTCACATCAGCACCTTGCGTAACTAATGATTTTATCTGCTTTAATGCATCAACGGAATTTGATTCACAAATTTCTAATAATTTAGAATTTAATTCATTATTCATAACAATATCTATTTGGTTAAACGTTAAATCTAAAATGGAAAACATCACCATCTTTAACAATATAATCCTTACCTTCAAGTCTTAATTTTCCAGCATTCTTAGCACCTTCTTCACCATTAAAACTTATATAATCATCATAAGAGATTGTTTCAGCACGAATAAAACCTTTTTCAAAATCAGTGTGAATTACGCCTGCGGCTTTTGGTGCGGAAGAATCTTTTTTCAAATTCCAAGCATGACATTCTTTTGGACCAACAGTAAAAAATGTGATTAGATTCAAGAGCTTATAAGAACCTTTAATAATTTGTGATAATCCAGTTTCTTCAAGACCAACAGAGGCCAAATATTCTTTTTTTTCTGTTTCACTTTCAAGAGATGCAACTTCTGCTTCAATTTGCGCACAAATTTTTAAAACCTGATAATTATTTTTCTGACCAAATTCTTCAACAATTGCTGAATATTTATTACCAGAAATTTCATGTTCTTTTAAATTACACACAAAGAGCTGCGGCTTAGAGGTGATTAATTGCAACTCTTTAAACATCTTTTCTTCTTCAGATTTTATTTCAGTTAATTTCGCCGCCTTTCCAGCTTTCAAAACTTCCAAAACTCTTTTAATTAAATCAATTTGCAACACAGCTTCCTTATCAGTTTTTGCTTTTTTTTCTAAAGCCGGAATTCTTTTTTCAAGGCTTTCCATGTCTGCAATAATCAGTTCAAGTTGAATTAATTCAATATCGCGAATTGGGTCAACCCCTCCTTCAACGTGAGTAATATTTTCATCTTCAAAACATCTCACAACATTTATAATTGCATCAACCTCACGAATGTGAGACAAGAATTTATTTCCCAATCCCTCACCTGTACTTGCCCCACGCACAAGACCAGCAATGTCAACAAATTCAATTTGAGTTGGAATTATTAAAGCAGATCCAGCAACTTTTGTTAATTTTTCTAAACGAAAATCAGGAACATTAACTCTACCAACATTTGGTTCGATTGTGCAAAAAGGATAATTCGCAGCTTCAGCAGCAGCAGTTTGAGTAAGTGCATTAAATAAAGTTGACTTACCAACATTTGGTAAACCAACAATTCCACATTGAAGAGACATTTGAATAATTTTAAAAAATTTTAATAAGAGAGCTTGCGATTTTATCTACTACTTCTAAAAACAACAAGCGAACATTTTATTTTGATGTTAATTTTTATCTTTTTGCTGGTTGAGCCTGTCGAAACCAAAAAAAGATAAAAATAACCTTATCCTTAGTTTTGACATGCTCAACCAGCGGATAAGATTATTTTTATAGTCACTTAGATTATTTCATTTCTTTTTTCACAAATGATTAAAAAAACCATCGCTTTTATTTGCATTATTTTTCTTGCTCAAGGTTGTCTTTTTACACCAAGAGTTACCATAAAAAGTGGAAATGTTCGCTTAGAACAAGTTGAATTTGAATATCTTGATGGTTGGCAAAATGATAATCATGCTGAAGCTTTACGCTCTTTCATTCAATCTTGTAATAAGTTTGCAGCAATGCCACAAAGCGTGTCGATTGGCAAACAGCTTGGATATGTAACTACCGGAGATTTTCGTGATGTTTGCGAAATTGCCAATATTGTAAAAGGCATGAGTTCAAAACAAGCACAAAACTTTTTTGAAAATTGGTTTAAACCATTTGTTGTTCTAAATAAAAATGGCAATAGCAAAGGCATATTTACTGGATATTACGAAGCTGATTTAAGAGGTAGCAAAGTTAAAACAGAAAAATTCAAATATCCAATTTACGCAAAACCTAAAGATCTTGGAACTGAACCTTATTTAACCAGAAAGGAAATTAATGAGGGAGCTCTTGATGGAAAAGGTTTAGAACTACTATATGTTGATGATAAGGTTGAATTATATTTCTTACAGGTTCAGGGTTCTGGACGTATAACTTTACCGGACGGATCTATTGTAAAAGTTACTTATGCCGGAAAAAATAATCGTGATTATAGCTCAATTGGAGCCTATATGGAAAATAATAATATTTTAGCAAAAGGCACGGTTTCTGCTGATTCAATAAAAGAATGGATGAGTAAAAATCCTGATGAGGCTGACGAGGTAATGAACTCAAACGCATCTTTCGTTTTCTTCAAACTTTCTGATGGTGAATATGTTGTTGGCGCACAAAATGTTCCACTAACCGCAGAGAGATCTTTAGCTGTAGATAGTTCTATTATGCCTTACGGTTTTCCAATGTGGGTTGATACTTCTTTGAAAGGTAAAAATGGCAGTAAAACTAAATATAGTAAGTTATTAATTGCGCAAGACACTGGATCTGCAATTAAAGGTACTGTGCGTGGCGATATCTTCTTTGGCTACGGTGATGAAGCCGAAAATAAAGCTTCTTACATGGCTTCCCCTGGTGAATATTATATTTTGCTTCCAATCAATGTTGTAGATAAACTATCTGGAAGATAAAACCAGTTAGCAATGTCTAAGCTCCTCTTACTGCTTGATTAGAGTCTTTAAGAGAAGTTGCTTGTACAGCTGCTTTAAGTTCACTTTTCTCAGCAACAGACTTTTTGTCTTGTTCTACACCGCCGCTTTGTGCAGCAGCCTTAGCAAGACCTTTAGCAATTCCATCTTCTATTTTTTTATCTATCTCTGCACTTTTTTCTGTTTGGTTAACTATTCCACTCATTTCCTTTTGAGCACTATTTTTACCAAGCTCAATTGCACGCTTTATAGTTCTACTTTCAAAATAACCATCTATAACTCCTCTAATAGCACCAATAACACCAAAAACTGCAGCTACTCCAAATGCAATTGGAGCGGCTGGAGGAGCTGCGATGGATACAATCGTTGCCACAATACAAGGAATAGCAAACCATGACGCTGTTTTGACCAATATTGAATTTCTATAAACTTTGCCAGAAGGATCTTCAGTTTTATTTTTTTCATCTTGATGATCAGAAACTGCCTCATCCCATCCATATTTAAAAGCTTGATCTACATATCCAGAAGCCAGATATTTTGTTAAATCTAATTGATCCCCTGCTGTAGTTTTTTGGGTTATTTTAATTGAAGTAACAGCATCTTTACAGCAAGACTCTTTTTGCGCCTCCAACTCCACAAGCTCTTGTTCTGTAAGTTTTCTCAACCTTTTTGAATATGATTTAGTCATAAAAAATTTATTAAATTTATAATTAGCGCTAAACAAAACACTTGCGTCGTATTGTACTGCAAATTTATTTCTTGTCCATATCTTTCTTTAGAACAATATTAACTATTTACGCAGCTTCGACAGATTGTTTATGTTGCCTGTCAAACATTGCCGAAGCTTCTATTGGAAACACATCAGGACTTGGAATTATTTTTTGTTCTGGTATAGCACCCTTATTTTTTTCTTCTTCTCCATAAAAAGCTTTATTCAACTTCTCAATCAAACCTTGATTCCCTTTCTTTTGAGCCTTAGGAAAAATCATATTTTTCAAAATATCTAATATTCCCTTATAACCAAAATCACTCTCATGAGATTTATCAGCAAGATCAATCAGCTTATTAATTGGCTCTTCTGTTAAAAGATTTTTATAAGCTTTATATGTTTCATATCCCTTACCACTTTGCTTGCCATCAACATGTTCAAAAACCATCTCAGGATCAGATCTTCTCAGAACTTCTCTAATAACAATATCAGTAGATTTTAATGTGCAATTTCCTCTTTTTTGTGCTTTAGTTGGAATCTGTTCTTCAGAAACTGGCTTACCACTTTCATCACAAACGGCAATTTTTGAAATAGCATCATAAAAATTCTTACCATTATCCTTATACATTTCTTTCGAATGACCTCTAAAAGCATCTTCTAAATAATGCTCCCAAATATCAGCACCTGCAAATTTTGCCATTTTATTTTGATCAATATTAAAAGATACAGCACCATTAATATAGCCATTTTTATCAGCACCACCTATTGAATTACCATCACAATAAGTTACCTTAAGCGGATTGCCCGCACCATCATTTTCAAAAATTAAATATGCGGCATGATCTTCATATGATACTCCTCTTATCGATAAAGAATTTCCATTTGGTAACATTATCTTTTTGCTTCCATCGCCAATTTCATCAAGTGTTTGTAGAATTATATCTTTCTTCTCAAATTCTTTATCTACTATTGAAGATTTTATTAATTTATTTACTAAAGAAGGACGCATTCCTATCTCATCTTCTGAGTAAGAAAGGTTTAAAATTGCCTTTGCTCTTGATGCGGTAATAAAATTATCAAGATCTGAATCAGCAGAGAAACTCCCCGTTTCTCTTAAAAAATCTTTAGCGTCATTATTTAAAGCAAATAATTCTCTTGCCGTTAAGTCACCTCTAATTTTTTTATCAAGATCAAAACCTTTTGTGAGAAGTAGTTTTGCTGTTTCATAACGTGATTTTGCAGCACATTCATATAATAGATCACCCGCTTTATCTAACTCATCATAATTTCTAGATTCTATAATTAATTTTGAAATATCATCACTACCATAATGTATTGATTCACAGAGAGCAGAAACACCTTGTGAATTTTTAATAGTGACATCTATCCCCCTATCCACAAAAAACTTTACTAAATTATGGTTTTTTTTACTCACAGCCAAATGTAGCACCGAATCACCTGTATCTTTATTTACATCATTAATATCAAAACCACCTTTCTCTAAAAGCGTAGTAACTATATTTTCGTTACCATAAATAACTGCAAGATTAAGAAAATTATATCTCTTACTGTCACAGTCTTTGCCTCTTATAAGTGAATCAACTGCTTTTTCATCACCTTTGTTTATAGCCTTAAAAAGCCTTTCTTCTCTTGATTTAAAAAAATAACCTATAATTTTTTTAATAAAGTTCATAGATCAAAAAAATTTTCATTAAAATTACTTAATGCCTCTTCATAGCTCTTGGCAAAAGACTTAAGATTATATTGCTCATCAAAAGCATTACCATAAATCTGCTCAAAGCCTAATTCCTTTGGTGACAATTTTTTTTCAATTCCTTTTGATAACATCAACAATATTGCTGACATCGCCAAATAAGGATCAGAATTTGCCGCAGCTATCCTGTACTCTACTCTTTTTTTGCGATTAGCGCAATCTTTTTCTTTGATTATTTCTAAATTATTTTCTTTTTGAAGAGGAATACGAATGGCACAAGTTCTATTTTCAACACCAAAACTTAAATTAGTTGGCGCAGGATATTTGCCTTTTTTATGCAACTCTTGATTAATTTCTTTATTAAAACGCAAATAGTCTTCATTGTTTGGAGCGAGCAAAATCAATATCTCATCAGTAAATCTTAAAAGAGCAGCAATAGCGTTATTTAAAGAATTATTATTTTCTTTGGTAAATAAATTAACATTTTTTTTATCATGTAGAGAGATGTTGAATTGCAAAGCACTACCACAATCTTCAAGAAATGGCTGTGCTAAAAAAGAGGCTGCGAGATTTTTTTCTAAAGCAAGATTTTCTGCAATCAATTTAACTTTTATAATTTGATCGCAAGTTTTTGTTAAATCAGAATTATAAAGAGTTTTAACTTCAATCTGCCCTGCGCCCTGCTCTCTTTCAATCTTGTAAACAAGATCACAATTCTTTGTTAAAAAAGTTAAATCAGATATAAATTCATCAATGATTGGATTTTTTATTTCAACAGCAGAACCATCTTGATTTGTTAAATAAAATTCCAATTCAAGACCAATTTTAGGAAATAAAGAAGTTTTATTAATGAAATGACTTAAGGCTTTATCAAGAATTAAAACCTTATTTTTGTAGAAATATTTGAGTGCAAGAATTTTGGTTAATTCCATTTTTGCTTTTTTCCTGCAGCGTCATCCTGAGCCTTAGAATTTGTTTTACAAATTCTTGGCGAAGGATCTCCATCAACTCGTGAGATCCTTCGCTTCGCTCAGGATGACGGAGTAGTTTTTATAGATTATTGTTTACCCATTCATATAGAGCGGTCTTAGAAAGCGCGCCAACTTTAGTATCAGCAAGTTTACCATCTTTAAAAATCATTAAAGTTGGAATACCACGAACCGCATATTTTGAAGGCGTTTCAGGATTCTCATCAATGTTACATTTAAAAACATTAACTTTATTTGCCATATCTTTTGATAATTCATCAACCAAAGGAGACAATTGACGACAAGGACCACACCAAGGCGCCCAAAAATCAACAAGGGTAACACCGCTTGATTCTATTACATCTTTTGTAAAACTATTATCTGTAAGTTCTTTTGCCATTTTATTTGAGGAATAAAGTTAAAAAAAATTCTGTGGTCATACTAATATAAGGATCCACGACGACAAATCAAGAGGAATCCATAGAAAGTGTCATCCCAATAGGGAAAACCCTGCCTATGGCTGAGGACTGATCAAGGTTTGACTTATGCGTAAGTATTTAATTTATTCAGAACAAATCCCATTATTTCGTTAACATAAACCGCACTCTGGCGGTTCATAAACATACCTCCAGCTTCGCTGGAGGTAATTGACCCCTAAGACTACAGCCACTTTTAGTGGCTGTTAGCGAATGATCTCGTCCAAGTGTCATGAGATCCTTCACGAAGAAAAAGTAAAGCAACAAGTTGCTTAACTTTTTCTAGGTTCAGGATGACAAAAGTAGGAATCACAAATTCTTAAACGACAGACTAATATTAAAAGAACGTTGTGCCGCAACTAAATTAGCAGGATTACTTTCAGTAAAAGAAAAGCCAAATACTGTGCAACAACCACCATAATTTACACCAAAACTACGATTCAAATTTCTTCCAGTAATCATGTTACGGGAAATTACAAATTGTGTTGAAAATTTCTCGTTAATTTTAAAATTTATTGTTGAATTTAGCTGCTCTCTGGCTTCTGGATTTTGATTAGTTCTTCTGAGGAATAAATAGTTACTAATAAGAGAGAATCTATTAAGGTTAAGGTTAGTCGTAATTTCATTAATATCATTGCGATAGCTTGATTCATTAAGATGAAAAGAATAAGAAATATAAAAATACTTCAACGCTTTGTAATAAAGCATTCCCACGATATTTGACTTA
>JAGWYT010000048.1 GCA_018969185.1 Rickettsiales bacterium | reverse complement strand
GGGATAATCTCCAAAAAAAACCACAAAAACCTCTTCTTTTTTAATATTGCTGCTTTATGATTTCTCTCAGGTTTTTCTAAGTGGAAAAGCCAAATCTTTTACGAGTTTTATTCAAATAAAATTTCGCTTTAATTTTCAAATTCAAAAATAAAAAATGAAAATGCAAAAAACAAAAAATGAACAACTTGATGTAGTGGAAAAAGAAGTGAATAATAGCGAATATAATGCAGATTCGATTAAGGTTTTACGTGGTCTTGATGCGGTTAGAAAAAGACCAGGGATGTATATTGGTGATACTGATGATGGCTCAGGATTACATCACATGGTTTATGAAGTTGTTGATAACGCAATTGATGAAGCATTAGCAGGACATTGCGATGAAGTATTGGTTACAATTAATGAAGATGGATCAGTTACTGTTAAAGATAATGGTCGTGGTATTCCAACTGACATTCATGAAGAAGAAGGTGTTTCAGCTGCGGAAGTAATCATGACACAACTTCACGCTGGTGGTAAGTTTGATCAAAATTCTTACAAAGTTTCTGGCGGTTTGCATGGTGTTGGTGTGTCTGTAGTTAACGCACTTTCTGATTGGTTGCATTTAAATATTTGGCGTGATGGTAAAGAATATTTCATGCGTTTTGAAAATGGTGTTGCAGTTGCGCCATTAAAAGAAATTGGTGCTGCTAATGGTAAGAAAGGAACGCAAGTTACTTTCCATCCGTCAAAAGAAACTTTCACATTTACAGAATTTAGTTTTGCAACTCTTGAACAAAGATTAAAAGAACTTTCTTTCCTTAACTCTGGTGTAAAAGTTATTGTAAAAGATTTGCGCGGTGAAGAGCCAAAAGAAGTTACGTTATTTCATGAAGGTGGTGTTGAAGCTTATGTAAAATATCTTGATAAAAGTAAAAATGCATTGCACCAAACAATTAGCTTAAATGCTTCTGATGCTGCAAGCGGCATTTCGCTTGAAATTTCAATGCAATGGAATGACAGCTATCACGAACATATTTTATGTTTTACTAATAACATTCGTCAAAGAGATGGTGGAACGCATTTAGCTGGTATGCGTGCGGCTCTTACAAGAACCATCAATAATTACGCAGCTGACAATAAACTTTTCAAAAAAGAAAAAATTACTTTAAGTGGTGAAGATGTGCGTGAAGGCTTGACTTGCGTGCTTTCTGTAAAAGTTCCAGATCCAAAATTCTCATCACAAACTAAAGATAAATTAGTATCAAGTGAAGTTAGAACTCACGTTGAATCTTGGGTGAATGACAAATTAGCACAATGGTTTGAAGAACGTCCAATGGATGCTAAGATTGTTGTGGGTAAGGCTGTGGAAGCAGCTCAAGCTCGTGAAGCTGCAAGAAAAGCAAGAGAACTTACAAGAAGAAAATCTGCGCTTGAAGTTTCAAACTTACCAGGAAAATTGGCGGATTGTCAGGAAAAAGATCCTGCTTTAAGTGAAATTTTTATTGTGGAAGGAAACTCAGCGGGCGGTTCTGCTAAATCAGGACGTAACAGAAAATTCCAAGCTATTTTACCAATTCGTGGCAAAATTCTTAACGTTGAAAGAGCAAGATTTGATAAAATGCTTTCTTCAACTGAAGTTGGAACCATTATTACTGCGCTTGGCACTGGAATTGGTAAGGAAGATTTTGATCCAAGCAAAATTCGTTATCATAAAATTGTTATTATGGCCGACGCGGACGTTGACGGATCTCACATCAGAACATTGCTTTTGACTTTCTTTTATCGTCACATGCCACAATTAATTGAGCGTGGTTACTTATATATTGCGCAACCACCGCTTTATAAAATTAAAAAAGGCAGCAGCGAAGTTTATCTTAAAAATGAACAAGCATTGCAAACTTATATCGTTGATAATGCCTTGAATGGTGCGGTTTTAAAATCAAAAGCTGGCGATAGATCTGGTGCTGATTTGGCTGATTTCGTTGGCAAATTAAGCAGATTTGCAACATTGATCAATGGTTTAGCACGCTTTATTCCATCTGATATTGCAGAAAATCTTGTTTTAGCAGGAGCTTTTGACAAAGATTGGTTGGGAAATAAAACTAAAACAAAATCTCTAATCACAAAAATTGAAAAGGCTTTTGCAGTTAATTGTGATGATGATTTTAAGTGGAGCGCTTCGGTAAATGATGCTGAAGATATTGAAGTGATTAAAGAAACAAGAGGTGTAAAAACTTCTTATTTTGTTAAGAAAAGTAATTTAGATTTACCAGAAGCAATGGCTATAGTTCCAGTTAAAGAACAAATTATCGCTGATTTTGCAGCGGTAACAAAATTAACCAGAGGTGAAGAAGAATTCACTGCACATAAGCCAACTGAACTTCTAAATATTATTTTAGAAATTGGTAAGAAAGGTGTTTCAACTCAACGTTTCAAAGGTCTTGGTGAAATGAATGCCGAACAACTTTGGGAAACAACATTAGATCCGGCTAATAGAACTTTGTTACAAGTTAAAATTGAGCAAGCAGAAGAGGCTGATGAAACCTTCTCAATTCTAATGGGTAACGTGGTTGAACCTAGACGCGACTTCATTCAAGAAAATGCGCTTAAGGTTGTTAACTTAGACGTGTAAAATAATTGGTCAGGCTTAATAAGCCTGACCATTAAATCAAATAAGATGAAAAATTTTTATTTCGATGCTGTAAAAAATATCAAAGAAAAAAATCTTTATCGTCAACTTGTTGAATCAGATGTTATTAGTGCTGCTGAAATCAAGCGTGGTAAGCAAAAATACATCTCATTTTGTTCAAATGATTATTTCGCTCTCTCACAAAATAAGTTAGTAAAAAAAGCGGCAATTGAGGCAATTAAAAAATATGGTGCTGGTGCTGGTGCTTCAAGATATGTTACTGGTAATAATTCTCTTTATACAAAATTAGAAAAACAAATTTCAAGCATGAAAAATGCTGATGAGGCAATTGTTTTTTCTTCTGGTTATGCTTCTGCAATTGGCGTGATTCCTGCTTTGGTAGATGAGGGAGATTTGATTGTTGCCGATCGTTTAATTCATTCTTCTTTAATTGATGGTGCAAAATTATCAAACGCAAAATTAATACGTTTTTTGCATAATGATATTTCTCATGCGAAGAAAATTTTAGCAGAAAATCGCTCTAAATTTAAGAAATGCTTAATCATTACCGAGACTGTATTTTCAATGGATGGTGATGTTTCCGAGGTTGAAGAATTATTGAAATTAGCAAATGAGTTTGATGCAATTTTGATTTCTGATGATGCGCATGGATTGTTTTTAAATGGGGAGAATCAAGGTAGAAATAAATGCAGGACTGGGTCAGAGACCCAGTCCTCACATTCATGCAAAGTAACAACTGAAGGTGAGGACTGGGTCTCTGACCCAGTCCTGTACAAGATCTTGAAACAAGTTCAGGATGACGGTGTAGTAGGTAGTTATCTTCAACTTGGCACATTCTCAAAAGCCGTAGGCTCGCTTGGTGGATATGTTGCGGGAGATAAAGTTCTAATTGACTATTTACGTAATTTTGCCAAATCACAAATTTATTCAACTGCTCTTCCACCGGCAGTTTTAGCTGCTTCATTAGCTTCTCTAAAAATAATTGCGAAGAAAAATTTAGGAAAAAAAGCTTTAGAAAATGCCACTTACTTTTGTGAATTGATGAATTTGCCAAAGCCAGAATCAGCAATTGTGCCAATAATAATTGGTGATAATAAAAAAACTTTAGATATTGCGAGTAAAGTAAAAGAGAAAGGATTTTTAATTTCAGCAATTCGTCCACCAACTGTTGAGGCAGGTAAAGCAAGGCTTCGCATCACATTTTCTTCTGAACATAAAAAACAGCAGATAAAAAAATTAGTAAAAATTTTAACAAAAATTGGAGTGCTAAATGTCTCGTGGTAAAGGTGGTATAGGAGGTAATAAGTTCTATGTTGCTTCAGAAGATGAATTATCAGAAACAGAAAGAAAATTGAGGGAATTTGAGCTTGCTAGAAAACTTGTTGTAGCGTCGGAAGAAAATAAGGAGTTACAGGAAAAAGTGGAGGTAAAAAGAAGAGAAGAGTGGTTAAAAACTAAGCTTCAAGAAAAAAGTAATTTAGATAAATATTTTGAAGAAAAAATGAAGGAAGCTCCTCATTATGGTTCAATTCCAACAGACTCAAGAATAGATGTTGAAACTTATGTGAAGAGTGGTCGTGATATTAACAAATTAGATTTAAGAAAACCAACTGCAACAGCAGTGATGTTTAGTGATAATAGTAAAGCTAAATGATTTAATTTAGCTATGAATTAAAATATAATTTGTAAATATTTTAAATATCTTAAATATCTTAAAAAATTATGTTGTGATATAAGTTTATTAAATAGTTGAAAATGAAAAAACAAAATAGTGCCTTTTCTTTAATTGAACTTTCAATAGTAATTTTGGTGATTGGAATTTTAATTGCTGGTGTTTTTCAGGGCAGAAAGATGGTTCTAGATTCGGAGCTAAGAGCAGCAAGAGCTCTTACAAAATCTTCTCCTGTTCCTGGAATAAAGAATTTAGTTTTATGGTTAGAGACAACGTCAGAAGAAAGTTTTCTTGATTCAGAATCTAGTGATGGAATGCAATTAACTCGTTGGAATGATATTAATCCGCAGTTGGGGAATCGTTTTTTTGCCCGTAAGACCGCTTCCAATTCAGCTAAATATATTGAAAATAGTCCAATTGGTGGATTACCTTCAATTTATCTTGATGGATCTGCTTCTGGTCAGTTTCTTCTTTCAACATCTTCTTCATCTGCTGTTGCAACCCCAGTTCCAACTCAAAATGATTTTACATTTTTTGTGGTTAGTATGACTGATTTTTCAAAGATAAGTGGTTGGGCTTATATAATGGACAATGGTGTTGATGGATCAAATGGGTTTAGTTATAGTGTGTTCTCTGGTAATGGTAGCAAGAGTATTACAGTATGGGGATCATTTGACCCTAGTACGCCAGCTGCAACTCCTAGGACTCCAGAAGTAGTGTCTTATACTTATGCTGGTGGAACTTTAGGTGCACAAAAAATTTATTCTAATGGCGTGAATTATGCATTAAGTACTACAAATGTTACTTATACTAAACCAACAACTAGGTTTTTAATTGGAGCAAGAACAACAGACTGGCAAAAGTGGTCAGGATGGCTTTCTGAAATAATAATTTTTGATAAATATTTAAATGATAATGATCGTAAAGCGGTTGAGAAATATCTTGCTCAAAAATATAGCATTAAGATTAATCAATAATTAGTGATGAGAGAAAATGTTAAAGTTAATCAAGTCAAAGAACATTTAGCTTCTGTAGCGCAGGCTATTTTACAAGATGAATCAATTCAAGTTGAGTTTGATGTAAACCAAAAGAATAATTTTTTTTCTTGGAATCAGAATTTGGTTGCTGAAAAGTTATTTCTTGTGCCGCAAGTTTTGGTTGAACAAAATCAGATAGAAGAGTTTCGTGCTGCTTCAGACTTGGCATTATGCTACTCTCTATTTCATGATAAGGAAATCAGTGCAAAAAATCAGCGAAATTCAGAAGAACAAAAATTCTTTGATGATTTTGAAAAAATCCGTGTGCTTGCAAATATAAAAGGTTCTTACTTAGGCATTGCGAAAAATATTTTAGCAAAAATTGAAGAGGATATTTATTCTGATTCGGGTAATCTTTCTTTAGTTTTATTACGTGAAATTTTTGCGGATAAAATCTTGCCAAGAACAGGGATTGCAGCTGAAGAGTTAAAGGTTTCATTAAGTAAGAAAATTTTGGGACAAATAAAAAATCTTACCAAAAAAATTGAGAGTCAAAGCGACTTTGAAAATGCTGTAGAAAAACTTCTTGAAATGTTGAGAGATGAAGAAGAAGCAAATAAAAAAGATCAAGAACAAGATGATGAAAATAAATTGCAACCACAAACTCCAAAAGATGATTCACTTGATGTAAATGAAGAAAATATTGAGATGGAAAATCAACTAGAAGATTCTTTGGCTAACCAGGAAACTGGAGAAGCAGACGCATCAGAACAAGAAAAAGAAATTACTGATTTTAAAGAAGATGAGAAGGGTGGGTTAGTTAAAGTAAAATCAGAAAAAACCACTTTTGCTGAAGAGAAAATTGAATTTAAAAATGCTTACAAAATTTTCACTTCAAAATTTGATGAAGTGGTTTTTCCACAAAAATTAGTAAGTAAAAATGAGCTTGAATTACTCAGAGACCAGCTTGATTTGAAGATGATGAAGCTTGATGATATTTCAAGAAGAATGACTTTGAAATTGAAAAGAAAATTAATGGCGAAGAAAAATTCTTATGTTGAAAAAGATAATAATAGTGGGGTTTTAGACCGTAAAAAACTTACGCAATTTGTGCTTGATCCTTTTATGGAAGATATTTGGATTAATAATAAAGAGCGTGAATATCAAGATACTGCGCTAACAATTTTACTTGATAATTCTGGCTCAATGCGTGGGCAACCTATTGTGATGAG
This sequence comes from Rickettsiales bacterium, assembly GCA_018969185.1. Lineage (GTDB taxonomy): Bacteria > Pseudomonadota > Alphaproteobacteria > Rickettsiales > UBA1997 > UBA2645. The sequence goes on along the minus strand of JAGWYT010000048.1, from coordinate 1,741 downwards.
TGCTTTGGCTTGTGAAATTATTGCAGGAATTTTAGAAAAATTTTCAATTAAAACTGAAATTATTGGTTTTACAACAGCGGATTGGAAAGGCGGCAGAGCGCATAAAATGTGGGAAAGTTCAGGAAGACAAAAAAATCCCGGAAGGTTAAATGAGTTGCGTCACATAATTTATAAAAGTGCCAATCAGAGTTTCAAGAAATCGAAAGTGAATTTGGGATTGATGTTGAAGGAAGGAATTTTGAAAGAGAATATTGATGGTGAAGCCTTGCTATTCGCTAAATCAAGATTGATGCAAAGAGATGAAAAAAGAAAAATTTTAATGGTAATTTCTGATGGTACGCCAATTGATGATTCAACAAATTCAACAAATGATGAAGATATTTTGTCAGATCATTTGCATCACGTGATTAACAAAATTGAGAAGCAAAGCAAGATTGAAGTGGTTGGAATTGGAATTGGGCACAGCGCTGATGAGTTTTACCACAATTCAATTACAATTAAAGGCTTAGAGGAGCTGGGTGATGTGATGATTGAGAAGCTTACAACTTTGCTTTAATATTATTACAGCAAGAATCCAATTGTATTGCGTTCCTCATGTTTTAAAATATTAGGAACTGGAAGTTTACGGTTTTGTCCTAAACAAATTTCTGAATTTCTGAAATCAAATTTTTAAAACTGTCAATTTCATAATTGTCATGCATGCCTTGCATTACTGACGAAATGCGCTCAAGTCCCATGCCAGTATCAATACATGGTTTTGGTAAATTGATTCGTGAGCCGTCAGCTTTCTTTTCAAATTGCATAAAAACTAAATTCCAAATTTCAATGTAACGGTCACCATCTTGATCTTTTGAACCGGGAACGCCACCAAAAATTTTATCACCATGATCATAAAAAATTTCTGAACAAGGTCCGCAAGGTCCAGTTTCGCCCATCGACCAGAAATTATCATCAGTTGCAATACGAATTATTTTTTCGTCATTAAGTCCCGCAATCTTTTTCCAAAAATTTGCCGCTTCATCATCATTGTGATAAACAGTAACCAGAAGCCTTGATTTATCTATCTGTAAATCTTTAGTTAAAAAATCCCAAGCATAAAAAATTGCTTCTTCTTTGAAATAATCACCGAAAGAAAAATTACCAAGCATCTCAAAGAAAGTGTGATGACGCGCAGTGTAACCAACATTATCAAGATCATTGTGCTTTCCACCAGCGCGCACGCATTTTTGCGAAGTTGCTGCACGTTTGAATTTAGGAGTTTCCGCACCAATAAAATAATTTTTAAATTGATTCATTCCAGCATTCGCAAACATCAATGTGGGGTCGTTGTGCGGAATTAAAGGGCTTGAAGCAATAATCTCATGTCCGTTTTTAGCGAAATAATTTAAAAATCTGCTACGAATTTCGTTTGTTGTAAGCATTTTATTTAGAATTTTAATAAATCCTCCGTCATTTAAGATTTGCTTAAATGATATAGCGATCAGCCAAAGGCTGATGCGCCTTCTTACTAAAAACGTGCGTTTAGCACGTTTTTTTAACGTTCGAAGCCTTTTGCAAAGGAGGTTATGAATGTAAGCAAAGCAAGCGATAAGCCGGATTTTGTACTTAATTTCTTAAGCGACGGTCATTCATCTAGGATTAACATCACTGTTAACCTCAAGCAACCTACCCGAATAGCGATGCCTAAGAGCCATCTGCTTTAGTAAAAAAGCTTGCTATTCCTATTTGGTCTTGCTCCATA
>JAGWYT010000047.1 GCA_018969185.1 Rickettsiales bacterium | reverse complement strand
CCAAATTATGGCGGCAGCATATAAAATTACAAAACTAATGTCGATGCTATCAGTAATAGCAAGCCCTGACATTAAAATTCCAAAATTGAAAGCAAGTCCTAAAAATATTTGTGGATAGTAAGTTATGCGTTTCATTAATGGATAAGTGATGGCAAGAATTAAGGCGAGAAGTCCAGATAAAATCGTTAAATAATTGAATTGCAATAAAGTTACCAAACCACAAGCAAGTAATATGAATAGAAAAATCAAGGCTTCTTGGCGTTTTATTTTTTCAGAAGCTATAGGTCTATTTTTTGTGCGCTTAACTTGTGAATCAAAATTCTTGTCAAAAATATCATTAATAACACAGCCGGCACTTCGCATTATAACTGATCCTAGTCCAAATAAAGTGGTGAAATATAGAATTCCTCTTAAATCTATATCGATTTTTTTTGCAGATAAAAAAATGCCAAAAAGACATGGTAAAAATAATAGCCAAATGCCTATTGGACGCTTGATACGTGTGAGTTCAATATAGTTTGCAACTTTATTTCTCATAGATTTAGTTTGATTTTTTTATCTTCGCATCTAGCATATGACCTCGGGTGTCATCCTGAGCGAAGCGAAGGATCTCCGTCAACGCACGAGATCCTTCACCAAGAATTTCTAAAAGAAATTCTAAGGTTCAGGATGACATAGCTGAACTATTATTCAAGAATTCCAGTAAATCAATAATCCATGCAAATACAAAAACCATATAAGTTATTAATTGCAAATCGTGGCGAGATTGCTTGTCGTATTATAAAAACTTGCCGTAAAATGGGCATCAAAACTGTTGCCGTTTATTCTGATGCAGATAATAATTCGCTTTTCGTGCAAATGGCTGACGAAGCTATAAATATTGGTCACTCACCATCTTCACAAAGCTATCTTAATGTTGATAAAATTCTTGCTGCAATCAAAAAAACTGGCGCCAATCTTGTTCATCCAGGATATGGATTTTTATCGGAAAATCGTGCTTTTGCTAATGCCTTAGAAAAAAATGGCGTAACTTTTGTTGGTCCTTCAGTTTATTCAATTGAAATGATGGGTGATAAAATTGAATCAAAAAAGATTGCAATTGCGGCTGGAGTTAACACAGTTCCAGGGCACATGGGTGTTATTAAAGATGACGTGGAAGCTGCAAAAATTGCGAAAGATATTGGTTTTCCAGTAATGGTGAAAGCCTCTGCAGGTGGTGGTGGTAAGGGTATGCGTGTGGTGTGGAAGGAAGAAGAAATGTCTGAAGCATTCTTATCAGCTTCAAATGAAGCAAGAAATAGCTTTTCGGATGATCGTATTTTTATCGAAAAATTTATTGAAAATCCAAGACATATTGAGATTCAAGTAATTGCGGATAAGAAAGGCAATATAGTGTGTTTAGGTGAAAGAGAATGTTCAATTCAAAGAAATAACCAAAAAGTTATTGAAGAAGCGCCAAGCCCTTTTATAGATGAAGCAACTCGTCAAAAAATGTATGAGCAATCAAAAGCTTTAGCGGCGAAAGTTGGCTATTTCTCAGCAGGTACGATAGAATACATCATGGATAAGAATAAGAATTTCTATTTCCTTGAAATGAATACGCGCTTGCAGGTTGAGCATCCAGTAACTGAGTTGATAACTGGTCTTGATATTGTTGAATTGATGATAAAAATTGCGCTTGGTGAAACATTACCATTCAAGCAAGAAGATATTAAACTGAAAGGTTGGGCGATGGAATCTCGCGTTTACGCTGAAGATCCATCACGCGGTTTCCTTCCTTCAAGCGGTAGAATAAATCTTTATATTGAACCGCAAGAAAGTGAAAATGTGCGCGTGGATTCTGGCGTTTATGAAGGTGGTGAAGTTAGTATGTTTTATGATGCGATGATTGCGAAGCTTTGTTCTTATGGACAAACTCGTAAAGAGGCAATTGACCATATGTGCAATGCTCTTGGAAGCTTCGCTATTGGTGGTGTTTCGCATAATATGAGTTTTCTTGAAACTATTATGCATAATGAAAGATTTATTAAAGGTAATCTTTCAACAAGTTTTATTAAGGAAGAATTTCCGGAAGGATTTTCAGGAAACCAGATAAGTTCAGCTGCACAAGAGGTTTTGATTGCAACAGCAATGCATGTATTCTTATGCAACTTTGAAAGAAACAGTAAAATTACTGGTCAACTTTATGATCGTGAAAAACAAATCGCAGATCGTTGGGTTGTAACAATTGATGACAATAATTATTTGGTTCAACTTCTTGAAAAATCAAACGAATATCTGAAGATTGAATGCGATAAAAAAGAAATTGAATTGAGATCTTCTTGGACCAACGGTGAGAAGCTTTTCCGCGGTGAAGTGAATGATAAATCAATTGGTGTGAAAATTAGAGAAAATAATCGTACTGGTAGTTATTTATTGCAATATTCTGGTTCTGACGCCTTTGTTACAGTAATGTCGACAAGAAATGCCGAACTTAGCAAATTCATGCCGAAAATTCAGAAGAATGCTAAGCCAACTAATCTAACTTCGCCAATTACTGGAAAAATTATTCGTTTTAAAGTGAAAAAAGGAGATGAAGTAAAAGCTGGTCAAGAGCTTGTGGTTATTGAAGCAATGAAAATGGAAAATTCAATTCGCACGGATCACGATGTGGTAATTAAGAAAATTAAATTTGCTGAAGGTGAGTCAGTTGGGATTGGGCAGATAGTAATGGATTTTGAATCCTAATCAAATTCAAACTGCGTTTGAATTTGGGAAAAACTGAGTCGCTTCGCGCCAAGTAAATTGGCGCATTCGCAACAAATGTTTAAAGAAGTTTTTCAATAGTTACGTCATGCCGGATCTACTCCGCAACAATTTTCACAATCTTAGCAGTTCCAAGAATCGACATTGATCCAGATAAAACAACAATTCCGGCTAATATTTTTAATATTTGATAAAATTCATCGCTGTTAAAATTCTCGCTAAAAAAAGAATCAGTGCAGGCAAATAATAAAGTTGGAATAATAAGAGGCAAAGCAAGAATTGCAATCATCGGAGCCTTGTTTTTAACAATGCTAAGTGAACCACAAAAAGCGCAAATAAAATTTATTACGATGCTTGCTAGGGATAAAATTATCAAAAAATAATAAATATTATTTGGGTCAAAACCAAGCAATAGAGCCATCGGAAATATTGCAATTAAAATTGGCAAAGAAAAAATCAGCCAATTAGCGAGCATTTTTGCAAGAACAAAAATTTCTAAATTTGGTTGTGAAATTATCATTTGCTCAAGAGTGCCATCACGAAAATCTTCCGATAAAAAATCACTATTTGAAATTATTAAATTAAAAGTTAAACAAAATAAAATTACATTAACTATTAAATATGGTTCAAGAGTTTGATTTTGTTGGTTTTGTGACAGCAGAAAAAATACAGCAAAAGAGATAAAAAAGAATAAAAAATTCTGAATAATTTTAGATAAATTGCGGCTTATCAAAAGAAATTCATTTCGTAAAATTGCTAAAAACATTTTATGTAAATTTTTAATGGAAATATACAATTTCTTGATTTCGACAAGCTCAATCAGCGAAAAATTGTTTGTCCAAGATGTTAAGATTTTTCGCCAATTGAGCTTGTCGAAATCAAGAAAAATCTTTTTTTAAACCTATCTCCCGTAAATATCTTGAAACCTAACAATATCATCCTCTCCTAAATAACTTCCGGTTTGCACTTCAATTATTTCTAAAAGATTTTTGCCTTTATTTTCTAAGCGATGTTTCTCGCCAAGTGGAATGTAAGTTGATTGATCTTCATTCAAAATAAATTCTTTCTCGCCACAAGTAACAACAGCTTCGCCCTTCACCACCACCCAATGCTCAGCGCGTTTTTTATGCATTTGTAAAGATAGTGATGCTCCAGGTTTTACAGTAATTCTTTTTACTTTAAACCTATCGCTTAGGTCAATAGTTTCAAAGCTTCCCCACGGGCGCAGAGTTTTCGTATTACTATGGCATTCTTCTCTTTTTTGCTTTTTTAGCATCTCAAATAATTCCTTCACATCCTGTGCATTATTTTTATTTGCAACTAAAGTTACATCTTTGAGTGAAATTATAATTAGGTCAGAAACGCCAATTGTAGCAACAATTCCGCTTCTTGAATTAACATAACAATTTTTTGTTTTAAGTGAAATGCAGTCACCAATTAAACTATTTTGATTTTCATCTTTAGTTGCAATTTCAGCAATTGCCTGCCAACTTCCAACATCTGACCAACCAACATTTACAGGCACCACGCTTACTTTCTCAGCTTTTTCCATTACGGCATAATCAATTGAAATATTTGTGCATTTTTCAAAATCACTTGCTGATAACCTAATAAAATCAAGGTCTTTTGTAGCATTACTATAAGAATTTTTACATGAATCAAAAATATCCTTTTGTAATTTTTGTAAAATTTCCAAATATGTTGAGGCCTTGAACATAAAGATACCGCTGTTCCAGAAGTAACCACCATCTTTTAAAAATTTCTCAGCAACTTCTTTTTGTGGTTTTTCAATAAATTTTTCTACAGCTAAAACCTCACCAAATTCTGTTAATTTTTCACCCTGTTTTATATAGCCATAGCCAGTTTCAGGCTTATTTGGAATAATTCCAAAAGTAATTAGATAGCCTTCATTTGCAGCCTTAGCAGCATTTTTTACATGAGAAATAAATTTTTCTTCATTTTCAATTATGTGGTCAGATGGCATTACTAAAATTAAATCATCATTTTTATCATCAATGTTTAACGCAGCAATGGCAACGGCTGGTGCGGTGTTTCTACCAATTGGTTCTAAAATTATTGATTTAGGATTAATGTTAATTTCTTGTAATTCTTCAGCAGCAATGAAGCGATGTTCATTGTTACAAATAATTATTGGACTATTGAAAATATCAGAATTTTTTACTCTTAAAGCAGCCTTTTGAAATAAAGTATTTTTACCAAAAAAATCTAAAAATTGTTTGGGATGTAAACTGCGTGAAAGTGGCCATAATCTTGTGCCAGAGCCGCCAGATAGAATAATGGGAGTGATTTTCATTAACTATTAAATAAATTTATTGCGCCAAAACCTGCTAAATTTAATTTACGAATTGCAGAAATATTTTGGCAATTAATTCCGCCCAAAGCGTAAAGATTAGAATGACAATAAGTTGAATTTTTAGTTTTTAAAGAAATTTTTGCTAACTGCCTTAAACCAATAGTTTTAGTATCAGGATGGCTATCAGTTCTAAAAATTGGTGAAAGAAAAATCATATCAAAATTTTCTTTCTTAGCTTTTAAAATTGATTTAAAATTATGACAGGAAAAACTAAAAATAAATTTTTTGTCTCTAGTTTTTTCTTTAAAAATTTTTAAAGGTAATTTATCAAAATCAGAAAAATGTACGCCATCAGCTTTAATTTTTTTTGCTAATTCAAAATTCTTTCCAACCAGAGTTTTAAAGCCTAAAGGTCTTGCTAAGTTTATAATATTTTTGGCAAAAATCTCGCGTGTTTTTTCATCTAAATCATATTCGCGAATTATGATTGCAGAATTTTTTGGTAAATGTTTTATAGTTAATTCAAGATTTGATATTTTTTTGCGATCAGTAAAAAAGACACTTGTCGGCAAATTACTTTTCTTAAATTTTTTTATCTCAAACAATATTTTCTGATTCATGACAACTGGTATTATTGAACGTAAGTTATTTTTAATTAATCAAAAAATTAATCAAGCTTGCAAGCTTTATAAAAAAAATAAGCCGAATTTAGTTGCGGTTTCAAAAATGCAAGACAGCGAAAAAATTCTTCAGGCGATAGAAGCGGGCTGTAGTTCCTTTGGTGAGAATTACATCAAAGAAGCAGAAGAAAAATGGCCAGAAATCAGAGAAAAATTTCCAAAAATAAAATTACATTTCATTGGACATTTGCAAAGCAACAAAGCCAAAAATGCAGTGAAATTATTTGATGTGATTGAAAGTTTAGATAGTGAAAAACTTGCTATAGAGTTAAAAAAAGAAATTGAGAAGCAGAAAAAAAATATCGAGATTTTTATTCAAGTAAATATTGGTGAAGAAGAACAAAAAAGTGGAGTCTTACCTCACGAATTAAAAAATTTTGTTAAATTTTCGCGTGAAGAATGTGGTTTAAATATTACTGGATTAATGTGCATTCCACCAGAAAATGAAAGCCCCGCGCCTTATTTTGCATTACTCAATAAATTAGCCAAAGAAAATAATTTAAAAAATTTATCTATGGGAATGAGTTCAGATTTTGAAGATGCAATTGCTCTTGGCTCAACTCATATTCGCATTGGTACGGCAATTTTTGGTAAGAGAGAATAAATCTTATCCGCCGGTTGAGCGAAGTCGAAACCAAGGATAAGATTTTGCAATTTACTTCTCTTGGTTTGTCACAAGCTCAACCGGTGAGAAGTTATAAGTTTTTAATCTAAATGATTTTGGCGTGCCCTAGACGATTCGAACGTCTGACCTACAGCTTAGAAGGCTGTTGCTCTATCCAGCTGAGCTAAGGGCACTTAAAGGAAAGTAAAATGAAGGGGCGGAAGTTTTTATAGAGTTTTGATAAGAAATCAATAAAAATTTTAAAAAACCTCTTTGAAAAAGAAGGTGGCTTGAGCGGCGAAGCCGTTCAAGACTGGTGATTTAAGTACTTTAAGATATAATTCCTAATTTTTTCAAAAAACCACTATACTTTTTAATCTAGAAAGGTTAAAAATTTAGTCCCATCTCAAGGAACTATTTTTACAGTTTCAAAAAAGATCGTCAGTAAAAATTTACTGTCGTTTTCCTCTTACAAAGATCTAACTAAATTTTCGGTAATTACAATGTCTAAGGCTTCTGGCTGTTCTCATATTTTTGAGATGATCAAAAATAATAATATTAAATTCGTTGATTTTCGTTTTTCTGATTATAACGGAAAATGGCTTCACATCAGCCACTGCGCTGATCAAGTATCTGAAGAAGAATTGGTAAAAGGTGTTGCTTTTGATGGATCTTCAGTGCCAGCTTGGAAAGAAATTAATGAATCAGACATGATCATGATTCCTGATCTTTCAACTGCTTTCGTTGATCCTTTTGCAACTATTCCAACTCTTGTTCTAACTTGTGATGTAATTGAGCCAACAACTGGTAAAGGTTATGATCGTGATCCAAGATTTACGGCGAAAAAAGCTGAAGAATATTTAAAAAATTCAGGAATTGGCGATGTTGCTTATTTTGGTCCGGAACCAGAATTCTTCGTTTTTGATGATGTGCGTTTTAAGGTTGGAACTCATGGTTCATCTCACTCAATTGATTCAGAAGAAGCTCCGCACAATACAGGAAAAGCAATTGAAGGTGGAAATTTAGCGCGTAGATCACAAATTAAAGGAGCTTATTTTGATCCAGCTCCAATTGATACTGGACAAGATATTCGTTCTGAAATGATTGAAACTTTACGTGAAGTTGGAATTACTCCAATTCTTCACCATCACGAAGTTGCGAATTCACAATTTGAACTTGGTTTTAAATATAGCACTCTTACTGGAACTGGTGATAACATTCAAAAGTTCAAATATGTAATTCACAATGTTTGCCAAGCTTTTGGTAAAACTGCAACTTTCATGCCAAAACCAATCTTCGCTGATAATGGTTCTGGTATGCACGTTCACCAGTCAATTTGGAAAAATGGTCAAAATCTTTTCATGGGAAAAGAGCATGCCAATCTTTCAGAATTAGCACTTTTCTACATTGGCGGAATTATCAAACATGCTAAAGCAATTAATGCTTTTTCTAATGCTACAACTAACAGTTATAAGCGTTTAGTTCCTGGTTATGAAGCTCCGGTTTTACTTGCTTATTCAGCAAAAAATCGTTCAGCTTCAATTCGTATTCCACATGTGACTAATGAAAAAGCGCGTAGAATTGAAACACGTTTTCCTGATCCTGCTTCAAATCCTTATCTGACTTGTGCTGCGCTTTTAATGGCAGGTCTTGATGGAATTAAAAATAAAATTCATCCGGGAGATCCAAGAAATCAAGATTTATACCATCTGCCAGAAAAGGATTTGAAAAAAATCCCAACTGTTTCACGTTCACTTCGTGATGCTCTTAATGCACTTGATAAAGACAGAGGTTTCTTGCTTGAAGGTGGCGTATTTACTAATGAGCAAATTGATGCTTATATCGAACTTAAGATGAAAGAAGTTGAAAGATACGAGCAAATTCCTCATCCAGTTGAATTTGAAATGTATTACAATAACTAAACCCGATTACGTCATCCTTGAAATGCGAGGCATTTTAAGGATGATGTTTTGTGTTTATTTTCCATTTGCTTTTTATTTTAGTGATTTTAGAATGCCCGCTTTCCCCTCAAAGATGGCGTATTAAACAAGCTTAAAGATTAAATCTTTGTGATTACTTAGGCAGAGCTGACTCAGGCGGTTCTGGCTAATTTTATTAACTTGAAAAAAGTCTAAATTTTATGACCAAACAAGTATTCCAACGCACTAAGCCTCACGTTAATATAGGAACGATCGGGCACGTTGACCATGGTAAGACAACATTAACTGCTGCTATTAC
>JAGWYT010000010.1 GCA_018969185.1 Rickettsiales bacterium | reverse complement strand
GGAGACAATGTAAAGATCAATGTGGCTTTGATTGCTCCTATTGCAATGGAGGAAGGCTTAAGGTTTGCTATTCGTGAAGGTGGCAGAACTGTTGGCGCTGGTGTTGTTTCAAAGATTATTAAATAAGCAAGATCTTAGGCGCTAAAAGCGCCTTAGATCTTGCTTATCCTGACGAAATTCAGGATCTCATGCAAAATGGTAAATATTAATTATGAAAAATAAAGAAAGTATCAAGATTACACTTGAATCTTTTGATCACGTTGTTTTGAACAAAGCGATGAATGAAATCATCGTTACAGTTAGAAGAACTGGAGCTGGTATTAAAGGCCCAATTCCTCTACCAACTAAAATTCAAAAGTTTTGCGTTATCAGAGGTCCTCACGTTGATAAAGATTCAAGAGAGCAATTTGAGATTAGATCTTCAAAAAGATTATTGATTATTTCTCCTACTGCTCAAACAGTTGATGCTTTAATGAAATTAAGCCTTTCAGCTGGCGTAAATATTAAAATCGCAATTAATGGGGCAAAGAATTAAAGATGTTGGAATTAATAGGAAAAAAAGTTGGCATGAGCCACGTTTTTAAGGAGAATGGTACTACTGTTCCTTTAACTATGATACAAGTTTACGAAAATTCTGTACTTGATTTAGTTGTAAATGAAAACAAGGATTTTGATAATTTGTTGGTTGCTTTTCAAAAAGTTACTAATCCTAAAAAAATCTCAAAATCAGTTGCTGGAGTTTTTAATAAAAAATCAGTTCCTCTTTTTAAGAAAATCAGAGGTTCTCAAGTTAAAAAAGGCTTAGAATTTAAAACTGGTGATCAAATTGCTATTGCTTCTTTGTTAAAAGAAGGAGATTTTATAGATGTTAGAGGCGTAACATCTGGTAAAGGTTTTGCTGGTGTTATGAAAAGATGGAATTTCGCTGGTCTTGAAGCTTCTCATGGTGTTTCTGTTTCGCACAGATCTCACGGTTCAACTGGTCAAAGACAGGATCCTGGCAAAACATTTAAAGGCAAGAAAATGGCTGGACATATGGGTGTAGACAATGTTACGGTAAAAAATCTTGAAGTTTTAATAATAGATAGTGAAAAATCGATTATTGCCGTTAAAGGCGCAGTTCCTGGTAATGCGGGTAGTGATGTAATTTTAAAGATTGCTCACAAATAATAAAATAGCATTAATAAAGTATTTATGACAGCTTTAACATTAAAAACTATAGATTTTACAACACAAAAACTTGGCTCTAAGTCAGTTGATGTATCTGCTGATCTAGAATTCCAAAGTCCAAAATCTGTGGCTTATGTAGTTCGTTGGCAGCTTGCTAGAAGAAGATCTGGTTCTGCTAAAACAAAGACTATGGCAGAAATTTCTGGAACTACTGCAAAACCTTATAAACAAAAAGGGACTGGCCGCGCAAGACAAGGTAGTAAAAGATCAGTTCAATTCGTTGGTGGTAGAACTTGTCATGGTCCAATGCCTCGTTCTTTTGATTTCACTATGCCAAAAAAAATCATTAAAGCGGCTTTATCTGACGTATTAAAATTAAAATTAAAAGAAAATAAAGTTGTTTTATTTTCTGATGTTTCTGAAAAATTGAAAACAACAGAAATTAATGCTTCTTTAAAAAAGAATAACGTTCCAAGTGCTCTGATTGTTTACGCGGCTTCAGATAATAATGAAGTTTTAGCAAGATCATCAAGAAATCTTAAGAATGTAAAAGCTTTGAATGCGGTTGCACTCAATGTTTATGATATACTAAGTTTTGATCACTTGGTAGTTGATAGTAAAACTTTTGAAAACATTAAAGGAGCGTTGTAGAAAATGTCGGCTCTAGTAAATTACGATAAAATTAAAGGTCTTGTTTATACTGAAAAATCAAATAAGCAATTACCTGATAATAAATACCATTTTGAAGTTGATTCTACTTGCCATAAAGGCGAGATTGCTTCTTTGGTTAAAAAGATTTTTAACGTTGAAGTTGATAAAATAAACATCATCAACACAAAGCCAAAAACAAAAAGGTTTAAAGGCGTTGAAGGTAAAAGAAAATCATATAAAAAAGCGATTGTCACTTTGAAAGAAGGTCAATCAATTAACTTTGGTTCATAAAAATGGCTCTTAAAAATTATAAAGCTATAACTCCATCTTTGAGACAGCTTATCACAATTGACAGAAGTGAATTGTGGAAAGGATCTCCTATGAAAATTCTTACGACTAATGTTTCTGAGAATGCAGGAAGAAATAATATTGGTCACATTACTGTTCGTCACAAGTCTGGCGGTCATAAAAAATCTTTTAGAGTTATTGATTTTAAGAGAGATAGATATGACGTTGAGGCTGTAGTTGAAAGAATTGAATATGATCCAAATCGTACTGCTTTCATTGCGTTATTGAAATATTCTGATGGCGTGTATTCTTACATCTTGGCTCCTCACAAATTGGCTGCCGGTGAAAAAATCATGTCTTCAAGACAATTGATCGACGTTAAAATTGGTAATGCAATGCCACTTTCAGTGATTCCAATTGGAAGTATTATTCACAATGTTGAATTAAAACCAGGTTGTGGTGGTGCGGTTGCAAGATCAGCTGGAACATACGCACAATTGGTTGGAAAAGATGGTGGATATGCTTTGTTAAAAATGCAATCAGGAGAAATCAGATTGTTCCTACTTGATTGTATGGCAACTATCGGTTCAGCTTCAAACATCGACAACAAAAACGTTTCTATTGGTAAAGCTGGTAGATCAAGATGGCTTGGTATTAGACCAACCGTTAGAGGTGTTGTAATGAACCCTGTTGATCACCCACACGGTGGTGGCGAAGGTAAAACTTCAGGTGGTAGACATCCTGTTTCTCCTACTGGTAAATCTGCTAAAGGTAAGATTACTAGGAAAAGAAATAAAACTACTAATCGTTTTATTGTTAAATCAAGACGCGCTAAATAATTAAATATTAAATATGCCTAGATCAGCTTGGAAAGTACCATTTGTAGATGGATATTTGCTAAAAAAAGCAAGAGATTATGTTAATTCTTCGAAAAAACCAATTATTAAAACTTGGTCTAGAAGGTCAACAATTTTACCACAATTTGTGGGTGTTAATTTTGCTGTGCATAATGGTAAAAAATTTGTATCAGTATTAGTTACAGAAGGAATGGTGGGTCATAAGTTTGGAGAATTTGCTCCAACTAGAACCTTCTATGGTCATTCTGCAGATAAAAAAATTAAAAGCGCATAAGATATGACTGAGAAATTGGCGGTAGCCTATTTAAATGCTGTAAAATCAAGCCCTCTTAAGGTTATGAAGATTACTGGGAATTTAACCGGTAAAAAAGTTTCAGAAGTTTTAAAATTTTTGAAATTCTCTAACTTAAAGCTTGCATCAACTGTTAGTGGTCTAGTTTATTCAGCGATGTCAAATGCTGAGAATAACCATAACATGGATATTGATAACCTATATATTAAAAGAATTGATGTAGGTCGTGCTTTTGCATTAAAAAGATTTGCGGCGAGAGGTCGTGGTAAATCAAGCAGAATTTTAAAAACTTTTAGCAATATCAGAGTTGTGCTAGAAGAAAAACAAGAAAAATCAAAATAGAGGTAAAATGGGTCAAAAGGTTAATCCGGTTGGTTTTAGGCTTCTCAATAATAAAAACTGGGAGTCAATTTGGTATGATAATAAAAACTATGCCAAAAAACTTATCAATGATATAGCAATTAGAAATTTTGTTAAGAAAAACTATTCTCATTGCGGTATTGGAAGTATTGTTATTGAAAGACCATCTGATAAAATTAATCTTATCATTAAGACTTCAAAACCTGGAGTTTTGATTGGTAAAAAAGGTCTTGATATTGAAAAGATTAACAGAGCAGTTGAAAAAATTGCTGGTGCAAAAGTTGATGTTAAAATTGTTGAAATTGATAAGCCAGATTTGAATTCTTCACTAGTTGCGCAAAGCATTGCTAAGCAACTTGAAGGTCGTGCTGCTTTTAAGAAAGTAATGAAAAAATCCATGCAATCTGCTATGAAATATGGTGCGCTTGGAATTAAAGTTTCTGTTGCTGGTAGACTTGGCGGTGCAGAAATCGCTAGAACTGAATGGTATAAAGAAGGATCAATTCCTCTTCATACAATCAGAGGAAATATTGATTATGCTACAGCAAATGCCTATACTACTTATGGAGTTATAGGGGTTAAAGTTTGGATTTACAAAGGTACAAACGAAAAGAAAACAAATAAATTAGTATAAAATGTTAGTTCCTGCAAAAACGAAATATAGAAAATCGCAAAAGGGTGGTAAAAAGATCCTTGGTGCTGCTTCTAATGGCAATAGCCTAAAATTTGGTTCTTTTGGTCTTAAAGCTCTTGAACCAGGTAAGCTAAATTCAAAACAAATTGAGTCAGCAAGAAAAGTTGTGACTCGTTATATGAAAAGAGCCGGAAAGCTTTGGATTATGGTTTTCCCTCACACTCCAGTTACAAAAAAACCGGCGGAAGTGAGAATGGGTTCTGGTAAAGGTAACGTTGAATATTACATTGCTAAAATCAAACCAGGCAGAATCATTTTTGAAATTGATGGTATTGATGATGCTTCAGCTATCACCTCTTTGGAAAAGGCTGCTGCTAAATTACCTTTTAAAACAAAGATCGTTAATTTGATTTAATTTTTTGACATGAAAAAAGAAGAAAAAAATTCAATGCTATCTGAAATCGCATCTCTTAAGAAAGATCTTATGATGATGAGAGTTAAAGCATCTTCAGGTGAAGGAACTATAGTGAAAGAATTCAAAATTAAAAAGAAAGCAATTGCTAGATTATTCACTAAGATTAATAATAAAAAAGCTGCGAAAGCGTAAATATGAAAGTAAAAATCTTAAACATCATTGATGATAAAACTTTTAAAGCTGTTTCTACAGCCTTTAAAAAACATCCTCGTTACGGTAAATATCTTACTACCCATAAGAATTACTTAGTTGATTCAAAAGGACAAAAAGTAAATGTCGGTGATGAAGTTGAAATTGTAAGTTCAAAACCTGTTTCTAAAAACAAGAAATGGGCTTTAAAAGTTAATTAATAAAATTTGGTCTAGACTAAAATGATTCAAATGCAAACAAGTTTAGTGGTAGCTGATAACTCAGGAGCTAAAACCGCTACATGTATTAAAGTATTAGGTGGTAGTGACCACATGATTACTGGAGTTGGCGAAATAATTGTTCTATCAATTACTAGTGTAATTCCTGGTTCAAAAGTTAAAAAAGGTCAAGTTGCTAAAGGAGTTATAGTTAGAACTAAAAGCAAAATTGTTAGAAATGACGGCAGTTTTGTTAAGTTTGATGATAATGCTGTAGTGTTGGTTGACAAGGACGGAGAGCCAATTGCTACTCGTGTTTTCGGACCAATTGCAAGGGAAGTTAGACAAAAGAACTTCCTTAAAATCGCTTCATTAGCTTCGGAGGTTATATAATATGGCTAATAAATTCAAAAAAAATGATTCAGTAATTGTAATTGCTGGATCTAATAGAGGTAAAACTGGTAAAATTACTGCAATTGACGGTAATAAAGTGGTTGTAGAAGGTGTTAATCTTGCTACTATTCACAAAAAACCAACTTCTTCTACACCTGGTCAAATATTGAAAGTTGAAAAGCCAATTCATATTTCAAATATTGCTCACGCTGAAGATGGTAAAGCAGTAAAAGTAAAATTTGTTATAGATTCTGGTGAAGGTAAAAAATTTACTAGAAAATATCGTGTTTCTAAAAAATCTGGCAAAAAAATTGATTAGCTTAAGTGATGCAAACATTAACTGAAAAAATATATAAAGATTCTATTTCTGATTTAAAGAAAAAGTTCTCTTATACCAATGACTTGGAAATTCCAAGATTAAAAATGGTAAGTCTTAACGTTGGAATAAAAGCTGTTGATAGCGACAATAAATTCTTGTCTTACTTGTCAACTCAAGTGTCTAACATTGCTGGTCAAAAAGCAGTATTAACAAAATCTCGCAAGGCGATTTCTACTTTCAAATTAAGAAAGGATTTACCAATTGGTTGCAGAGTGACCTTAAGAGGTAAAAAAATGTATGAATTCTTTGATAGATTGGTGAATATTGCTCTACCAAGAATTAGAGACTTCAGAGGCCTATCAGCAAAAGGATTCAATCAAAGCGGTCATTATAGCTTTGGTGTGAAAGAACATAACATCTTCTTAGAAGTTGATCTTGATAATATTATGAAGATATTTGGTATGAATATTACTATAGTGACGACTGCTAAAACAAAAGAAGAATCACTATATTTACTTAAAAAGTTAAATCTTCCAATAAAATAATAAAATGGCAAAAAAATCTTTAATCAGAAGAAATAAAGTAAGAGAAAAAACTTCTCACTTACATGAAGCTAAAAGATCAAAATTGATTGAGGTCAGTAAAGATCAATCAGCTTCTTTTGAAGACAGACTGATGGCACAAATTAAACTTTCTGAAATGCCAAGAGATGGCTCTTTTTCAAGATATAGAAATAGATGCAGTTTAACTGGCAGACCAAGAGGTAATTTTAGAAAATTCGGTTTATCAAGAATTGCGCTTAGAGAATTAGCTTCTTTCGGGCAAATTCCTGGCTTAATTAAGTCAAGTTGGTAATATAATAATAAATATTTAAATAAAGATGTCGGTTAATCATCCAGTTTCAGATTTAGTTGCAAGAATCAAAAATGGTTACATGGTTAGAAGAGATGTAATTTCTTCTCCTGTATCTAAACTAAGAGAGAATATTTTAAAAATTTTAAAGGATGAAGGTTTCATTCTTAATTATAGTAAAGTACAAGAAAAAGGTGCTGCAGCAAAATTTGATATTCATTTGAAATATCACTATTCAGCTCCGGTAGTAAGCGAAATCTCAGTTGTATCTAAACCGGGAAGAAGAGTTTATTGTGGCTCTGAAGAAATACCTTCTGTAAAAAATGGTTTGGGATTAGTTATAATCTCAACTTCCAAAGGAGTTATTTCTGATCATGAAGCAAGAAATAAAAAGCTTGGTGGCGAAATTTTGCTAAAAATATTTTAATTTACGAATAATATGTCTAGAGTAGGAAAACTACCAGTAAAATTACCTGAAAATATTAAAGTTGCAGTTAGTGATAACGTGCTAACTTTTGACAATGGTAAAGTAAAAAAAACTTATAAAGTAACTTCTGGAATAAAAATTACTAACCAGAATAATGAAATTAAGTTAACTGCGGATAAAGGAGCTGTTTCTGATATATCAAAATTTATTGGTATGGACAGAAATAACATCAAGAACATAGTTCTTGGTTTAAAAGAGCCATTTAAAGTGACTTTAGAAGTTAATGGCGTTGGTTACAAAGCTGCTGTTGAAAAAGGAGTTTTAATTCTGACTTTAGGTTATAGTCATGAAATTTTCTATTCCTTACCAAAAGGAATTGTAGCTGCTTTTGAAAAACCAAATCTTATTGTTCTTTCAGGGGATGACAAGGTTTTGGTTGGTCAAGTAGCGTCAGAAATTATCTCATTTAGAAAGCCTGAACCTTACAAAGGTAAAGGTGTAAAGATTCTTGGAAAACAAATTTTAAGAAAAGAGGGTAAAAAGAAATAATGCTTACTAAGTACGAAAGAAGAAAATATAGAGTTAAAGGCAATATTGCTAAGAGAAACAAAGGTCTTAGACCAAAAATTGTGGTTGCTAGATCTAATAAAAATTTCTCAGCTCAACTTATTTCAGTTGATGGAAAGGTTTTACAATCTTTCTCAACTTTGAATTTTGAAGAGAATAAAAAAATTAGTGGAATTGAAAAAGCTAAATTAGTTGGAAAAACTTTTGCTGAAAAATGTTTAAAAGCAGGCATTACGAAAGTTGTTTTCGATAAAGGAGCTTATGCTTATAATGGAAGAGTTAAGGCTTTAGCTGATTCTTGCCGTGAAGCTGGACTACAATTTTAATTAAGAATATCATGTCAAAACAAGCTAAAAATAATAATAACAACAACAATAACGCTGCTGAAATTGTAGAAAGATTAATTTCAGTAAATAAAGTTTCTAAAACAGTAAAAGGCGGTAAAAACCTTTCATTCGCTGCTTTAGTGGTTGTTGGCGATAAAAATGGCAAAGTTGGTGTTGGAAAAGGTAACGCAACAGAAGTTTCTGATGCTAAAAATAAAGCATTTGAGGCTGCTAAAAAAGCTATGACTAAAATTGCCTTAAAAGAAGGGAGAACAATTCATCATGATATTTTTGGTAGATTTTGTTCAGCTAAGGTTTATTTGAGATCAGCTCCTGCAGGTACTGGAGTTATTGCTGGTGGTCCTATGCGTGCAGTTTTTGAATGTGCTGGAATTCGCGATGTAGTTGCAAAATCAGTTGGTACTTCTAACCCTTATAACATGGTTGGAGCAACTTTCGCTGCTTTGAAATTATTAACATCTCCAAAAATTATTGCAGAAAAAAGATCTAAAGAAATTTCTGAGATAGTTAAAAGAAGAAATCAAGCTCTTAACATAAATAACGAATAGCCATGCAATTGGATAATTTTTTAAATAAAAAGGTTCGCATTACACAAGTAAAAGGCGGATCAAAAATGAATGACAGACAAAAAGCGAGTCTTATTGGTCTTGGTCTTAGAGGAATCGGCAGCGCTGCCGAATTAACATGTTCTAACGCAATTCTTGGAATGGTGAGAAAGGTTAATCATGTAATTAAAATTTCATTAGTGTAATTAAAATGTCTATCTCATTAACTAATTTAGCAAAAATTAAAAGAAATAGCCGCATCAGAGTTGGTCGTGGTATCGGTTCTGGTAAAGGTAAAACTTCAGGACGCGGTGTAAAAGGTCAAAAGGCTAGAACTGGTCATCATTCTGTAAAAGGTTTTGAAGGTGGTCAGACTCCGGTTCATATGAGATTACCAAAAAGAGGCTTTGTAAATGTTCTTAGAAAGGAATATGAAGCAGTTAATATCAATGATATTATCAATTTGGTAAATAAAAACAAAATTGATACTTCTTCAGCAGTTAATAAAGAAACTTTAGAAAAATACGGTCTTATCAAAGATAAGAATTCTAAAGTGAAATTATTGATGGGCAAAGATAGTTCAGTTAAAGCTAGTTTTAAAGTTGCGGTAGATAGCTATTCTGCAAAAGCCAAAGCATTTGCCTAATAAAGACTAAAAAATTAATAAAACTGTGTCATCTCAAGCTTCAAGCTCAGAATTAAAAAATAGAATATTATTTACGATTTTTATTCTTCTTATCTATAGATTTGGCACTTTCGTGCCGATTCCGGGTGTGGATCTTGATGTCTTAAAAAAATTCTTCGACAGTTCTAAAGCTGATATTTTTGGTATGGTAAATCTCTTCTCCGGAGGGGCTTTGCAAAGAATGAGTATTTTCGCTCTTAACATTATGCCTTATATCACTGCATCAATTATCATGCAGCTTCTAACTTCTATGTATAAAGGTCTTGAGGCTCTAAAAAAAGATGGTGAATATGGTAGAGCTAAGATAAATCAATATACCAGATACCTTACTATCGTTTTAGCATTTTTCCAATCTCTTGGTGTTTATTACGCTTTAAGCAATGGCGAACAAAGCGCTTTTGTTTCTGATTCCCCAATTTTTATGTGGACAACTTGCGTTAGTCTTGTTGGTGGAACAGTAATGTTGATGTGGTTTGGTGAAAAAATAACTTCTTCTGGTGTTGGTAATGGTATTTCTTTGATAATTTTCGTTGGTATTGTTTCTTCGCTTCCTGCGACAATCATTCAAGTTTTTGATCTTTCAAGAACTGGTATATATTCATGGTTAACCGTAGTATTCTTTTTTGTAACTTTTGCTGGTTTCTTGCTTTTTGTATGTTTCGTTGAAAAAACTCATAAACGTATAAAAATTCAATATCCAAATGGAGCTATGATGAGAGCTTCTGGTATGAATGATTCATCATTTTTACCATTAAAACTTAACGTTTCTGGCGTTATCCCGCCAATTTTTGCTAGTTCAATTTTGATGTTTCCTTCAGCAATAATGCAATTTACTGGAGGAGATGGTGATTTTCTAATTTCAATGTTGAGAAGAGGCGGGCCATTATATCTGGCTTTATTTGCATCTTTAATTTTATTTTTCTCTTATTTTTATTCTTCGATAATTTTTAATACTGAAGAAGTTGCTGGAAATTTAAAAAAGAGTAATTGTTTCATACTTGGTATTAGACCGGGAGCAAATACTTCAGCTCATCTTGATAAAATAGTTTCTCGTCTTACTTTAATTGGTGCAATTTATTTGATTTTTGTTTGTATCGCGCCAGAAATTTTGGTAACAAATTATTCAATTCCTTTGCATATTGGTGGAACAGGAATTCTAATCATGGTTAACGTTGTGCTTGATTTAATAAATCAGGTTCAATCATATATGTTTGCTGGTAAATATAGTGGTAATAATACTAGAAAAAGAAGAGTAAGGATAAGGAGATAATATGACTAATATAATTTTCATGGGTCCTCCAGGTTCTGGTAAAGGAACTCAATCGGCTATGCTTGCTAAAAAATTAAAAATCCCAACTATTTCTACAGGGGATGTTTTAAGAAATGAAGCGGCGATGAAAACAGAAATAGGTATAATGGCACAAGACTATATGAATGCAGGAAAGTTAGTTCCTGATGCTGTAGTAATTGACATTATTAGAGGTAGAATATCTCAAAATGATTGTAATGATGGATTTATAGTTGATGGTTTTCCAAGAACTTTAGAACAAGCGCTTGCTTTTGATGAGATGCTTGAGTCTTTGGGCAAAAAAATCAATGCTGTAATTAATTTTGAAGCAAGTGATGATATTCTGGTAAAAAGAATATCAGGGCGTTTTTCTTGTTCAAAATGTGGAGTGATTTATAATTCTTATTTCAAACCAACTAAAAAAGACGAGGTTTGCGATAATTGTGGATCTAATGAATTTGAAAGTAGACCTGATGATAATAGGATGTCTGTTAAAAAAAGACTTCAAGTTTATCATGAGTCATCTTCAAATTTAATAGAACATTACAAAAAAAAGAACTTGCTTTATTCAATTGATGCTTTAAAAGAGATGCCCCTCATTTTTGAGAAGCTGGTTGAAATAGCACAAAAATTTTCTATAAGATAGTTGTAATGGTCTCTTATAGTAGGTGAGATGGTGTTTAGACCATATTGCCACATGATTGTAAGTTAGCTTATAAATCAGAAATATTAATAATAAAACGAATAGGAGTTTAAACTTGGCTAGAATTGCTGGTGTCAATATTCCAAAAGAAAAGAGATTTGTTATCTCTCTTACTTACATTTACGGTATTGGCATAACTACTGCGCATAAAATTTGCAAGAAATTAAAAATAGATCTTAGTACAAGAACTCATCAGATGACTGAAGAGAAGCTTGCACAAGTTAGATCATTACTTGAAAAAGAACATCCAACTCTTGAAGGTGATTTGAGAAGAAAAGTTTCTGCAAGCATTAAAAGATTGGTTGATATTGGTTGTTATAAAGGTATCAGACACGTTAAAAAACTTCCAGTTAGAGGACAAAGAACTCATACTAACGCTAGAACTCGTAAAGGCAGAGGCGTTGCGATTGCTGGTAAGAAAAAAGTAACTAAATAATTTCTAAAAAATATGGTTAAGTATAGTGGTAAAAAGACCGTTGGTAAGAAAAAGAAAAATATTTTAAATGGTGTAGCGCATGTATTTGCAAGCTTTAATAACACCATAATTTCTATTACTGATTTACAAGGCAATTTAATTTGCTGGTCATCTGCTGGAAAGCATGGTTTTAAAGGTTCAAGAAAAGCAACTCCTTACGCTGCGCAAATTGCAACTCAAAATGCTATTGAAACAGCAAAAGAAAGCGGTTTACAAAATGTTACTGTTGAAATTACTGGTCCTGGAGTTGGTAGAGAAGCTTCTTTGCGTGCTATACAAGCTGCAGGAGTTTCTGTTGCTACAATTATTGACAAAACCTACCATCCGCACAATGGATGTAGGCCAGCGAAGCGACGCAGAGTTTAAAAAATCAGTGCAGTGACTGCCTTTTTGGTGCTTTTTGAGTTTTTCAAAAATGAGTTCCTCACGTATGTTGAAATACGCTGCGGTGCTATTTTTGAAAAACTCAAAAAATCCCTCAAAAATACAGCCATTGCATCAGATTTTTGCTATCTCTTGGTTTAAATATTAAAACATAAATAAAAGTTTAAAAATATGGCTATTCTAAAAGAAAGTTGGCATTTACTTACAAAACCAGGTTCAGTTGTAGTTAAAGAAGGCTATGATAATGTAAAAAAATCTGTTATCGTTATGGAGCCTTTTGAAAGAGGTTTTGGTAACACTCTTGGTAATGCTTTAAGAAGAGTTTTATTATCTTCAGTTGCTGGTTTTGCTGTTACTTCAATTAAAATTGAAGGTGTGATGCATGAATATAGCACTATTGAAGGTGTGAAAGAAGATGTTATTGATATTATCATGAATATCAAATCTCTTGCAATCACTAAAGGTGATTCTTCTTCTTTCAATATTAGACTTTCAACTAACAAACAAGGTCCAGTATATGCTGGTGCAATTGAAGTTCCAGCTGGTGTTGAAATTAGCAATAAGGATTTGATTATTTGTCATTTGAATAAAGGTGCTAAAATTGACATTCAGATGCATGTAGAATGTGGTAAAGGTTACGTTACTGCTGAACAAAATAAAGCTAAAGAACATCATGGAGTTGGTTCAATTGCAATTGATGCAATCTTTAGTCCAGTTAAAAGAGTGTCTTACAAGGTTGAGAATGCTCGTGTTGGACAAATTACTGACTATGACAAATTGATTTTAGAAATTGATACAAATGGTGCAATTACTCCTCAAGATTCTTTAGGTGTTGCTGCAAAAATTTTACAAGAACAACTGCAATTCTTTATTAATTTTGATGTGAGCAAGGTTGATGTTGCTCCTTCTAAAGAAATTGATATCGAACCTGAATTCAATAAAAATCTTCTTAAAACAATTGATGAATTGGAACTTTCAGTTAGATCATATAATTGTTTAAAAAATGAAAATATTCTTTATGTTGGTGATTTAGTTTCAAGATCTGAAGGTGAGATGTTGAAGACTGCTAATTTTGGTAGAAAATCATTAAATGAATTAAAAGAAAATCTTAAAGCTATGAATCTGAATTTTGGTATGAAGATTCCTAACTGGCCACCAAAAAATATGGATGATTTACTAAAAGTTAAGAACAAGGAATTTTAAGCGGCGGCGCGAAGCGCCGCAAAAACGACCTAAACGGTCGTTTTTAGCTTAAAATGGGCATGAGCGATAGCGAATCCCGAAAATCTCTTGCAGTGAAGTACAAGTGTAAAAATTAGAAAAAAGTTAAAATATGAAACATAGAATTAAAGGTAGAAAATTAAGCAGAAATAGCGCTCACAGAAAAGCTTTATTTCGTAATTTAGCAATTGCTCTTTTACAACATGGAATGATCAAAACAACTTTGCCAAAAGCAAAAGATCTAAGACCTTATGTTGAAAAGATCATGACTATTGCTAAGAAAGATACTTTGGCTAATCGTCGTTTAGCAGCGTCAATTCTTGGTAATCAAGAAATTGTTAATAAGCTTTTCAAAGAAATTGGTCCAAGAATTAATTCTCGTCCAGGTGGTTATACTAGAATCATGAAATTTGGTTTTAGAACTGGCGATAAAGCTCCTATGGCACTTATGGAAGTTGTTGATAGAGTTGTTGATTCAGTTTCAGAAAAAGAAGTGGCAAAGGCTTAATTAGTTTTTAAATAAGGAAAATATGAAAAATTTATTATCAAGTTTTATTACAGATCAAGTTAAAAAAACTCAGGAATCAAGAGGCTCTAAGATTGCTGATTTTAAAATTGGAGATACTGTAAGTGTAAAATACAAAATCACTGAAGGTGGCAACACAAGAATTCAGGCATTTAATGGTATTGTTATTGCAAGAACAAAAGATGCTGCAAATTACTCTGCAACTTTTACAGTTAGAAAAATTAGCAGTGGCGTTGGTGTAGAAAGAAAATTCGCACTTTATTCTCCATTGCTTGATGGAGTTGAAGTATTAAAGCAAGGTGTTGTGCGTAGAGCTAAGCTTTACTATCTAAGAAACTTGACTGGGAAAGCCTCAAGAATTAAAGAAAAATTAGATTTCGATACAGCTACTGATGCTGCGTAATTTTACAAATACATTTTTTTTAAAAAAAGGCAGAATGGTTTTCGGACTTCTGCCTTTTTTTATTGTTATAACTTCCTGCGTTGACCCTTCGCAATATGGCAGAGTTGTTAAAAGCAGCCCATCCTCCAAAAATTCTTTCATTTTCTCAGTTAAAGAAGAATATCTTAATTCTCATAAAGATTCTAAAATAGATGAGAAATATAAAAAGATGACAGAGGCTGAAGTTAGATTGTTAGAAAGCCTTTTAAAACAGCAAAATTATTGTATCAATGAAGAGGGTGAAGTTGCATTTTCAATTACCTCAAGACAAGAAAAGATTTATGATATGACTTTTGCTCATCTAATTGAGCAAAGCTATAATGCACGTCCGCTAACTCCAGTGATGTATTATGGAGTATGTGTTTCTCAGGAGACTGTTAACTAAATATATACAACTGATGCAAAACTCTGTCACCATCCCCTTGAGAGAGGGTCGACGAACGAAGCAAGTCGGGGAGGATGATTTATGGCAAATCTATATCAGCTCCTTTCTCAGAAGTAAAATTAACTTGGAAAGTTAAAATTAATGCTATTAACTTGGTGTTTCATGTATTAAGTAATAATTATAAATATTGCTATGAATGACTTTTTAGCCTTTTTTACGCTTAGAAGCGTATTGCTTTTCGCCTCTACAGCCTTCTCAATGTTGTTCGTTATGCTGTTGTTAAATATAATTACAATTGATGATGTGGCGGTAATTTTAAAATTATCTCCGGAAGCGACTAATGCTTTAAAGCTAATAATCTCAAGAGTTCAGGAAGTTTCAATGAATATTCTTGATATCATATCTCAGCTATTATCAAGACTTCTTAGCTTCGCTGGAGTTGATGTTGATTTAAGTAAAATCAAAATTGATCTTAATGCTGGAAGTTCTGCTTCCTCTGCTGTTGGTCAGTAATTTATAATTCTCAGAAATGATAAATCTCATCAGATTATCGCTTCTATTTCTTTTATCTTTACTACTATATCCCTTCTTTAAGGATCGTGCAATTTATTATTTTCTAAATTTTGCAGGACCTTCTTTTATCAAGCTTGGACAGGCTTTGTCAGTTAGGCCAGATTTAGTTGGTGAGAAATTAGCAAAAACCTTAGCACAATTTCAAGATAAGGTTCCAGCCTTTAGTGACAAGGATCTAAAAGCAACTTTAAAAAATCAATATAGTGAAAATTTTGATAAAATTTTTGCTGAATTTGATTTTAAAGCTGTTGCTTCTGCTTCAATTGCGCAAGTTCATAAAGCAAAATTACAAGATGGTAAAATAGTTGCGGTAAAAATTCTACGCCCCTCTATTGCGGCAATTATGGCGCGTGATATCAGAACTCTTAAAATAATCATCAAAATAATTTCATTATTCTCAAAATTTTTAGCTAAAAGCCTTTCTGATATTGCTTTGCTTTTAGAAAATTTACAAAAAAGTGAATTGGATTTATTACGTGAGGCAGCAAACGCCTCAAGGCTTAAAGAAGAGTTAAAAGATGTGAAGGGTTTCTATGTGCCAGAGATTTTTTGGAAATTTTCAACATCAAAAATTTTAGTGCTTGAATGGATTGATGGCATAGCTTTTTCGAATAAAGAAGCAATTCAAGCATCTGAATTTGATAAGAAGCAAATTGCCGAAAACCTTGTAATTAGCTATTTTACGCAAGTTTACGGTAATGGATTTTTTCATGCTGATATGCATCAAGGAAATTTATTTTTGATGAAAAATGGTGATATTGCGGTTGTTGATTTTGGCATTATGGGAATGATTGATAAGAAAACCCGTATTGCTGTTGCTGAGATTTTAATTGGGTTTTTGAACAAGGATTATCGTAGAGTGGCACAAGTTCATATTGATGCTGGTTTGGTACCAAGTGATGTTAATGTTGATGATCTTGCGCTTTCTAGCCGCAAAATTGGTGAAACTATAGTTGGTTCTTCAGTAAAAGAAATTTCTTTAGCGAATTTATTAGAGAATTTAATTGTGATGACGCGTGATTATAAAATGGAAACCAGACCAGAATTATTGCTTTTGCAAAAAACTTTGTTACTTGTGGAAGGCGTTGGAATCATGCTTGATGCGGAGCTTAATATGTGGGAAATTGCAAGACCTTGGGTTCAAGATTGGGCAAAAAGGAATATTGGTTTTGATGCTAAGATTCGTGATGCATTATTAAATTTATTTGAGTTAGGTAAAAATCTAATCAAGAATTATAAATGAGTTTCCAAATTTTATCTAAAGAAGAATATAAGCAGCAATATCAAGCATCAATTACTGATCCAGAATTATTCTGGAGTGGAATTGCTAATAATTTTTTCTGGTTTGAGAAGTGGCGTGAAGTGATGAATTGTGATTTATCAAAAGCAGAAATTTCATGGTTTTGTGGCGCTAAAACTAACATTTCTTATAATTGTCTTGATCGTCATTTAGAAAGGCATGGCAATAAAATTGCAATTATCACAGAAGGCAATGATCCTAAAGACGAGAATAGAAAAATAACCTACAAAGAACTTCACGAAGAAACTTGTAAATTCGCTAATTTATTGCTGGCGCAAGGTATAAAAAAAGGTGACCCTGTTTGTATTTACATGCCGATGATTCCAGAATCTGTTGTGGCGATGCTGGCTTGTGCTAGAATTGGTGCGGTTACATGTGTTGTTTTTGCGGGATTTTCAGCGAAAGCTTTAGCGGGAAGAATTCAGGATTCTGGCGCAAAAATGTTGATTACGGCGGATTTTTTATTTCGTGGTGAGAAGAAAATAGAATTATTTGAAATTGCGAAAGAAGCGTTGCAAGAGTGTGATTCTGTGGAGTCAGTTGTTCTTTATCAACGTAATTACTTTTCGTCGGTTGAGCGAAGTCGAAACCACGAAAAGGAGATAAAAGATCATGTTAATCTTCGTGGTTTCAACTTCGTTCAACCGACGAAGATTAAAATCTGGCAAGAAGAAATTACAAAATATTCAAGCAATCACAAAGCAGAAATTTGTGATGCTGAAGATCCGCTTTTTATTCTCTATACTTCAGGCTCAACGGGTAAGCCGAAAGGAATTTTGCATACAACCGCTGGATATATGGTTTACGCCGCTTATTCCTTTAAAAATGTTTTTCAATATCAGGAGAATGATATTTTCTTTTGTACCGCGGATATTGGCTGGATCACGGGTCATAGCTATTTGGTTTATGGTCCACTTTTAAATGCAGCAACAATTTTGATGTTTGAAGGAATTCCAACTTATCCTACGGCTTCAAGGTTTTGGCAAGTAATTGAAAAGCATAAAGTAAATATTTTTTATACAGCACCAACAGCGATCAGAGCTTTGATGCAAAAGGGTGACGAGTTTGTTTTAGGGCATGATTTGTCTTCACTAAAAACTTTAGGAACGGTGGGTGAGCCCATAAATGAAGAGGCTTGGCAATGGTATTATGAAAAAATTGGCAATAAAAAATGTTCAATTGTTGATACTTGGTGGCAGACTGAAACTGGTGGTATCATGATTTCATCAATGGCACATGTTTTTGAGAGCAAGCCTGCGCATGCTGGATTACCGCTTCCTGGAATTGTTCCAATTTTATTTGATGATAAGGGAAATGAAGTTAACGAGAAGAATAAGATTGGTAATCTATGTTTCAAGCAGGCTTGGCCAGGTATGGCGCGCGGTGTTTGGAATGATAGAGAAAAATTTTTTAATACTTATTATAAGGAATTCAGAAATCATTATTTTGCGGGTGATGGTGCTTTTAGTGATGAAGATGGATTCTACAGAATTATAGGCAGAACTGATGATGTGATTAAGGTTTCAGGACATCGCCTTGGAACTGCCGAAATTGAAAATGCCATTAATTCTCATGCGAAGGTTGCTGAATCTGCAGTAATTGGTATTCCTCATGAGATTAAAGGTGAAGCAATTTGTGCTTTTGTGATTATGAAAACTTCTCGTCATTTTGAGCCATTTTCCTGTCATCCTGAGCGAAGCGAAGGATCTCAGAAAGCTGCAAGAGATTTTTCGCCAAGAATTTGTAAAACAAATTCTAAGGCTCAAGATGACAATGGCATTAAAGAAGAAATAATCGCATTAATTCAAAAAGAAATTGGCGCAATTGCAAAGCCTGATAAAATCTATCTTGTTTCTGATCTGCCTAAGACGCGTTCTGGTAAAATTATGCGTCGTATTTTGAAAAAAATTCTTGCAGGAGAAGAAGAATTAGGTGATATTTCAACTCTTGTGAATCCAGATATTACAAAAGAAATTAAAGAAGTTATCAAATGCAACTAACACTTTTTAAAGCAAAAATACACCGAGCAACTGTTACAGAGGCTGATTTAAATTATGAAGGATCAATCTCTGTAGATACTGATTTGCTTGAGGCTGCGGGAATTTTAATTCATGAAAAAGTTGATGTGTTAAATATCAATAATGGTGAGCGTTTTACAACTTATACAATTCCTGCAACCAAAGGAAGCGGTCAAATTAAAATCAATGGTGCGGCGGCGCGTAAAGTGCATGTTGGTGATCCTGTAATTATCATTGCCTATGCTTCTATGAGTGAAGAAGAAGCAAAGAAATTCACGCCAACAGTTGTTGTGGTGGATAAAAATAATAAGGCTGTAAAATAATAATCTTAAATTATGCCGAGAGTTTTTGACAGTGGCGGCAATATTCCAAATCTTGATGAAGTTTCTTGTGGAATATATATTGGTAGAATGCAGCCTTTACTTAGAACTCACTTTGGATGTATAAAACAAATTACTGGCGCTGATCAGAAAAGAGAAATTTTGCTTTTAATTGGTTCAACCAATAGTTATGATCAATTCTTTTTACCCCTTGAAAATCCACTAACGGTTGATCAAAGAAAGCAACAATTAGAGTTAGCTTTGATTAATAAAAATATTAAATATAAAATTGATTTTCTTCCTGATTTGGGTGATCAAGATAAATGGGTTGAATCAATAAAAGAACGTGTTTTGGCGAATGGTTTTGATCCTAAAAAAAGCGCTTATTGTTACTTTAAAAAAGAAGAAGAATATAAAAAATCTCCTAAAGCTAAAGTGAAGCCTTTGGATTCTTACAGTCAAAAAATTCAAGAAAATGATATTAATATTTGGCGATTAAGAAACATTGATTCAATGCTTGATAATATTAGCGCAACGCCTTTTAGGTCAATTGATTTATTTTCTGAAAATAAAGAGATTCAGAAAAAAATAACAGATAATTTGGTGGTGCCAGAATTTATTAAAAATTTGGTTATACAAGCAAGAGAGAAAAATCACAGTGCGGCTTTGTTGGATGAATTGCAAATTCCAAAAACCATGCTTGATTTAAGTTTGAATCGTCTGCAAGAAGAAGCGGGAATTTCTACAAAATCACTATTTGATAAAATTAATTTAAAGCAAGAGCCGCAAGCTTTATATAACGGGCTTTCGCGAGCTTTATATCATCTTGAGAGCTAATAAAATAATTGCTTGCATTTATAGTTTCTTTTCATAAAATGCCCAGCCCTTCAGAAGATTTAGGAACTTGATGATATTTTGAAGTCTTTAAGAAATAATTAATATTTTAGGTAAAATATGAAAAGAACTTGGCAGCCAAGTAAATTGGTGCGTAAAAGAAGACATGGCTTTAG
The DNA here is from genome assembly GCA_018969185.1 of Rickettsiales bacterium. Classification (GTDB taxonomy): domain Bacteria; phylum Pseudomonadota; class Alphaproteobacteria; order Rickettsiales; family UBA1997; genus UBA2645. Next base: position 24,652 of record JAGWYT010000010.1, on the reverse strand, counting down.
ATCAAGAATGGCAACTGCTGGTGGTCGTAAAGTTTTAGCAAGAAGAAGAGCAAAAGGTCGCGCTTCTTTATCAGTTTAGTATAGGTTTTTAAAGGCGCCTTTTGGCGCCTTTTTCCCAAATTAAAATCCCGTCCAATTTGCGAATTCTCACAATAAAAAAATCTGCAGAGTTCAAAAAAATCGCAAGTAAAAACATTAAGTTTCACGCTAAATCTCTTCTTTTGCTCACCTCCAAAACTCCTTCTATTTATTTTCAGAACAAAACAAATGGTAAAAATGCTGTGGAATTTTGTCGTGTTGGCTATACAGTGAGCAAAATTGTTGGCAATGCTGTTGTTAGAAATCTAGCTAAAAGAAGATTGCGTGAAGCAGTTCGTGAGTTGATGCCGCAATATGCTAAATTACATATGGATTATGTGATTATTGCAAAAAGAGAAATTGCAGAACAGGATTTTAAGAAAGTTTGTGAAGACTTAAAATTTTGTGTAAAAAGAATCCATAATGTGGGAACTGTAAAATAAAAGTACGTGTCATTGCGGAGATAAAATTTCTTAGGAATGCAAGGCAATTCTTAGAAATTTTTCATCCGCAATCCATATAATTAGTGATGGATAGCGGATCTTGCATTTTCTAGGTTGGCAAGCCAACTAAGAAACTGTTTGTCCGGCATGACGTAATAATTTGAAATGAATATGTCACAAAAAAAATCAAAAATTCCTTATTTATTTTTTATCTTTTTTGCTGTTGTTTTTACAGTGGATGCTTATTTCATTTATATCTCTAAAAAAACTTGGCGTGGGGTGACAAAAGAAAATTCATATCAGGCAGGAGTAAATTATAATCAAACTTTGGCAGAAGAAAAAAAGCAGCAGGATTTGGGTTGGAAAGTGGCTGCTTCATTCAATAATCTTGGAAAAAGGGAAGGAGTTTTACTGATAAATTTACAAGATAAAAATTCACAAATAATAAAAGATGCCGAAATTTCAGTTGAGCTTAAAAGACCTGTGCAAGAGGGTTTAGACTTTTCTGTTAATCCAAAATTTGAAGGTGGAATTTATGAGGTAAAAATAAATTTTGAATTTAAAGGACAGTGGGATTTCTTTATTACAGTTAAGAAGGGGAATGATGTTTATAAGGTAACAAAGCGTTTTGTGATTTATGATTAAGGCGTGCTTACATTGCGGAAATGATACTAAAAATGTAGCTGAAGATTTTTGCTGTAATGGTTGTTCTGCTGCTTACAAAATCATCAATAAACTTGGTTTTAAAAGCTATTATGATTTACGAAAAATTGATGATAAAGAACGCAAAATAAAACCAGAAAATGAAGAGAAAATTGATTTAAGAGAATTCGTTATTTCACAAAAAGATGGTAGTTTTTCGATCTCCTTAATTGTGCAGGGAATACATTGTGCAGCTTGTGTATGGCTTATTGAGAGCATTTTAAAAAAACAAGAAAATGTTATTAAAGCAAGAGTCAATCTTTCACGGAAATCACTTTTGCTTTCTTGGAATGGTAATAAAGAAGACGTCAATAAAATTGCCGAAATTATTTTTGATATTGGTTATAAATTACTGCCTTTTGATGAAGAAATAATCAAAAAAGAAGAAAAAAAATATGATGATTCAATTTTAAAAGCCCTTGCTGTTGCTGGTTTTGGTGCGGGTAATATCATGTTTTTTTCAATTGCTTTGTGGATTTATGGTGTAGAGAATCTTGGTTTAGTTACTAAAAATTTATTACATCTTTTTTCAGCGATAATTGCAATTCCAGTAATTATTTATTCGTCCCGTCCATTTTTCTCATCGGCCTTTAAGTCAATAAAGGCAGGCTATCCAAACATGGATTTAGCAATTTCAATTGCAATTTTTTTGGCAACAATAGTTAGTATTTTAGAAAGTATCAGACAGCAGGAATATATTTATTTTGATTCTGCGGTGATGTTACTTTTCTTCCTTTTAATTGGGCGTTATTTGGACATGAAAGCACGTAAGAAGGCCTTTTCAATTGCCACAGAATTTGCAATTTTGACTTCCAGTTTTGGACGAATTGAAGATGATGGAAAGATAAAAATTCTGCCAGTTAAAGAAATAAAACAAGATATGATTTTAATTGTTGCTATTGGCGAAAAAATTGCGGCTGATGGTGTGGTAATTGCTGGAGAAAGCGAGGTTGATGCTTCAATAATTAGTGGTGAAACTTCGCCAAAAAAAATATCAGTTAAGAATCAAGTTTTTGCTGGTATGATAAATTTAGAATCTCCTTTAAGAATCAGAGTTACTGCGGTTGCTGAAAATAGTTTAATTGCTAAAATAATTTCTTTAAGTGAAGAAGTTGAAAATAAAAAAAATCATTATGTGAGAATTGCCGACAGGCTTTCAAAATTCTACACTCCTGCTGTTCATCTAATTGCATTTTTAACTTTTTGTTTGTGGTGTTTTTATTTTGGTTCCAATTGGGAAAAGGCATTAATGAATGCAACTGCAGTTTTAATTATTACTTGTCCATGCGCTTTGGCACTTGCAATTCCAATTGTGCAGACCATTGCTATTTCTTCTTTCATCAAGAAAGGAATTTTAGTAAAATCAGGTGAGGCTTTAGAAAAATTACGTGAAATTGATGTGGTTGTGTTTGATAAAACGGGCAGCTTAACCATTGGTAAGCCCGAATTGGTTGATATGTTCATTTTGAAAAATAATCAAAAAATCTTTTTAAATAATGAGCAGAAAAGTTTCTACTTAAAATTAGCAGCTTCATTATCAAGCAAGAGTAAACATCCAATTTCAATGGCTTTGATGCAAAGTTATGATGGCAATTTAGAAGAGTTAAGAATTCAAGAAAATAAAGGCTTTGGACTATATTCAGAATTTCAAGAAAAAATTCTAAAACTTGGTCGTAAAGATTTTTGTCAGATAAAAAATGATGTAATATTAGATGAATTAACAAATGAAAATTATCTAATTTCTTTCATGAAATTTGGTGATGATGAATTGGTATTTTTATTTTCTGATCAAATTAAGGAAGACGCTAAATTGGTGGTTGCAGAGCTAAAAAATTTAGGTAAGAAAATTATTTTATTATCAGGAGATATTGAAAAAAATGTGAGAAATGCTGCGAACAAAACTGGAATTGCAGAATATTATTATGAGCAAACTCCATTATCAAAAGCAGAATTTTTACAAAATTTAAAATCACAAAATCATAAAATTTTGATGATTGGAGATGGCATTAATGACGCGCCTTCGCTTGCTGCGTCTGATGTTTCAATTTCATTTGCAGATGCTGCGGATATTAGCCAAAATATTGCGGATATTGTTATACAAAGTAAAAAATTACAACCAATAATTAATGTAATAAATTCGTCAGATAGAGCTATTTCATTGATGAAACAAAATTTATTAATTGCTTTAATTTATAATTTAATTGCTTTGCCTTTTGCAATTTTAGGTTATGTTGTGCCTTTGATTGCGGCATTTGCAATGTCTTCATCATCAATTTTAGTTTTATTTAATTCACTGAGAATGAATAAATGTCAGTCTTAATTTTTCTAATTCCAATTACTTTATTTCTTGGTCTTTTTGGCGTTATGGCTTTTTTATGGAGCTTGAAATCTAAGCAATATGATGATTTAGAAGGCGCAGCGAATCGTATTTTATTTGATGATGAAGATGATGAAGAAGATAAATAGTTTTTTATTGTCTTTTTCCCCTTGCGAGTTAGTTTTCAAACTGACTATTTCTTAAAAAATAAATTTTAGCGAAAATGACTATTATTAAAAGTTTCGTTGTTTTTCTAGCTTTACTTACAATTACTGCTTGTTCTAAAGGAAGTGGAAAAAAGATTCGCATCGTTGATTTACAAGGAAAATCACATGCCGTGAAAACTAAAGTGCCAGAATTAAATGCGCAAATTCTTGATTCGCAAGGTAAGTTAGGGCAACAAGAAAATGTTTTTGCTAATGTTTCAGAAGGCGCGGTTGTAACGCAAGATATTCCTACAGCGCCAGCAGAAGTTGCAGCGCCACAAAATCTTGCCGCTAATGATGCACAAAAATATCCAACTGCTGATTACAAAGCTGCAGAAGTTGAGTTGGCTGACCAAAAAGCAAAATTACAAGATGATAATAAAATGGTTAAGGTTAGCGCTGGAGATTCTGTTAATAAAGAGCCAGAAGTTGAATATGATTTAGCAAAGGTGAAAAAAGTAAAAAGAGTTTTGAAAAAGGCTGAAACCCTTGCTAATGTTGATACAGCTGCCAATGCAGAAAATACAACTTTAAGTGGATTTTATGTACAAACTGGAGCTTTCTCAACTATCGAAAATGCAACAAAAGATGAAGCATCAGTAAAAAAATATGCTAAATCACAAATTGAAGAATCTACTTCTGGTGACAAAAAAATATATCGCGTATTGCTTGGATCATTTTCTAATAAAGCAGAAGCGCTTAAAGTAATTAAGAAATTAAAGGCTTCTGGTCATGAGGCTGTTATTGTAAAGAAAAAATAATTTCATAATGTGGTTTGAAAAAAAAATCCTCACATTAAAAAATGTTTTTTTTACCTTACTTATTCTATGCTGTTTTAGCTGTTCAAAAACAACTCTTAACAGTGTTTTTGAAAAAAAATATGGTAAGGAAGTTAAGAAAATAAATGTTACAAGAACTCCTCCAAAAACTTCTATTGATAAAAAGAATAAATTAGATTTTGCTCTTCCAAGCTTTGATGGTTCTGATAGCATGAGTGACGGTGATGAAGCAGATTATAATCAGCATTATGCCAATGTTGATTCTGAAGAATATGTTTCAGTTCCACCAAAAGAATTTTTCCCTAACGCAGAGAATTTTGAGCAAGCAAAATCTTCTCCTGAAAATTTACCAAAAAATATGTTTGATTTAACTTATCATACTGCTGTTAGTCCACCTTTTAAAAGATCAGGAATTGATTTTGATTTGATTAATATTCCAAAACAGGATTATTATGGTGTTATAACTGCCATGACAACAAAAGATTATGTGTTAATTGGTAATGATTGTTTACAAAAAAATGTTGATCAGATCAATAATAGCAGAAGTGAAAAAGATATTGAGATGAGTAAAATTTTAATTAAAGAACAAAGAAAAATAAGAAGAGATAATAAAATGATTAAGGTTTTTGGAGATGTTAAGAAATAATATATTTATTGTAATTCTTTTATTTATATTTCTTGTGTCAGAAGCGCTTGCTGCTGTCTCTAAAGACAATACAAAACTTTATGTTATAAAAAAAGAACTTAGAGTATCGCCTAAGAAAATTGATAATAAAACTGATAAAAAAGTTGATAAAAAAACGCATGTAAAAAAGGTTAAAAACATAGCAAAGAAAGAAGTTAAGAGCAAATCAAAACCTGCCTCTAAGAAGGAAGTAAAATCTAAATCTAAAGCAGTAAAAGAAGTAAAATCTAAAGTTGTAGAAAAGAAAGAAATTACAGAAAAACAAGAAGTAAAAAATGATGTTATTGATACGCAATTTTATTTCTTAATGGATCCTGATACTAATGAAGTTCTATTGTCAAGGAATGCTGATGTTAGAGTTGCACCATCTTCAATGACAAAATTAATGACTGCTTATGTTGTGTTTGATCAAATGAGCAAAGGTGCTTTAAATCCACAGCAACAATGTTTGGTTGGAAAAAATGCTTGGAGAAAATCTGGTTCAAGCATGTTTTTGAATTATCGAGATGTGGTATCAATTGACGAATTGTTGAAAGGTTTGTTGGTGGTTTCAGGCAATGATGCGGCTATAGTTCTTGCGGAATCAATTTCTGGTTCAGTTGCAAATTTTGCCGATTTGATGAATTTAAAAGCGCGAGAAATTGGTTTAAAAAACTCTCATTTTAAAAATCCTCATGGTTTAAATGAAGATGATCACTATATGACAGTGCATGATTTGGCAATACTTGCACAAAGAATTTATCGTGATTTTCCCGAGTATTCTGAATATTTAGGAATGAAGGATTTTACTTATGGGAATATAACTCAGATTAATCGTAATCCTTTGATAAAGAATGATTATGAAGGTGTTCTTGGTGGCAAAACGGGTCACACCGATGATGGTGGTTATGGTGTTGTTGCTGTGGTAAAAAGATATGATAGAAGGTTGATTGCTGTTGTTAATAAGGCTAAGACGCCAAGACAAAGAACGCAGATGATTACAAGAATTTTTGATTATGGTTTTGATGAATATAAAAAAGTAACATTATTTAAGAAAGATCAAAATATTGCCGGGGTGAAAGTATGGCTTGGTAAGGAATCTAAATTAGAGGCAGTTTCAAATAATGATGTAGCATTTAACATTCCAAAAGAAAAATCACTTGATAGTATAAATGTAACTGTCAAATATAACGCACCGATTTATGCTCCCGTTGTTAAAGGTACTAAAATAGCTAAGTTATTTGTTGAAATAAAAAATTATAAAACTTTGGAATTTGATCTTCTTGCTAAGGAGGATGTAGAAAAATCAGGCTACCTTGGCAAGACGAAGCAAATTGTAAGTTATAAAATAAGAAATTTTATTAATCACTTTAGAAAATAAATTATGGATATGAAATCTTTGATGCGTCAGGCGCAAGAAATGCAGAAAAAAATGCAAAAAGCACAAGAAGAATTGGCTAATTTAGAATTTGAAGGAATGGCTGGAGCAGGTATGGTTAAAGTTACTATGCTTGGAAATGGCATGGTAAAAAAAGTTTTTGTTGATGATTCTTTAGTTAAGCAAGATGAAAAAGAAATTTTAGAAGACTTATTGGTTGCGGCCTTTAATGATGCTAAAAATAAGGCTGATGAAGGTTCTTCGGATTCAATGAAATCAGTTACTTCAGGGATTGCCCTTCCACCAGGGTTTAAAATATAAGATCGTCGCAAATTCTAACTTTTGCTGCGAATTTTGTCGTTAGTTTGTTTTTTAGCTCAAAAATAAATTTTGTTTTAGTTAAATATTAGATATGAAAGTAAAGTTATGCGGTTTTAAAGACCGTCAATCAGTTTTAGCAGCAATTAATGCTCAGGCTGATTTTATTGGGTTTGTATTTTGTCCAAAATCTCCGCGCTATGTTACGCCAGAAAAGGCGGCAGAAATTGCTTCAATAATTCCACCAACTATTGCTAAAGTGGCAGTGTTGGCAAATATAGATTTAGAGGTAATTAAACATATATATAGGACGGTGAAACCTGATTATTTTCAATTTCATGGTTCAGAAACTCCAAGATTTTTACAAAAAATTAGAGAAATTTTTCCAAGAGTAAAAATCATTAAGGCTTTTAGAATAGCTAATAGATATGATTTAAGACCAGTTAGAGATTTTGAAAGAGAAGCAGATTTCTTTTTGTTTGATAGTAAAGTTGACACTGCTGCTGGTGGCACTGGACAAACATTTGATTGGAAAGTTTTATTTGGATTTAGATCACGCAAAAGTTGGTTTTTATCTGGTGGTTTGAATGCAAGTAATGTGTTGCAAGCTGCAAAAATAACAGGCACAAGAATGGTTGATGTTTCTTCTGGAATTGAAAAAACTTTAGGAGAAAAATCACCAGAATTAATCACCGAACTAATGACAAAAGTTAAAGGTTATGCTGCACAAAATAGGTAGCTTCTTACTTGGTAATCCTCGTGATCTTTTTGATAAAGAGACCAGAAGAAGCATATCTTTAATAGCGATAATGGCATGGATTGGACTTGGAGCAGATGGTATCTCATCTTCTTGCTATGGTCCAGAAGAAGCGTTTTTGGCGCTTCGAGGGCATGAGCATTTAGCAATATTTCTTGCAATTGCCACAGTATTCACAGTCTTCATAATTTCTTACGCCTATACTCAAGTTATAGAACTTTTCCCAAATGGTGGTGGTGGTTATCGCGTTGCAACAAGGCTGCTTGGAAAGCATGCTGGTCTTGTTTCTGGTTCAGCTTTAATTATTGATTATGTTCTGACAATTTCAATTTCAGTTGCAAGTGGTATTGATGCGATATTTAGTTTTTTACCAATTGAGTGGCAAGCTGCGAAATTAGTGATGGCAATACTCTCGGTCTTTCTGCTTGCGATGCTTAATTTACGCGGCATGAAAGAATCAATAAAATTCTTAGCTCCAGTTTTTCTTGGTTTTATTATTACGCATTTTTTTCTTATTGCTTATGGCATTATTGCTCATAATAGTGGAATTTCTGATCTAATTCCAAATGCGGTGCAGGAATCTTCAGAGTTAAAAGATTCTGCTGGTTTATTTTTCTTGCTTTCTCTTTTTCTAAAAGCTTTCTCGATGGGCGGCGGTACTTATACTGGTCTTGAAGCTGTCTCAAATAATGTTCATACTTTAGCAGAACCAAGAGTTAAAACAGCAAAACTTACGATGTTTTTTGTGGCAATTTCTCTTGCCTTCATGGCAGCTGGTATAATTGTTTTATATTTACTTTGGGGAGTAACTAAAGTTGATGGTCAAACTTTGAATGCCACTGTGTTTTACGCAATGACGGAGAATTGGAAAATTGGTGACTTTAATGTTTCTGGAACCCTTGTTCCTTTTGTTTTAATGCTTGAAGCTGGATTATTATTAGTTGCGGCAAATTCAGGATTTTTAGCGGGTCCAAGCGTGGTTGCAAATATGGCAAGTGATGAATGGATGCCAAAATCTTTCAGTTCTCTTTCAAGTAGATTAGTTGTAAAAAACGGCATTTTATTCATGGCAATTGCTGCGGTGATAACTCTTCTTATCACGGGTGGTTCAGTTCATATCTTGGTTGTTCTTTATTCAATTAACGTGTTTATTACTTTCTCGATGTCGCTTCTGGGGCTAATGATTTATTGGTTTAGACATCGCAGAAGAAAACCAAGTTGGAAGAGTAAGTTAGTTGTTGCCACCATTGGCTTTGCGGTTTGTTTTTCTATTTTGATTGTAACGATTTTTGAAAAATTTTATGAAGGTGGTTGGGTAACTTTGGTGATTACTTCAATTTTTGTTGCCATAGGTTTTTCAATTAAAAAATTATATTTTGATTTCAAAATAAAATTAGCCAGAGCAGGAACGCAATTTTGTGATTATGAAAATATTGCACCAACCTTAGAAGAGCAAATTTCTGATAAAACAGCGCCAACTGCGGCAATAATAGTGGATCAAACTTTTGGTAGTGGTATGAATTGTTTGATTGAAATTAAGAAATTATTCCCAGGAATTTTTAAGAATTTTATTTTTGTGATGGTGGGTGAAGTTGATTCTAACACTTTTAGAGAAGAGAAAAAATGGCGTGAGATGCGCAGAAAAACAAAATCTATTTTACGCAAATTCCGTAATTATTGTCATGCCAATGGTCGCTTCGCTAAATCATATGTTGGTTACAGCACGGACGTGATTGAGAAGTTTGAACAGCTTACAGACAGGGTAAATAAGGATTATCCGCATGCGGTTTTCTTCGGCACAAAATTTATTTTGGATAATGAAAATATTTTTACGCAGTTCTTATATAACCACACGGCTTATATCATGCAAAGAAGGTTACATGCTAAAGGAATTAATATGATTATCATGCCAATGAAAATTTCCACTCCGCCTTGCTTTACTTCTGGCGATGGCGGCTCACATCATCTTCTTGCCACTCCGCTTGTGACTAAGTAAATATATGTGTGTCATCCTGAGCTTTACAGTCACTTTTAGTGACTGTAAGCGAAGGATCTCAGGAGACGCACGAGATCTTTCGCTAAGATTTTCTAGAAGAAAATCTATAGCTCAAGATGACAGGGAGTGACTTGAATTATCTTTAGCACTTTTACTTGCAACCCTATCCGCCCATAATTCCTCAGCACCAACAGCGTCTTGCGAAGTAATTTGCGAATCGTCTCTTGCTTTGCCTTTTTCTGTAACTCTTTCAACCCATGATTGTTTTGAAGTTTTAGCATCTTCAGCTTCTTTTGCTTTTACATTACTAGAAAAACTAAGATCAGAAAATTTGGTGCTATCTATTTCATTACTGGTAGCACGTAACTTCTCAATTTCTAACTGCCTATCTGCTCTTGCTAGAATTTTTGAAGTAGTTTTTCTCGCTTCTTGTAAATGTGGTTCAAGCATTTTTTGCACTTCCTCAAATTTCTCAGCATCTTTAAAGTTTTCTTTTATTGCTTCGCTATTAATTATTCCATCATCTCTCAAATAATTTTTTATGAGATAATCGTTAAGAATCTGTTTTGTTGTTTCATAAGCAGCGCGAACTTCATCATGAAACTCACTAAAATTACTTGGTAAATTTCCTTTTGTTATTAAATCTTCTTGCCACTTTGGTGATATTTGTTCATTTCTAACAACTGCTATATGTTGCCAATAGTGCCTGCCATTATCATTAAGATATTTGCTATCTTTAGCAGATTTGCTTACAAAATATTCATCCATTTCTTTTGCATAATCATGGCTAACTAATGTAAGTATCGAATCTCTGGTTAGCATGTCCCACTTTTTTATTGCAAGATCTACTTCTGGTGTGAAGCTTGACAGTTCTGCGGCTCTACTATTCTCAAAATCATCAAAAGTTACATCATGCATTATAATTTTCATTTTAGAATCATAACCCGGCATGTTTCCATCATGCTTAATGAATAATCTTTTATCCTTATTTTCTCTGCTTGGAATTTGATCTCCTTTATCATCAACCGCTCCAATAAAAACTCCTAAAGAATAATGATTTATTGCATAAGCAACATCAGGGCTTGCTGCTTTGCCAGTGCAATTATCTCCTAAATGATAGGCTTCAAGATAAGATTGATGAACTTCTCGTGCTTTTTGTGGATTACTACCAGTAAGTGCATTTGGAATTCCACAAACTGTTTCTGCTAATGCTTTAGAATAGATTTCTAAATCTGATATGCTTGAACATAAATCTCCCGCACCAGCGGTTGCTCTGCCAAGTTGTGTTAGATATAAAGATTCTTTTCTGCTACTATCTTTCGCTTCTGTCTTATTTTTCCAATCTTCTGCTGCCACATCTGTTATATAAATTGTTTCAACTGGCTCTTTTGTTGCCTCAAATGATTCATGCACAAGCTTAGTATGAATCATACCAAGCGGATCAGTGACTCTGGTTTTTAATTCTTGGTAATAATCCCCTGAATCGGAAGCAAGCCCCATCAATTCTGTAGCAAGAAGAAAAGCTGGATTATTATAACTAAAAACCTTTCCTCTATTATAAGGATTATAAGGCACTTTATCTGATTTAAGAAATCCAAAATTATCATTTTCAAATTCTGGGTTTGGTGTAAAAAGTGCTTTTTGTTCTAACCCACTTCTATGGCTAAGAAGCTCTGACATTGTGACATCGCCATATCCTTTAGCAGCAATCATTTCTTCATATTTTGTGATTTTATCTATTCTCTGCGCATATTCTTTTTTTGCTTTTGCTAAATTTTCTATAGTCTCATTTGGGTCTTCTTCAATTTCATGATATTTATTTGCTGCTGATTTTCTTGCCTCATTTAGGACTTCCATAAGGCTTGCATTCATTTTCTTCTCACCAAATTTTCCATCAACTGCCATCAATGCAGCATTCAAGCCACAGAAGCTTTTGGAAGTGCTCATTATCCAGCCTTCTTTCTCCTTTTCTTCCGGTGAAGAATAAGCATCATATTCTGAAATTATTGACAAATCTTGCGGATATTTAGGATCTGGCATTTCTGACTAATTTTTAGTTAATAAATTTAAGCTGAAATATTTGTTACAACCTATCTTTAAAAAACAAAGCAAAAGCAGGAAATTTCTATGTGGGTGGGGATTATAGCAAAATTTTGATACAGATCAAGAGTGACGTAGAGAGAGAATTAAATCCTCCGTCTATCTTCGCTTATAAAGCGAAGATAGCCACCTCCTTTTTCAAAGGAGGTTAAAAACCTTTTATAAGAAAAAGAATTTGCTATGCCAAACCCCCTTTGAAAAAGTGGGTGGCACGCGAAGCGTGACGGGGGATTTAAATAAACACCACTTTCGCTCTTTCCTCAAAAGCAAACATCATTTTGTGAGTGGCCTTTTCAAATATGCCACCAAGCATTTTTTCTAAAATGAAAGAATTAAATTGAAACTCGATGAAGAATTCAATTTCGCATGATGAAGAGTCAGGCATTTTCTTAAATTTCCATTTATTACTCAAATATTTGAAAGGCCCTTCAATTGCCACAACATCAACAAAATAATCACCATTTTCATCAATTCCATGCTTCACATCTGATCTATATTTTTCAAAAAAATTTTTGAAATTAATTAATAAATCAGCAATCAAATTTTCATCAGATTTAACTTCAATAATTTTTGCTTGTTTGCACCAAGGTAAGAATTCTGGATATTTTTCAATATCCATGACAAGGCTATAGATTTGCTTCGCGCTATAGGGTAAAATTTTTTTCTCAGTTAAAGAAGGCATTAATTAAAAATTCTTCATTTTAGACATTTCTTCTTCGCTAATCATTTGTGACATTTTTTTCGGGTCAATTTTACCAAGTTTTTTCATCATTTTTTGCACTTGCTTATATTTTTTGAGCAAGCGATTCACCTCTTGGATATTGCTTCCAGCTCCTTTCGCAATTCTAAATTTTCTTGAAGAAGAAAGAATATCAGGATTTTGTCTTTCCTTTTTTGTCATTGATAAAATCAAGGCTTCCTGACGAGTCATTTCATTTTCAGTATCATTAATTTTACCAACATGTTCTCTTAATTTGCTGGTTCCGGGCAAGAATTTTAAGATACTATTAATGCCACCCATTTTTTTCATATTACGAATTTGGCTAAGTAAATCATTCAAATCAAAATCACCTTTTTGCATTTTCTTTGCTGATTTTTCCATCTCGCGCACATCAAACATTTCTTGCGCTTTCTCAACTAAAGAAACAATGTCACCCATGCCAACAATGCGTGAGGCAATTCTTGCTGGATCAAACTCTTCAAGCTCATCAAGCTTTTCACCAACGCCAATAAATTTAATTGGGCAATTAGTTGCCGCTTTCATTGTAAGAGCCGCACCACCTCGGCCATCGCCATCAAGACGAGTCATGATGGTTCCCGTAATTGTTAATCTCTCATTAAAATTTTTTGCAACATTTAGTGCATCTTGACCAATCAAAGAATCCACAACCAATAAAATTTCAGTTGGGTTTGCCAATTCTTTTATTTCAAGCAATTCCTGCATTAATTCTTCATTTAAATGCGTTCTTCCTGCAGTATCTAAAATCACCACTTCGCTGCCTAAATCATTTGCTTTTGCTAAAGCGCGCTTAGTAATTTCAAGGGGTTTTTCACCATTAATAATTTCAAGTGAATCAACATTAATTTTCTCTGCTAAAATCTTTAATTGCTCTTGGGCCGCTGGTCTGTAAGTGTCAAGTGATGTTAGTAAAACTTTTTTACGGCTTTTATTTTTTAATCTTGAAGCTAATTTACCAGCTGTAGTGGTTTTACCAGCACCTTGCAAACCAACCATCATAATGATTACAGGGCGTGCGTTAAGATTAAGTTCTGATTTGGCACTGCCAAGTAAATTAACTAATTCTTGATGGACAATTTTTACAATCATTTGCCCTGCAGAAATGCTTTTTATTACTTCTTGCCCTAAAGCCGCCACTCTTACTCTTTCAACGAACTCTTTAGCAATTGGTAAAGAAACATCCGCCTCCAAAAGTGCAACACGGATTTCACGCATTGTAATATTTAAATCATCTTCAGAAATAAATTTTTTTCCTGAAATTGCATCAAAAATTCTTGAAATTCTGTTAGAAAAATTATCGAACATTTTTTAATTATTTAATTTATTTTTTATCTCTTCGCTAATACGAGAAGGCTTGAAATTATTTGAATTAACACATGTTATTTCAACTCTCAACTTTGTCAAAACTTTATCATTACAAATAATTTTTTGATTCATAATGATTGTTGCAGCGGTAATTTCCTCAACTTCCACGCTAACTTCAATTAAATCATCAAGTTTAGCCGGCGCTACATATTCTATTTCGCACTTTCTAACTACGAAACATTTATTTTCTTTAAGTAATAATTCGGATTGATTAATGCCAAGTGCGCGTAAAAAATCGGTTCTGGCGCGTTCAAAAAATTTTAAGTAATTAGCATAATAAACAACGCCACCAGCGTCAGTGTCTTCGTAATAAATTCTATATTGAAAACTATTTAACATCAGCATGACAATTTGGAGTTTCGTAAAGCCTTAAGCTCACGCATTTCACATCTTTTTTTGCAAAAAGTTTTGGACAAATTTCTTCAAATAAAAATTTGGCGATGTTTTCAGCTGTAGGGTTTTCATCAAGATAAAATATTTTTTGTCCAGTTTCTGAGGCAATTTTATCCCCAAGTTTTTTATCTTTTTTTGACAAAATTGTATTATGATCAAAATTATCATCAATCCAAGTTCCAAGCACTTCACGGATTACGCCAAAATCAATAACTCTGCCTAATTTATCAAGTTTTTTAGCCACAAATTCAGCTTCCAAACAATAGCGATGACCATGCAGCATTTTGCATTTGCTTTCATGGTTTAAAATTCTATGTGCGGCATCAAATTCAATTCTTCTTGTGCAACTTATCATTTTTTTAAAGAAATATTGCTTTTTACTTTTATGAAAAGAAAGTATTTTAGGTTCTAAACACACAATTATCAATAGTTCTTATTAGCTTCTCGCTGGTTGAGCTTGTCGAAACCAAGAGAAGCTAAAAAATCTTATTCTTGGTTTCGACTTCGCGGGAACCAGCGAATAAGATTTTATCACAAAAGATATCAATGATAGAAATATCTATAACATGAATGAAGAAATAATCAAAAAACTCAAATTTAATGAAAATGGTCTAATTCCAGCAATTGCGCAAGATGTTAAAACCAAAGAAGTTTTGATGATGGCATGGATGAATGAAGAAAGTCTGAAGCTTACACTGACAAGTGGTTATGCCACTTATTTTTCGCGTTCCAGAAATCAACTATGGAAAAAAGGTGATACATCAGGACACGTACAAAAATTGGTTTCAATTCAAGCAGATTGTGATTTTGATTGTATTTTAATTACAGTAGAACAGAGCGGTGTGGCTTGTCATACAGGAAAGAAGAATTGTTTTTTTAATAATATTTTATGAATGTAACTTGGCTTGAAATCTCTAGATCAGCGCTTTTAAACAATATCAAAGAAATTAAAAAGAATATTTCCTCTAAGACAAAATTTATTGCTGTTGTTAAGGCTAATGCTTACGGACATGGGCTTTTGGAAGTTGCGAATATCATTAAAAATAATGTCGATTCTTTTGCGGTTTTTGATTTTAATGATGCAGTTTTTTTACGCCAAAAGAAAATCACTAAGCCGCTTTTAACCTTGGGACGTCTATTTCCAGAGCAAATCAATTTAGCAGTAAAAAATAATATTGAAGCAACAATTACAACTTTTGATATTTTAGAAAAATTACAAAAAACAAAACTTTCAAAAAAATTACAAGTTCACATCTGCGTGGATACTGGCTTGGGGCGCGATGGTTTTGTTTTGAGTGATTTAGAAAAATTGCTAAAAATTTTACAAAATAAAAATTTGCAGAAAAATATTGAAGTTGTTGGACTTTACGCCCACTTTGCTTCGGCTGATGATTCAAAATTTGATTCTTATACAAAAAAACAAATTGAAATTTTTAAAAAATGGAAAAATGCTTTTGCTAAAATTGGTTTAAAACCATTGATTCACCATGCTGCAAGTGCTGCAAGCTTAACAAAAAAAGGAACAGATTTTGATGCCATCAGAATTGGTCTTTCGCTTTATGGCTTATATCCATCAGAAGAAATTAGAGCTAAGAAACAAAATAAATTACAGCCAGTTTTATCTTGGAAAGTAAAAATTTCAGAAGTAAAAAATATGAAAAAAGGTGAGGCAATTTCTTATGGTTGTACTCATATTTTAAAACGTGATTCAAAAATTGCAGTGCTGCCAATTGGCTATTTTGATGGTATTTCACGCATTTCTTCAAATAAATCTTTTGCAATTGTAAAAGGTAAAAAAGTTCCACAAATTGGCAGAATAACAATGAATTTAATTGTGCTTGATGTGACTGATGTTAAGGATGTAAAAATTGGTGATGTTGTAACAATTATTGGTAAAAGTGTAAGTGCTGATAACTGGGCTTCATGGGCTCAGACTTCAAATTATGAAATTGTTACCAGACTTGGTGCGCATTTATCACGTAAAATTACTAGGTAAATATTAATCTTGTTTTTTTTTATGGATATTTTAGAATTGGACTCAAGGTAAGTCCTTACAGGTTCCTAGGGTGTTCCCATCCATCGGTTGGCAAAAGTTCTAGGCTTATAGCCTGTAAGGCTCTTTCTATTCAAGGTAAGTTTCATCATTTAGTATCTTATCAAGAAAAACATCTCTCCATTCGCATTTTTTTCTTTCGTAATTAATGAAAATTCCATAGCAGAATAGGTCGCATGCTTGTAGACCGTGGTTTTCATGTGATCTACAATGTCTGATATTTATAGGAATGTTCAGTTTTATTTTTGCTTCTAACTGATTCTTAATGTAGTTGTTAAATTCAATAATTTCAGGTTTTCCTTTTGATTTATCTACAATTAAATCAATTGCATTCTCGTTGCATTTTTCAAACGGAATTTTATCGATAACTTGCCTTGCAATAAAGTTGTAAACTCTTTCTTTATTTTTTGTCAGTTTTTGATAAAGACGTTTTTTATTTAATGTTATTGAATAAATTCCAAATTTTATTTCTTTAACTTGAGAGTAGAAATATTTTTTGATTTCAAGAGTTGTTGTTGTTCCTTTTAGTTCATGAATTTTATTTTGGTTTTTTGGATTTAATTTTTTACGGATTGTCTTTTTTGTGGCATTTATTATGGCTTTGTTTCTGTTATCATCGCTTATTGCCAATATAGTGATTGTAAAAAATTTTGATGGTTTCTTATTTACAAAATCAAATCCAAGATCTCCGCTCTCATCTAAATATAAGTGCCACATGTGGTGTTGTAGGTTTGTTTGTAATTAAACTAACTGTGAATTTGCCTTTTTTCAACTGCTAAAGCTGCTTCTTTAACGGCTTCATTGTAAGTTGGGTGAGCATGACAAGTTCTTGCAATATCTTCAGCTGAACCGCCAAATTCCATTGCCACAACAACTTCATGAATTGTATTTCCAGCTTCACGACCAATGATATGAGCGCCTAAAATGCGATCAGTTTTTGCGCAAGCAAGAATTTTTACAAAACCTTGTTCGTCAAAAGTTGCTCTTGCTCTTGAATTTGCCATCATTGAAAATTTTCCAGCCTTATAATCAATTCCAGCTGCTTTTAATTCTTCTTCAGTTTTACCAACTGACGCAATTTCTGGATAAGTGTAAATTACGTTTGGAATTATGTCGTAATTTACATGTCCTTTTTGTCCTGCAATCATTTCTGCAGCGGCAACACCTTCATCTTCAGCTTTATGTGCAAGCATTGGGCCTGTAGTTACATCACCAATTACAAAAATATTTTCTACTGTTGTTTTTAGATGATGATTTTCAATAAAGCCACGAGCATTAGTTTTAATGCCAACATTTTCTAAACCTAGTTTTTCAGTGTTTGGACGGCGACCAATTGCAACAAGAACCACGTCAGCAGATAGAGTTTCTTTCTTACCGTCTTTTACTGATTCAACTTCAACTTTGGCGCCATTCTTTTCTTTTTTTACAGAGACAACTTTTGTTGATAATCTGAATTTGAAACCATCTTTTTCTAAGATTCTTTGGAAGTTTCTTGAAACCTCATTATCCATTGCTGGAGTGATTTTGTCTAAAAACTCAACCACTTCAATTTCAGCGCCAAATCTGCTCCAAACTGAAGCCATTTCAAGCCCAATTACACCAGCACCAATTACTATCATTTTGCCGGGAACTTTTTCTAAATCTAATGCGCCAGTTGAAGAAATGATTGTTTTTTCATCAAGTTCAACACCAGGTAAATTTGTAACTTCAGAACCAGTTGCGATGATGAAATATTTAGATGTTATTTTTTCTTTTGATCCATCAGCTTTAGTAACTTGAATAGTATTCTTGTCTAAAAAACTTCCAAGTCCTTCAATTTGCGTAACTTTATTTTTCTTAAACAAACCAGCAATACCGCCAGTTAAGCCAGAAACGATTTCGTTTTTATTCGCGATTAATTTTTTAACATCGATTTTCGGTTTAGAAACTGAAATGCCAAGTTTTTCAAATTGATGATTAGCATCATGAAATTTATGTGAAATTTCTAAAAGTGCTTTTGAAGGAATACAACCAACATTTAAGCAAGTTCCACCCAAAGTTTTTCTTTTTTCTACACAAGCAGTTTTAAGCCCAAGCTGAGCCGCGCGAATTGCAGCCACATAACCACCAGGTCCACCACCAATTACCACTACGTCAAAATTAGATTCAGTCATTTTATGATTTTTTAAAATTAAGATATGAATTTAAGCTTCAACACTAGCTTAAGTGAGAAATTTTTAAAATTCTACAAGGGTTTTAATTAAACATGTTGAAAATATATCCTATAATTCAAAGCTTCTAATATCTTTTTTAGAGTTGTTAATCTTGGATTTCCTTGATCTGACAAGGTTTTATATAGGCTTTCTCTTGATAATCCAGTTTTGTTAGATAATTCCTGAAATCCACATTTTGCTAATGTGACTTGCTTTAAGGCGATTAATAAAGTTTTTTCATCGCCATCTTTTTGATATTCTTTTAGAGCATGTTCCAACAATTCATCTGCTAATTCTGGATCTTTTGTTAATTGCTCATTAACGAATTGGTCAAAATTTTTGTGCTTAGTTTTTTTCTTTTTCATATTTTATTGAAGTTGGTGGTTGTATTCCAGCCAATATTGCTTTGCCTTTTTTATATCTTGTTTTTGTGTTTTTTTATCTCCACCGCAAAGTAATATAATTAATTTCTTATTATCTTTGCCGAAGTAAATTCGATAACCGCTGCCAAAATCAAATTTAAATTTAAAAACACCATCACCAATATTTTTATAATCTCCAAGATTGCCGTTCTTAATTCTATCAATCCTTAAAATAATTCTCTTTTTAATATTTCTATCAAAGCTTTCAAACCAGTCAGAGAAAGGCTCTTTTCCTTGTGTTGTAGTAAATATTTCAATGTCATATTGGTGATCCGACATTTTTTATTGGTTTGTTGTTAATGTGGTAATTAAAATAATTGTAGTTTATAAGATACAATTGTCAAGTAGTTATATGAGGTTGCTTTTGTAGAAACTGTCTTACAGTGAGTTCAGATTTAGGGGTTTGATTGGTTTCTTAAAACTAAATCTTGTTGTGGAGGCGAGAATTTACTTCGTGCGGAGCAACTCAACTTTAACTAAATTCAAACGTTAGTTTGAATTTAATTTACTCTATCTCCTTCGTGATCCAACCACCACCAAGCACTCTTGTATCATCATAAATAACGCAAGCTTGTCCGGGAGTAATCGCTCTTGTCATTGATTTCATTGTGACTTCGGCCTCGTTATTTGGCAGCATTCTAATAACAGCAGGCTCTTCTGTGTGTGTTGATCTTAATCTAACTTTAGCGTGAATTTCCTTACTCAAATCAATGTCATCAGCAAGCCAATTAATTTCACGAATTTTGAATTTGTGATTTTGTAAAAATTTTTCTTCACCAACAAAAACTTTATTTTCTTTTGGGTCAATTTTAATAACGTAAAGTGGTTCGGGATAAGAGATACCAAGCCCTCGTCTTTGCCCCAAAGTAAAATTTATAATGCCTTGATGCTTTCCTAACACTTTGCCATTTTCAATATGAACAAACTCTCCTTCTTTGAAAGCAGAAGGGCGGTGATGCCTTATTACTTTTGCATAATCACCATTTGGCACGAAACAAATATCTTGCGAATCAGGTTTATTAGCAACTTCAAGCCCAAGTCTTTCTGCCTCTTTTCTGGTTTGTTCTTTGGTATTTGCGCCCAAAGGAAACCGCAAAAAATCAAGCTGTTCTTTAGTTGTGGTAAATAAAAAATAACTTTGGTCTTTGTCATCATCAATTGCCTTATGAAGCTCCGCGCCATTTTTACCATCAATTCTTCTAACATAGTGACCAGTTGCCATAGCGTCAGCGCCTAAGTCTTTAGCCACTTTCAGTAAATCACGAAACTTAACTGATTGATTACATTTAATGCAAGGAATTGGAGTTTCGCCTTGTAAATAGCTATCAGCGAAATCATCAATTACGGATTCTTTGAAAAGATTTTGATAATTTAAAACATAATGTGGAAAGCCAAATTTTTCGGCAACTCTCTTAGCATCATAAATGTCAGCACCAGCGCAGCAGGCATTTTTTCTTTTTAAAACTTCGTTCACATCATAAAGTTGTAAAGTAATGCCAATGACGTTGAATCCTTGCTCTTTAAGCAGGCAGGCAACAACTGAAGAATCAACGCCGCCCGACATTGCAACGACAATTTTTGTATCTTGTGGTTTCTTATTTAAAAAAAGATGCAATTTTTTGTTTATTTATGTTGAAAAAAATAAGTCAATTCGTAACTATCACCTTCATATTATTCCCTTCCTTACAACTTATCAATCTATAAGTAAAATGACTAAAGAAAAAGATTTTGCAAAGCTTACTCTACCAAATGGCAAAGAAGTTAATTTACCAATTCGTAAAGCTACAGTTGGACAAGATGTTATCGACATTAGCTCTCTTTATAAAGAAAGTGGCATGTTTACTTATGATCCCGGATTTTTAGCGACTGCTTCATGTGAATCAAAAATTACTTTCATTGATGGTGATCAAGGAATTTTAAGGCATCGTGGTTATTCAATTGAAGAATTAGCTAAAAAAAGTGAATATCTTGAAGTGGCTTATCTTCTTGTGAATGGTGAGTTGCCAAGTTCTAAGGAGTATAAGGATTTTAGAAGTGGTATCATCAAAAATATGTTGGTGCATGAGCAATTGAGCGTTTTATATCGTGGTTTCCCAAGACGCGCGCATCCTATGGCAATCATGGTTGGAGCAGTTGCATCTCTTTCAGCATTTTATCATGAAACAATGGATATTCACACGCCTGAAGGCAGAATGGATGTGATTTATAAGATTATTTCTAAGATGCCAACTCTTGCTGCAATGGCTTATAAATACTCAATTGGTGAGCCAATAATGTATCCAAATAAAGAATATGGTTTTGCAGAAAACTTTTTGCACATGTTATTTGATCGTCCAAATAATCCGCACAAAGTTAGCAAAACAATTGCTAAGGCGATGGAAATGATTTTAATTTTACATGCAGATCATGAACAAAATGCTTCAACTTCAACAGTACGTTTGGCTGGCTCATCTGGTGCAAATCCTTTTGCTTGTATTGGCGCTGGTATTTCTTCACTTTGGGGTCCAGCTCACGGCGGCGCTAATGAAGAAGTGCTTGAAATGTTGCAAGAAATTGGCACCAAAGATCGTATTCCTGAATTTATCAAACGTGCAAAAGATAAGAATGATCCTTTCCGTTTGATGGGTTTTGGTCACAGAGTTTACAAGAACTATGATCCACGTGCTGCGGTTTTGAAAAAGTCTTGTGATGAAGTTTTAGGAGAGCTTGGAATTAAGAATGATCCGCTTTTAGATATTGCAATTGAACTTGAGAAAATTGCTCTAAATGACGAATATTTTGTGTCGCGCAAATTATTTCCAAATGTCGATTTCTATTCAGGAATAATTTATAAAGCGCTTGGAATTCCAAGTAATTTATTCACCGTGATTTTTGCAATTGCACGTTCGGCTGGTTGGATTTCTCAATGGAGAGAAATGATTGAAGATCCGGTATTTAAAATTGGTAGACCGCGTCAATTATACACAGGATACGTAAAACGTGACTATAAAGCATAATGCCAATTAAAAAGATTCTAAAAAAAGAAGATCCTAATGAAATAAAACTTGTCGCTAAAAAACCTGACCAGGATTTTATTCCTTATGTTTGTCATTATGATAAGGATACAATTCTTACTAAGAATGGTGAGTTAATGAAGGTTATTAGAATTACTGGTTTTAGTGATGAATCAATGATGTCAGAGCTTTCTTCACTGCGCGATAATATACGTGCTGCTGTAGGAAATCACATTTCTGATAATAAATATGCTTTGTGGTTTCATACAATTAGAAGAAAGAAAAATATTGCTCCCAAAGGTGAATTTAAAGAATTTATTTCTAAAAAAATTAATGACACTTGGGTTAAGAAAAACAATTGGTCAAATCAATATGTAAATGAGTTTTACATTACGGTGATTACGGAAGGTCTTGATACTTCAATTGTGAATTTTAATTCATTTCTACATTCATTTTCTTACTTCACCACCAAACAGCGCCATCAAAAACATTTGCAAGAAGCCAGCAAAAAATTAAATAAAACAATTAATAGCATTTTGGCGGATATTGAGGAATATGGCGCAAAATTGCTTGGTATTAGTGATTGGGAAGGAATTTTATATTCTGAACCAATGCGTTTTTTTGGCAAGATTATCAATCTTTATGAAGATCGATATCCACTTTCTGTTAATGATATGTCTGATGATTTAGCCAGTCATAAAATGGCTTTTGGTGACCGTGAATTGGAAGTGGTTGGTGATAATAATAAGAATTTTGCGTCAATGTTGTCGCTTAAAGAATATCAAGAAATTCCAACTGAATTTCTTGATCGTATCTTGCAATTGCCGCTTGAATTTATTGTAACACAATCTTTTGATTTTACTTTTGCGCATAAGGAAATTGAGCCTTATGAATATCAAGATTACATATTACAATTGAGTGGAGATGAGGTATTTAGAAGCTTTATTGGTGCTGATGATTTCTCTTCGGGCGAAGAAAATAAAGATCTAAAATATGGCAAATTGCAAACAACATTCATGTTCATTGCAAGAAATAAAGAAAGACTTGCTAATGACGTGAGAAGAGCAATTCAACAATTTGCGTCTTTAGGAATTGTTGTAGTTAGAGAAGATGTATTTTCAGAGCATTGTTTTTGGTCGCAATTACCAGGTAATTTTAAATTTCTAAGACGTCAAAAAGCAATTCAATCTTCACGTGTTGCAGGCTTTGCGGCACTGCATAGCTTTCCTTCAGGCTTTATTGCTGGAAACCACTGGGGTCCTGCAGTTACCGTGGTAAATACAATTTTAAATACGCCATATTTCTTTAATTTTCATGAAAAAGATTTAGGACATACTTTAATTTTGGGACCAAAAAATTCTGGTAAAACTATTTTTACTAATTTTATGTTGGCGCAAGCCCGCAAGTTTAATAATAGGATATTTTATTTTGACGTTAATTCACGTTCAAAATGTTTTATCAAATCTTTATCTGGCTCTTATTACAATGTGTCTTTTGATCCTAATAAGAAAGATTTAGTAAAATTAAATCCATTATTATTAGAAAAAACTGAAGAGAATAAAGAGTTCTTAAATACTTGGTTTAGAAGCTTGGTGGCTTTTTCAAAAGATCCTATTCCACAAGAAAAACTCAATTTGATTCCACAATTAGTTGATAAGATTTTTGTTAGTGACTTCACTACTTTTGAGGCGGCATGTGTAATTTTCAGTATTCCGGAAGTGGTACAGATTTATGAAAAATTAAAAATATGGTCGAATGGAAAATTATCTCATATTTTTGGGGCAAAAGAAGAAATTAATTGGTCTGACCAAATAATGGCTTTTGATTTTTCTGAAGTTATAGAACAAAAACCAGTGGTAATTCCTGTAGTGAATTATTTACTCCATAGAATTGAACAGAGCCTTGATGGTAGCCCAGCAATCATTGTGTTAGGAGAGGCGTGGAGTTTAATTAATAACAAGATTTTTGCGCCAGAGTTAAGTGAGTTTTTAGTGAGAATGAGAAAGAAAAATTGCGTGGTAATTTTTGCTTCTGAAGATATTGAAAAAGTTTCTGAGAGTGAAATTATTTTTGATATTAAGAAAAATATCGCCAGTGAAATTTACATGCCAAACCATGAACCGCAAGACTTCTATGAATCTGTTCTTGGTCTAAATCCAGAAGAAGTTGATATAGTGAAAATGATGAAAAAATCAGCGAGACACTTTTTATTAAAGAACCGCGGAGATTCAATTATTGCTTCTCTTAATCTTAATAAATTTTCTAAAGTGAGAAAAATTCTTTCCTCAGATGAAGTGTCAATTGCAGTGATGGAAGAGGTTATTGAGGCAAATAAGGATGAAGCGGGAAATGAGCCAACGCCAGAAGTTTGGATTCCGCAATTTATTGAGATTCTTGAAAGAATTGAAGAAGATAAATTACAAGAAAAAATCAGAATGGAAAAAGAAGCTGCAATGGCAGAAAGAAAGCGTAGAGCTGCGATGGTGTAGTAATTTATTTGGCAATTTCTTTCTTGATTTACATATTTCGGTTGCTGCATTTTAAATCCCCCTTCGCCGCTTCGCGGCTCTTCCCCCTTTTTCAAAGGGGGTTGGCATAGCAAATTAGTTTCTAACCCCCTTTGAAAAAGGCAGTGTTAACTTAGTATTGCTTATTAAAAAATAACATTAGCGTTAAATCTAGCATTTCAAGGGTTTTAGAAAATCTTTTGGTTCTTCTATTAAACCTAGCTAGATTATCTCTGATGCTGCTATTAGA
>JAGWYT010000069.1 GCA_018969185.1 Rickettsiales bacterium | reverse complement strand
TTTTCCTCATAAATTAATCTTTTTGCAAAATAAGAAAATCTTTCATCTGAAAATTTTTCGCTTAAATGTAATTTTCCTTTCCAATCGGATTTGTGAAAATCAGCCATCATTTTTTGATCCTCTGGTTTTGCAAAGCCGCCTGCATAAATACTCTCCTCTGCCATAACCCCAATTTGTGAATCTAATGCTTCTTTCTCTTCTGCCTCTTCGCTTAAAATTTTAGCAACTCGGTCTTTAAATTCTTTATTTGATTGAATCATGTTGGCCCGCTCTAATAATTTATCAGCTCCTAATTGTTTATATCCTTCAAAATTTTTTGCATAACTTGGACTCATAATCACAGGATGCTTGTTATTTTTAATACTTCTAATCACCTTTGGACTTTTCTTTAATTCCTCCTTCAACTGGGCGTATGGCATTTTTAAATATAAGCTAGGATCACTTTTTAAATCAAAACATTGTGGCCAGTTGTACTTTGGATGAAAGCAAACGAAGGTGACTACAAAAGGACGAGCTTTGCCATAAAAATATTCATTTACACAAAATATTTTTTCTTTTTCAACAATACTATTTACTTCCATTTTTGAGGTGGTCATCAAACTAGCCTTCCAAACTGATGGTGCTTTGTCTTTTATAATTTTTGCAATTTCTATTGTGGCAAGTACATCTGATACTGCGCTATGGGCATTATCATGCTTAATTCCATTAAGTTCTGTTAACTCATCTAATTTAAAAACTGCATTACCTTTATCACTCATTGGAGTTTTAATGCAATTTGGATAATACAAATGCGCGGTTCTAATTAACCCTAAAATATCACCACGTTTATTTCCACCGTATTGAGTTAAATAAGGTTCATTCAAAGTTTTAAATAAACTTTTGCGAAGGAACTCTTCGTCGAATCCCAAATTATTATATCCCAAAAAAATTGCTGGCGACCATTTATTAAAAGTTTCTTGTAACTGCATAATCATCTCGTAATGAGATAAATTTGTTCTGCGAAGAATTTGTGGCGTAGTATTATTAACTATAAGGGCATAGGGCTCAGGTACTAATCCTGGTTTAAGAGAACATCTAAGATTTATTGGTTCTACTAAAGCTTGAAATTCATCATTAACTAAAACAGCTCCAACTTCAATGACCTGGTCCCAGGTTGATGATCTTCCTGAAGTTTCGAAGTCATAAATTACATAGTTCATTTTACTTCCCTCTGATCAATTTCTTTAAGAGCTTGCTCAACTTTATCCATTTCAGTTTTTAATTTTTCTGAAGTTTTTAAAATTTCTGATGAACTGTTTGTGGCAGCAATAACTTTATTGTTATGTTTAACCACTTCATCTAAATTTTTGATAATTAATGACTTAAATTGATCAACATATTTTTGAAAATTCTTAGCTCTTTGGTCTACCTCTAAGGATGAAAAACCTAGCATTAAAGCATCACAATAAGCTGAAAAAGTTGAAGGCCCCATAAATGAGACTTTGTATTTTCTATGGACTTCGGAAATAAATAATTCTTTGTTATCTGTCATGTAGGAATTAACTTCGTGATGTAATGAGTCACTTGGAATGTAGATGCAGGCAAAGTTGAGCGTAATACCGC
>JAGWYT010000046.1 GCA_018969185.1 Rickettsiales bacterium | reverse complement strand
CAATAACTTTGACAATGAAATTTCAGTTATAAATTCAATTGAAAATCATTAAAAAAATTAATGCTTGAAATTGCACTGTCTGTCAGATCAAGTAGTTGTTTTTACACAACATATCTAAAACTAATTCTTACTAAATTTTAATTAGTATCTAGCGTAGAGCTTTGACACCTTTTCACGACCATGCCTAAATGATTTTTGAATTTTCTCTTTGTTACTTCCTTTACTCATAATAATTATGCATTTTTCTACTTTATCTCAATTGCTGATTTAAAAACCAGAACCGCCTGCCCTTTAATTCTTACAGTTTTTACAATATTATTTTCAATATTAACCATCACTTCCACCATACCTTTTCTGCCAATTGCTTCGCCTTGTTCTGCTTTAAAAGAAAAATATTTTCCATCATGTTTAACTAAAGAATTACGAATTAAATAAACACCAAGCGGGCCATTGGCATTGCCAGTAACAGGGTCTTCATTAATGCCAATTGCTGGCGCAAACATTCTGCCACTTGCTAAAATTTCTTTATCACCAGAATCAAAAGTAAAAACATAATAGCCATTACAAGTAATTTTTTTACTTAATTCTTTGAGTGCAATCATGTCTGGATTCAATGAATTTAAGGCTTCTTTTGACTTTACTGCAATCATCACTTTTGAATTTCCAGTTGAAATAATTTCAATTGGACATTTTTCTTCATAGTCAGAATTTTTGATATTTAATGCTTTAAGAATTTCTGTTTTTACTTCCTCATCAAGCTCCTCACACACTATCTTTCCTTGCGTCATGACAATTTCATAATCATCATTTGTTCTAATAATTTCTACTGGCAAATTACCAGCGCCAGTTTTTTGTATGACTACAAAATTATCCAACTTTAATTCAATTGCTCTAACATAATGCGCCGCAATAGTTGCATGGCCGCAAATTGGCACTTCGCAAGTTGGAGTAAAGAACCGAACTTCCACATCGTAATTAGAACTATTGGAAGAAAAAATAAAAGCCGTTTCAGAATTATTTAACTCACGAGCAATTTTTTGCATTTGCTCCTCAGTTAAACCATCAGCATTAGAAACCACGCCTGCAGGGTTGCCCCTGAATTTTTCTTTCGTAAAAGAATCAATTTGATAAATATTATATTTTTTCATAATCATGATATGTTTTACATGCTGTTCATCATTAACTAATCTTTTAGAATCAATCAATGAACATATTTATTTTTTAAAAAGCACCTATACCAAAAAACAAATTTATAGTTTTAGTATTTATTAATCCGAACTAACTTTATCTTTTTGGCTAAAAATTGCAAAAAGCCTCAAGCTGTATGGATATACAGCTTTCATTTTTTACAATTTTTATCTCAAAAATATTTCGTTAGTTCAGACTATAGATTTGTTTTTTGGTATACTTTTTAAAATTCTTGCATTTATACAATAATTTTAGTCTAAATTAGAATCTATATTACAACTTTTCTCTCAATTAAAAAAATTTAAAAATGTGCCGTTGGATTGCTTATATTGGAAACCCCATTTACATGGAAGAAATTATTACCAGACCTTCTTTCTCGCTTCTTAAACAAAGCACAAATTCAAGAATGTGCTATACTAAAGATGGTAATATTTTATCCACAAATGGCGATGGATTTGGTATTGGTTGGTATAATGAAAAACTTGAACCCGGTTTATTTAAAGATTCTGAACCAGCTTGGGCTAACGAAAATTTACAAGAAATTTGCTCACAAATAAATGCCAGAATTTTTATGGCTCATATAAGAGCGGCTTCAAGTGGCGTAGTTCAACGCACAAATTCGCATCCTTTCAAATATCATAATATGCTTTTTCAACATAATGGTCATTTGGAAAATTTTGATAAAATTCGTCGCACCATTCACAATGAATTGCCAGACAATCTTTACAATAATATTAAAGGTACAACTGACAGCGAAACTTTTTTTATGTTAACTCTAAAACATGGTCTTGCTAAAAATCCAAAAAACGCACTTGAAAAAACAATAACTGATCTAAATAAAATTTATAAAAAACATAAGTTGAAACCTGAATTTAACTTATCTTGTGCTATAAGTGATGGCAAAGCAATTTACACAATTCGTTATTCTTCAAACCGTAAGGCCAGTAGCCAATTTTATTCAAATGATCCTGATTGTATAAGTGAAATTTATAACAATGACATCAAAATGAATGGAGTTTTAATTGTTTCAGAACCAATTAATCAATATAATGATAAGTGGAAAGAAATGCCAATAAACTCTTTTGCCACCATTGAAGATGGTAAAATTAAAATTGAGAAGTTGGATGTTTAGGGCGTGTGGACATTCAGCACACACCCTAATCATCTTTTTGTCGTCCAGCTCCACTTGCTAATAATTTAGCAGTTTCTAAAGACTTGAATTTACTTTGCTGACTTTCCGCACTTTCTATTTCAACTCTATCACCAACAGTTCTCACTTTTATTAACCCACCTTGAACAATATCCATATTAGCACAATGACCATTTCTGGTATTTTGTATCAAAGCAACACCATGCTTACTTGCTACTTCTGATACTTCCTTGATTATTTTTTCTAAAATAGAATTTTGCCATTTCAACATTTCCACCACAGTTTCAGAATTAAGATCCTTACGCTGTGACAATAGTTTCTTAATATTGTAGGACTCAATTGAAATCAAACCAGTTTCTTTATCATGTAAAAGATTAGAATAACCATTCTGACCATCAAGCCTTGTTGCTAAATTACCAATTTCAATAAATGCCGGTAAATTATCACGATGCTGTTCTAAAAACTTATCAAGTAAACCAGCATATTCTATCAGCTCCTTATTGCCAGGTCTTTGTATAAATCCTTCCACCGAAATACTCCAAATCTGATCTGATGGAATATGTAATAATTTATTACCCCTCACTTCTTGTGAAATATTTCCACTATTAAGTGGATAATGAAATGTTGTCTTGATAGAGTCTAGTTTCTTAGTAGAATCACAAATTATTTTTCTTGAAAAATCTTCCACCCTCTGTCCTTTTAACGTTTTTTCTAAACCCTCTGCTGGAAGAATTAATTTCTCATCAAAAAGCTCTGATGCTGGATCTGACCTTAAAAAAATATTAGTAAAAGGAGTTGAAACAAAAGAGCAAATTCCATGACTCATAAGCGCAGTTGCATAAGTAGAATTACTCATGCCAAAAAATTTTACTGCCGAATTTTTTTCTTGTGGATTTCTTGAATAATAATCAATTAGTAATGGAATTTTTTCTTCAAAACCATCACCACCCATAAAAGGCATAATATTCCAACCTTTGCTAATACAATCTATAATCTGACTTGCTCCAACCTCTTTTGAAACTGCCGGAGAAACTGAATCCATAAGACGCTCAGATTTTTTTCTTCCTTCAAATTCTGGTTCAACTAATAAAGAGCCATCATTAAATTTTGGTACTTTTACGCAAAATCCCTTCTCAACTAACTTATTTATTCTGACATTAATTATTTTTTGTCCAGCCTTGTCAGCAAAGGCATTAGAAGGAGCAATCAGAGCTATTACTGGATTTGATTCATTACCATAGCTAACCCAATTGTAATTAGATTTTGCAATTTCCAATTTATCACTTTTCATAAAAATGTCTAATTAGACTTTACTGCTGTGTGAGTTTTGTCTCATAGAATAGAAATTAGTTAAATGAATTTAGAAAATAGAATTTTCCAAACCATTTTCCATTCTAACAAATTTTTGAAAACTTAGCAAATTAAATTTTAAATTAAAAAAAATTTTACTTACAGAAACAATCATCTTCATGATCATCAACCATTCCCGCTGCTTGCATAAAGGCATAGCAAATTGTTGAGCCAACAAACTTAAAACCACGCTTCAATAAATCTTTACTCATTTGGTCAGATTCTTTGGTTTTTGTTGCAATATCTTTTATAGATTTAACTTTGTTGATAATTGTTTTATGTGAAACGAATTGCCAAATATAAGAATCAAAAGAACCAAACTCTTTTTGCACTGCAAGAAAAGCTTTAGCATTTTGAATTGTTGCCGCAATTTTTAAACGATTACGAATAATTCCTGCATTTTGCAAAAGCCTTGCCACGTCTTTATCGTCATAGCGCAAGATTTTCTTAGCATCAAATTTATCAAAAGCTTTGCGATAATTTTCGCGCTTATGTAAAACCGTTTTCCAAGAAAGCCCAGCTTGCGCGCCTTCTAAAATCAATAGCTCAAATAATTTTTGATCATCATGAAGTGGGACTCCCCATTCTTCATCATGATATTTTATCATTAACTTGTCATTTCCTGACCAAGCACAACGTTTTTGCGACATATAGGAATTATTATTTTACATTTAAAAACCAGATCACTAGAAAAGGTATCTGGTGCCTTATTATCAAATCAGAATCTTATGAAAATCAAATCACTTTTTCTAATTTTATTTTTCTCTGTAATTTTTTCAGCTCATGCTGAAGATGGCTTTAAACTAAGCAGCCCTGACATTAAAGAAAATTCAACAATTACCAATAAATATGTTTATAATGGCTTTGGTTGTAAAGGTAAGAATATTTCACCAGAATTAAATTGGAGCAATGCACCCGAGGGAACAAAAAGTTTTGCCATTACAGTTTATGATCCTGACGCACCAACAGGAAGTGGTTGGTGGCATTATGTTGCCGTTAATATTCCCACAAATTACCAAAGCTTAGGGTTAGGCTTTGCATCAACTAATAGCTTTAACGCTAAAGACGGAATCAACCAAATAAGAAATGATTTTGGAATTTATAATTTTGGCGGACCTTGCCCACCAAAAGGCAGCACAAATCATCATTATATTTTCACTATTTACGCTTTAGGAGTTGAAAAATTAGAAATTCCAGAAACAGCAACAGCAGCAATGGCAGGATTTATGATAAATCATAATAGTTTAGCCAAAGCAAGCTTTACTGCTCTTTATAGGAGATAAAATCATGCCAAAAAATCCTCTTATTTTAGATGAATTATCAAACTCAAATTTAGAAGGAAGAAGTGAGGAAATATGGCCAATAATGAGCAGCTCTAAAGCTTTTTGTGGCGCTTTAATAACCTCTTCTGCTCATGAATTTTTTGGTGAGAAAGGTGTTGAAGCAACAGTAAAAGAAGCTTTAGAACAAGCTAAAATAAAGCATCATGAACGAACAGAAAAAATTGATGATTTAATTTCTGCATTGGAAAAATCACAAACTGCTGATTTAAAAATTGCTACTTTATTAAATCATAGCACTGGCCTGAACAACAATAATGATGTTTATTTTGAACAACCACAATATGAGGCCAAAAGTAAAGATGATTATTTTTCTGAAATGAGAATTGATTCTGACTTAAGAGATAAATTCAGCTATTCAAATAATGGCTATTACTTACTTGAAGAATTAGTAAATCTCACTTCAGAGTATGGTTATCATCAAGAAATGCAAAACCGCATTATTTCCAAACTTGGATTGAATAAAACAAAATTCATTTCCGATACTCCTGAAAGTGAAAAAGATAAAATCGGCAATTCTGCTTTTGTAACAAAAGACAAAGAAAATCCTTTTATTATCAGCCCTGATTACACATCAACCTACCCTATTCGTGAATTGTCCGCTGCCGCTGGTGTTCTTACTTCTTCTGCCAATGACCTAAAAACTTTTTTCACCGAATATAATAAAATGATTCTTGGTTTAGAAAATAGAATTGCTGATTTTCCTAACCATGAAATTGCTGATTTATATAGAAAATATTTGGTTTTTGATGGTGGAATGCATCATTCCCTTGGCATGATGTTACGTGAATCTGAAAATGGAATCTTAATTGGACATCCTGGTGGGCATGCTGGGAATTCTTGTGAATCTTGGGTAAAAACCAATACCAGTTTGGAAGATTTTAAAGAAGGAAAAATAAGCGAAGAGAAAATTTCTGATTTTGAATTTGAACTAAAGAAAAAATCTGCTCTTGGTGGTCAAATAAAAAATGCTCTATTAGCACATGTTCTTGAAGGTTATTTTGCTGGTAAAATTGCCGCTTTGAATGAAGCAGAACAAGAAGAAATAAATTCCAAAATAACTCATGACAAAACTAAAAAATTAAAAGCACTTAGTCTGTTACCAGAAAATTATTATTATTTTGAAAGACAAGTTGCAGCAGTTACAGAAAACAGATTTTTTGAATATTTAAAAGAAAATAATTTGCTTGATGAACATCGTATAGTTGATGAAAGAAAATTAGAAGAACATTACCAATCAAATAAAGCAGGGTTTTATAATAGAATTTTGGATCAGGAATCACTCGATATGATCAGTGATATTTTTGCTAGTTGCAATAAAGCAAATAGTATAGATAAGATTACAACAAATGAAGTTGAACAACAAAGTGTGGAAAAATTTCTTAAAAAAGCTCAGTCATTTGATGATTTAAAAGAAGAAGAAAAGAAATCATGGCAGAAACTTTTAACTAAAAAAAGAAATGGTATAAAAGATGATTCAATACTTAGATAAAATAAAAAAGAACTAGGCATTTTCTATTTACAATTATTCAACTGCTCTGGCGCCATGTTAGAAACATAATCAAGAGAATCAGGTAAATAGGCTATACATTGATTATCAGAAAAATCATCATCCTCTTTACAGGCCCATTTATTTAGCTTTTTATCATAAAATAAAATCACCTTCTTTCCTTCTGAATTATCTTCTGAAGGTGGATTAAAAAGACGCATTTCTAAATTATTTTTCCATGAATGAAAATGCGGAGCCTCGCCACATAAAGGATTACGTGATAAAAATGTTGAAATCACCTTAGTTTTATCTTCTGCATCAAATTCTTCAGGTTCAATATTTCTATATTCACCATATTCATTAATTTCATAAATATTAATGTTGAAACCAGTTGGAAAATCCTTGGTTAAATCTTCACGTTTTGGAACTGAATGCACCTCAATCATAAATCTCTCGTCAGGAGAAAAACGTGGAATATCTTGTAAATAAAGCTCGTAACCAGTATGAAAATTTGTCATGTTAAATAATGGTTCATAACCTTCTGATTTCGCTGAATAGAAATAATGATAAAACATGGCATTATCATGCTTGATATCAATTAACCTATCTTCAGCCGCAGTAATTTTACTATCATGAATAAAGTCATTATAACCAATACATTTACCAATCTTACTGCAATTAGATTTAGCTATGATTATGCCAGAATCAGTTTTAATTAAATATTCAATTTCCTTCACATCTTTAACATCTTTTTCCATCTGACAATTTTTTAGCGGATCACAATTTTTCTTATCTGGACAACTATATTTTTCAGCAACCAAAGCTTTTTCATTTTTACTAATATATTCGGCATATTGTGTTAAAAGCCTTTCTTCTTTTACTAAACGCATCTCTTCATTCTTATGCCACGCATCACTCATTTTAATTGATATTTGTTCTTCCTTCTTGCACAAAGCAGCATCAGCAAAGGCAGAAGGGAAAAAGGCGCAAATTGTGAAAATTAAGAAATGAATTGTTTTAGCTTCTCGCTGATTGAGCTTGCGCCGCACTGAGCTTGACGAAGTGTCGAAATCAAGAGAAGCTAGTAATCTTATCCTTGGTTTCGACAAGCTCAACCAGCGGATAAGATTTAATAACCAGTTAATCATATATTATTTGTGATTGCAATTTGTAGAATTTTCTCTTATCTTATCTGCCCCTTGAATGGCAAGTCACATTTAATAAAATTATTTTATTTATATCATGTATAAAAAATTTATCTATTTATTTCTAGTATTAACTATCGCTTCATGTAGTGCAGTTAAAAAAAATTCATCTGTTGCAAATTCAAAAGAAGAAACAAAAGCAGTAATTAAAAAAGAATCTGAAGAACAAAATCCAAAAATGTACTCAGTTTCAGAAGATGAAATCAAAAAATCAGGAACTAAGCCTTACGTAGTTTATTTTGATACTGATAGCGCAAAATTAACTAGTAAATCAGTTGAAACTTTAACTGATAAGGTTTTACCTGACGCAATTGATAAAAATGCTAAGAAAGTTGTTATTGAAGCTCATTGCGACGAAAGAGGAAGCAAAGCTTACAATAAAAAACTAAGCAATAGAAGAGCTAACGCCGTAAAAGATTATTTAGTTAAAAATGGCGTTAAAGTAAAAATCAAAACAGTTGGTTATGGTGAATCAAAACCAGTTGCACTTGGTCATGATGAAGATTCATGGTCACAAAATCGTCGTGCTATTACAATTACTATCAAAAAATAATTTACTAATTTTTAGGTAAGTCTTATAAAGGCAAAATATCGTAATTTAACGGTATTTTGCCTTTTTTATTATAAATCAAATGTTTTATCAAAAACTGAAAATCCTCATGGCAACATTACTAATTGCCTACCTACTCTTACTCACCCTGCTATTCTCTTTCCAACGTAAATTGCAATATGTTCCGATGGGAACAATTCAGCCCATAGAAAATTATAACTTAGAAGGATTTAGCGAAAAAATTTTGACTACGGGTGATGGAGTTAAAATTTTATCTTGGTATAAAAAACCACAGGATCTTGATCCAAAAATTATTGTTTATTTTCATGGTAATGCTGGAAATTTGGGTGAAAGGGTGGAAAGATTTTCAAGCTTTTCTAAAGCTGGTTTTGGCGTTTTAGCAATTACTTATCGTGGTTATTCAGGCAGCGAGGGAAGACCATCTGAAGAAGGTTTAATATTTGATGCAAATGCTGCTTTAGAATTTTTATTTGAAAATGGATATAGCAGAAAAGATATTATTCTATTTGGTGAATCTTTGGGATCAGGGGTTGCCATGCAAATTGCAAATAATAATAAATTTGCTGCTATGGTTCTTGATTCGCCTTTTTCTTCAATTGCCTCAGTTGCAAAAAGAACTTACTGGTTTGTGCCAGTAAATTTAATTCTAAGAGATAAGTTTGATTCAATTGAAATTGCAGATAGAATCACAACTCCAACCCTTGTAATTCATAGTGTCAGCGACAATGTTGTTCCTTACGAAGAAGGAATAAAATTATTTCAAGCGCTTAGTGTAAAAAAGAAAATTATCACACTTAAAAATGTGAGACATGTTGATGCAAATGGAGATTTTCTTGCACAAGAAATTGAGAAGTTTTTAGCTACTCTTTCGTCGGTCGAGCCTGTCGAAACCACGAAAGAAGAGTAAAAAATATTTCAGAATCTAATTTTCATATCCCGTTTCACTTATCATAAATTTATAACCAGCAACGTCAGATTTCTCAATTACGAATCCTCCATTTGCCATCACCAGCGCCTGTCCGCATGAATAATTATCACCATATTCCTTTTTTGCATTAGTCATTGAAACAACATCACATTGCTTGGCAAAAGCACTGTCCTTAGGATTTGCTAAAATACATTTCTGCCTTGGATTATCAAACTTATCGTCAATTTTATTAACAAGAGACATTAACTTCTCACAAGTAAAATTGCGGTGTGATTTTTCATCATCAAGATCATCATTAAAATAATAGCTTCTTTGATCACTATAATGCGCACAACCAACTGATTTGACTTTTTTAATCATAAAATCACCCCTCTTATCAAAAGAAATACTTGGTCCTCTAACCGCAATTATCCTATGTTGATCATCAAGAGTGAAATTATTTCCCATATAATCAAATGGACAATTCTTATATTCCGCTGGATCAATTTCAGCACATGTTTTCTTCTCATATTCTAAGCATGACGCGTCATCAGGTTTGTAATCATCGCCGTATGATTGAAAAGAAAACAAAAATAGAAAAATAGAAAATAATAATTTCATAAATTAACCTAATTTTACTTCATTACTAAAAACTCTTAAAGCTTCCTTCGCCTCAAGCTCTGTCTTAGGAGTTTGTAAAGCAGATTTCATTTCATATATAGCATTTGCTATCATAGCATGACGTGTATTTGGCACAGTCCTAACACCATTAGTTTTACTAATCATTTCAGATAAATTAGACAAGAATTTTAATTGATATTCATGATCTAAAGCATGAGATTTCATGAAAATACCAATTTTATTTTTTATAAAATTATTCTTATCATCCGAAATTATGAAATCCCTTCCACCCACTTTCAATTCTTGTGATAATAAATCAATTGGATCAATTGGACTTATAGCCTTTAATAAACCATATTCTGAAGTTTTAACTTGAGGATCAATTTCATCTTTACTAAGAATTCCTAAAGTCTGACGCAAGGCTGTAATCAATATTAATTTTTTAGCATCACTATTAAAAATAACACCATG
>JAGWYT010000045.1 GCA_018969185.1 Rickettsiales bacterium | reverse complement strand
ATCTTTGCAATTTTTGTTGTTTTTTCATATAGCCTTCTGGGTCATTCATGGCTTCTTTTATTTGAGTTATAGCCTTTTGTTTATCGCTAATTTCTAAATTATCATTTGCAATATCTGGAGATTTTGCGTTTGTTTCTGGCAATGGTGTGGAAACGTTTTGAGGTGCTGTTATCTTCTGCCCAAGATATTGTTCTGCCTGATTAAAATTTGTCACTTGTGCAATATTTTCAAATTTTCCTTTTAGTGAGGTAGCAATATTTATTGGAATTTGCTTTCTTTGATTTCCAGTTAAGAAAATTATATTATTAAGAGCATCAATTTCACCCTGTGGAAGGTCAAGTTTGCCTGACAATATGCCGTTAGAAGCAAATCCAGTAAGATTAATTCTGAATTTATTATCCTGATTTTTACTAATTATTATATTTCCATCAGCGCTTTTAAACTGAGTTTTACTTTGTGGATTAAATAAAATTGCGCCCAGGTCAAGAAGATCATTAGAATATAAATTTGGATTAAACATTTTTTTCACTAAATCATTCAAGCCATAGCCATCAACCACAGGAGAGTTAGAACTAAATTTTATATTGCTGACAAGATTTGTAATAAATTCTTCTTTCTTACTTGCAAGTGTGGTAACACTGGCAGAGATGTTAGTAACACCACTAATATTTTTTACACCAATTAAATCAGGTAATAAATTTTCTAAAGCAACATTATTAAATGACAAATTTCCATTGATTACTTTACTATATTTTAGACCAAGTAAACCTTTGTAATTAAAGTTTCCACCGTAGAGATTGAAGCTCAATTCGGCATTTTCGATATTCCCATTTTTTAAATCACCACTTAATTTTGTATCTTTGATTTCGACGTTATCAAGAATTAAATCACCTAAATTAATAGATATTTTTCCATTAAAGCTTTCCAGAGAAGGTAGTGCAAAAAATTGGTCAAGAGCACTATTAGCAATAGTTTCTTTGTTATCTGATATAATATTTTTTGTAGAATTATAATGAAATTTATCACCAACAATTTCAATTTCAAAACGTGGATCATTATCTCGAATATCAACCTTAAGATTAGTGGTTAAACTTGTGTTATCGGATTCCAATTTTAAACCATTTATTTCAAGATATCCTTGACCAAATGTTAGATTTATTGATTCGTTATAAAATTCTTCCCCTTTGTAAATCAGCTTATCAAATACCAATTCTAATTTACTATTTGAATTTATGTCGTTAAGCCATAGCATTTTTTTTAACAGTGATCCTGAAGATAGATAGACATTCTGTCCAGAGATAAGAAAATAATCATCCAAGTTAAAAGAACTAATTCTGAATTTATTACTTATTTGTAAGGTTTTGCTGCTACTATCAATTTTTATTTCTCCTAAAAGTTCACTTTTATCATTGCCCAAATTGAGGTATAAATTATTTAGAAAAATATTATTTGGAGTTAGTAATATGTTTGAGTATAATATGTAATCTTGCAGATTGTCGAATTTCAGATTTTGTGATTCAATTTTAAGCCATTTAAAAACATCACTTAATTTTTTCCCTGATACATCTATGGTTCCTATAATTCGTGGATTATCTTCACTTTGATAAAGGCTTCCCATTACTCGAAATGAGCCTTCTCCCGGAATTTTGAAAATTAATGGCAGAATTAAAATTTCTCCTTCTTTTGAAGTGATCATGTAAAGATCAACATCTTTAATTTCTCCACCAAGAAATTTAACATTTTTTACAGTGATTTCTGATGTTAAATCAACATTTCTTATTTTATTGGTTGTTGGTATTTTGTTCTCAATTCTTGATTTGTCTGCTATTAAATGGCTTTCTTTTACTTCTGCTGCATCTGGTGAAATTTCTTTAGCAAGTGGATTATTATCAGCGTCAAATATTACTGGATTTACATTTTGCTGCGTTATTTTTTTTGTTGCATCAGTAGAAGAAATTTCAGAAGACCAGATGTTATCAAGGTCAAGATTGTCTAAATCAAGATTAATATCGACAATTGGAGTTGCTGCTGCAAAATTTAACTCAACATTACCTTTACCATTAAGTAATGCTGAATTTATAATGAGTTCATCAATTGTGGCTTCTCCACCAATATTTTTTACATGGCCACTTATTTTTATAACATTTGTTCCAGATTTTAGTTTGTTATAAATAGATTCACTATTGCTTACGTAATTTTTATAAAATGTTTTTGGCTCTATAATTTCTGCTTCAATTTTTCCATCAAAATCACTAACTAATAATCCATTATTTTCTGATGAGAAATTACCTTTTATATTAAGATTAAAAATTGGAGAAGACAGTTCTAATATAGAAGAAGTCCAGCTTGAGCTTGAATTGAAATTAGCAATGAATCTGAAATTATTTACAATTTGTTGATTAATAAAATCACCACTAGCTCTAATTTTATTTTCCTTCAGCGTTAAATTGGCATCAATATTTTCAAGCTCAGTTTTTTCTTGATCTTGATTATAAAAAATTGTTTTACCATTTTTAAGAGTAAAGTTTATACTATTTTTATTTGATTGAGATAAATCAAGGTTCTCAAGTGATATTTGAGAAATAATACTTGAGCTTTTTTCCTTCTCATTTCGTTTTGTTTGACTAGTTGAAATTTTGCTTAAAAGATCAGTAAAATCATCTTTATGGATTGCTGTATCAGAATCATAATGGCTTTCTAAAATAAAATTTGAAACTGAAAGATTTTTTACAACTTTATTACCACTAAGCAGGTGGAACCATGATAATTCTACTTGTGCAGATTTAGCATAAAAATTATAAATTTTATTTTTCTTATTATAATTTTTTAGGAGAACATTTTTTGCTGAGAGTGAAAGTGATGGTAAGAATGAAATTTCAACATCGCTATTTATTGTAAAATTTGCCCCAAGAGCCTTACTAACATCTTGTTCAACTTGAAATTTAAGAGCGGCATTATTTAGAAATAATGGTAACCAAAATAATAGTAAAACTATTGCGCAGAGTGTTAAAGAAACTATTTTGAAAGTAGTTTTGTGAAGCTGAAATATATAAGATTTCAGATGTGTTATAAAATCATGAATTCTTACCTTTAAATTCATTGGCTATAGGTATCCATTTTCTTTATCTCTTCAAGCAAATTATCCATAGTTATCATGTTATTATTGGTTTCAAAAAAATTATATAGCGATAATAATACTAAAAATAGTAAAATTGAAATTAACAAAAAATTAAAAAACTGATCTCTGGTTGGTTTAAGATCAAGGTTCTCACCAATATTAATTAATTTATGTTTTTTATTTTTAACATTTGATTCAACAGTAAAAAATTTAATTTTCTCCTCAAGAATTTTTTGATCTATCTTTAATAATTTAGCATAAGAACGAATTGCGCCAAGGATGTATAAATGCTTGGTAATAGAGGCGCGATCATCATTTTCAATAGCTTCAATATCTTGCGTTCTGATTTTTAAGTAAGACGCAGCATCGGCTATTTCCATGCCAAGCTCAAGCCTTTTTGCTTTTAAAATTTCTGCTAAAGAAATATCTGTTTCGTTTTGTATCATTAGTTAATTATTAATAATATTCTTGTCATCCTCCCGTCATAGATTTTCTTTTAGAAAATCTTGACGAAGGATCTCAGAAAACGCACGAGATTCTTCGCTTCGCTCAGAATGACAGAGTGGTTTGTACTAAATTTTTCGTTGCATTCAATTGCGCCAAGTGCGAAGAAGCATTTGACATTTTTGTCAATGAATCTGAATTACCAATTAAATTTCGTAATATTTCGCTAATTTTATTAATCGTAAATTCTTTTTCAGTAACAACTATTGCCGCACCATATTTTTCAAAAAGACGGGCATTTTTTTCTTGATGATTATCAGCAGCTTTTTCAAAAGGTATTAAAACCATTGGTTTTTTAGCAGCGCAAAATTCAAAAAGTGAAGATGATCCAGCCCTTGCAATTACTAAATGCGCTTGCTTTATTTTTTCTGGCATATCATCAAAAAATGCCTGTATTTCGCAATTCAAATTGAAAGATTTATATTGTTCATAAGTTGATCTTACAAGCTCTCCTCGACATTGCTGAACTATATTTATATAGCCTTTAAATTCATCATTTAAATTGAAAAATGCTTTAGGTAAAATTTCACTAAAGATTTTAGCGCCTCCAGAGCCACCAATAATTAGAATATTAAATAAATTTATATTTTCCGAAACATTTTTTTCTACAAAATCGGAAGCTAATAAAATGTCATAGCCCATTTTATTATCTTTATTGATGGTGATTTCTTGTCTTTGTGGCAATGAATAAGCTGTTTGATTAAGAGCAATAATTTCGTCACGCACTGGGTTTCCAGTGAATGTGGTTTTGCTTTTATATTCATCACTAATTCCAGAAGTTTCTTCAAAACTCAGAGCTATTTTGGTAGCGTATTTAGCAAAAATACGATTCACTTTTCCTAAATGTGAATTCTGCTCATGAAGAATAATTTTTCTTTTGGTAATTACTGCAACAATCAAAGCGGGGAAGGTTGAATAGCCGCCGAAAGCAACTATTGTTTTCGGGCGATATTTCAGAAAATAAAATGAACATTGCAAAATTCCAAAAGCAATTTTTAAAGCAGCTCTTATCAATTTTACCGGTTGTTTTTCAAGCTGTGAAGAGCTGATAATAGCGTGCTTGAAGCCATCATCTTTCTTGATGTAATTACGATATTTTACATCACCAAGAAAAATAACCTGATGTCTTTGAGTTGCTAATTCTTTGGCCAAACAACGCGCTGGAATTATATGTCCGCCGGTTCCACCGCTTGTGATAAAAATTTTGTTAGTTTGCATTATTTGAATGAAGTAAAAACTAAATAAGGTTATTATATGCTAATGGTGAAAAATCTTATTCGCTGGTTGAGTTTGTCGAAACCAAGAATAAGATTTTACTACTAAGCTTCTCTTGGTTTGTCACAAGCTCAACCAGCGAGAAGCTTAATAAATAAACAAATTAGTGTATAACTGCTCTAAATTAAGAACTATAGTTTCTTGACAATTATTGAGCAGAAACCTAGATTCGCCCGCCTACTTAATCTTTTAAAGATTTTAAAATATGTCAAAGAAAAAAGCTCAAATTAGGCACTTTATTGATTTAGACAAGATTGATGCTAAAGAATTGCGCAAAATTATTGAAGTTGCAAAGAAATTAAAAGCTAAGAGTAATTTAAATGCTCAAGTAAAGCTTTTAGCGCATAAAAATCTAGCGATGATTTTTGAGAAAAGTTCAACTCGTACCAGAGTTTCTTTTGAAGTTGGTAT
Organism: Rickettsiales bacterium; assembly: GCA_018969185.1. Lineage (GTDB taxonomy): Bacteria > Pseudomonadota > Alphaproteobacteria > Rickettsiales > UBA1997 > UBA2645. The sequence goes on along the minus strand of JAGWYT010000045.1, from coordinate 5,122 downwards.
AAATCAGCTTGGTGGTCATGCGATTGTGATGAATAAAAATGATATGCAGCTTGGTAAAGGAGAGACAGTTTCTGACACGGCAAAAGTTTTATCACGTTTTGTTGATGGCGTGATGATTCGTTCAAATTCTCATCAAACTATTCTTGATTTGGCTGAAAATTCTTCAGTGCCTGTTATTAACGCGCTTTCTGATTTTTCTCATCCATGCCAAATTTTAGCAAGTATTTTGACAATTGAAGAGCATCTAGAAAATATCAAAGGTAAGAAATTAGTATGGTTTGGTGATGCTAATAATGTCCTTAACTCTTACATTCACGCCGCTAAAGCCTTCGGTTACGAATTAGTAATTTCAACTCCTAAAGAATATAATTTCTGTGATTTAGAAGTAAAAAAAGCAGTTAAAAATGGCGCTAAAATTAGCTTTGAGCGTGACGCTAAAAAAGCTGCTAAAAATGCTGATGTGTTGATTTCCGATACATGGTTTTCAATGGGTGATGAAGCGGCTAAAAATGACGCTTTGCGTCAAAAAAAGATCAATGAGCTAATGCCTTATCAAGTCAACTCTTCTTTAATGAAAGTGGCAAAGAAAAATGCAATTTTTACGCATTGCTTGCCTGCTTATCGTGAAATGGAAGTTACTTCTGCTGTTATTGATTCAAAACAATCTGTAGTGTTTGATGAAGCTGAAAATAGACTTCATGCACAAAAGGCAGTTCTTTGTTGGTTGATGTCTGATTAGGCTTATAATCTTATTCGCTGGTTGAGCTTGTCGAAACCAAGAATAAGATTATGTGCAAAAAGCTTCTCTTGGTTTCGACAAGCTCAACCAGCGAGAAGCTTTGCTCAACTAATCTTAATATTATATTTCTTGCTTAAATAGGTTTCAATTGCTTGTCTTTCATCATCTGATAAGGCCCTGTTAAATATAATAAATTCTGATATATAGCCGTTGTAACCCTGTGAGGCAGCGCTTTTCCCAATATAACTGCTATAGCAGTTATTGATAGTTCCTTCAAGTCCAGTTTTTTGAGCATCTCTAGTTACTCCTCCGTCAACCCAGTAATCAGTTGCTCCATAACCAGGATTATAGTATTCGTTACTGTCAAATCTTAATGTGTGGATATGTGGAACTAGCTGAACAAAGTCATATGAATAAGATGTGTTTGGGTTTGATGTAAATACTATTGCATTATATTTGTTACTGTAGCCAAGGTGGTAATAATTAAGGGTGATGTTTGATGAGCTGTTTGTTCCATCACTTAGATTTCCACCCATTAAAGTTACAACACCTTCATCAGATCCTGTTATGGTAGTTGGCATATCAACTATAAAAACAGTATAATTGCTATTATTAAACATCTTACAATTTGGTATGTTTAAATAAGAACTTGGCCTTAAAGTAAGGCTTGGCAAGTCGCCAATACCAAATTCTTTATAAGAAGGGCTGCTTCCAGCAGTTAAATTATATTTTACCTTTGATTGAGGATTAATATCGTTCCACTGTGTAATAGCAGTGCCATCTGCTAAGTTTGTGTTTGGTGATATGGCATTATCAAGTGTGGTTTCAACCCAGATTTTTAAGCCAGAAGTGCCAGCAACTGGTGAGCTTTCAGTTAAGGCTCTTGCGTTAGCAAGTTTTGATTTTTTTACTAAATCTTTGGCAGACATGACACCAGCAACAAAGATGCCAATAATTAATATGACAAATGCTAGTTCAAGAAGTGTGAAGGCTTTTGAGTAAGGTTTTTTCATAATGACTGATAAATGTTATTATTTTTATCGTCATTGCGGAGCTAAATTTTCTTAGAGCTTCAGCTCTTAGAAAATTTTCATCCGCAATCCAAGTAAGTCCACATAGATTGCGGATGAAGTATTTCTAAGAATCGCTATGCGACCCTAAGAAATACTATCTCCGAGAATGACAGTTAAGGGTAGCCATGACAAAACTAAATAGCCGCCAAAAAATTAATTGGTCCTTCTGCTCTACCATTAATGAACTGGTCAAGATAAGGATTTCCTGATGAATCCATATCTTTCACATCGCCAAACCAAATAATTTTTCCTTCATAAAGCATGGCAATTTTATCAGCAATTTTTCGTGCTGAATGCATGTCGTGAGTGATTGTAATTGTTGTGGCACCAAGCTCTTTAGAGTTCTTAATAATTAAATCATTAATCACGTCAGCCATGATTGGATCAAGCCCTGTTGTGGGTTCATCAAAAAATATGATTTCGGGATTTGCTGCAATTGCGCGTGCAAGGGATGCTCTTTTTTGCATACCACCAGAAAGCTCAGAAGGATAAAGATCAGCAACTCTGGCGCCAAGACCAACAGCGTCAAGCTTCTCAATGGCAATTTTTCTTGCTTCTTTTTTTGAGAGTTTTTGTTGATGAAGTAAACGAAAAGCAACATTTTGCCAAACTGGCAAAGAGTCAAAAAGCGCGCCACCTTGAAAGAGAAAACCAAATCTTTCCATGAGCTTGTCGCGACCTTTGGTATTTAAATTGGTAATTTCTTGATTATCAATTTTAATGCTGCCAGAAGTTGGTTGCATTAATGTGGCAATAGTTTTTATCAACACTGATTTACCACTTCCAGAGCCGCCAAGAATAACCAATGATTCACCTTTCTTTACTTCAAGATTAATATCGACCAAAACTTTTTTTGAGCCGAAATTTTTGACCAGATTTGAGATGGTTAAATTATTCATTAAATGAAAGTTTAGAATTTAGAGCTTTCAGCAAGCTTAATATCAATTATCTTTTTTATTGAAACGTAATCTACATAACCCTCTGACATTTCGCCATTAATAAAGAAAGTTGGAGTAGAACGGATTTGTAGGCCTTGCGATGTTTCCATACGATCTTTCAGAATTTTTTCCTGAAGTTTTTTGTCATTAACACAAGCGTTAAATTTATCAAAACTCATGCCATCAAGCTTTGCTATTGATTGCAATTTGTCCATAAACTTTTGGTCAAATGCCCATGAATCTTGAGTTTTGAAAAGAGCTTTAATCAATGTGTAATATTTTTCTGGATTTTTTTCAGCCTGACAAGAAGCAAACATTGCAGCAGCAAGAGCAGGTTGGTTCAATGGAAAATCACGATGAATGAATTGCACTTTTTTAGTATCTATATATTCACTTTTAATTTTTTCAAAAGCTTCGCGGTTAAAGGCAGCACAATGAGGGCAAGAAAGTGATGAATATTCAATCATCACAACTGGTGCGTTTTTATCACCATAAATGATATCTGAAGATGATACTTTTAACAAATCATTATTGATTGCAGGAGTTTCAGATTTAGCGGCATTTTCATTAACTGCTGCAAGAACCGCATCTTGTTTAGCCGGTTCTGTTTTAGAGTTTTCAACAGTTGCAGCATTTGCTTCACTATGTTTGAAGGAAGTTTTAGTTTTGTAGTTATTTACTATAACAACAGCAAAAACAGCCACTGCACATAAAACAATAGCAGCAATAGAAATTTTCTGGTAATTTTTCATATATAGATTTAAATGATTATTGAACTAAGTAAGTAGGATTCACCCACTGCCAACAAAAATCAACAAAAATTAATATGACTTTGGAAAAACTTTCAGTATTTATCATTACAAAAAACGAAGAGGATAGAATTGGTGCTGTGATTGAGGCAGTAAAAGAGGTGGCGGATGAAATTTTGGTAATTGATTCAGGAAGCTCTGATAAAACTTGTGAGACAGCAATGAAACATGGTGCAAAAGTGATGTTTAATGCGTGGCAGGGCTATGGTGCGCAGAAAATTTTTGGCGAAAATCAATGTCGTAACAAGTGGATTTTAAATATTGATGCTGATGAAGAAGTTTCTAACGAATTATCTGACGAAATCAAAAAACTTTTTTCTAACAAAGATTACGAAAATTTTTATGGTTTTAGAATAAAAATTGTTAATAGATTTCGTTTTGAAAAAAAGCCTAAAAAATGCGCTTATTACTACAACCAACTGCGTTTATATAATAAGGATTTTGCTGGTTTTAAAAATAGCACCGTTCATGATTCTGTTGAATTAAAGGAAAAAAATGAGCAGAAAATTGGGCAATTAAAAGAAATTATTTATCATCAATCATTTAGATCTTTTGAGCATTGGATTGATAAGATTAATTCTTATTCTTCAGCGCAAGCTGAAGATGCAGTTTCTAAGGGTAAATCAGTATCTATGATAAAGATTCTTTTAGTTCCTTCTTTTGCTTTTCTAAAGGCTTATTTTGTGCGCCGTTATTTTATTTATGGCTTTGATGGTTTTATTTATAGCTATCTTTTCGCATTTTCACGCTTTGCCAAGATGATTAAGATTCGTGAGTCAAATAGGGCGAAGAAAGAGTAATTGTAAAAATGATCTTGTCCGCTGGTTGAGCGAAGTCGAAACCAAGGACAAGATTACAGTAATGCTTTTCTTGGTTTCGAGACTTCGTCAGGCTTAGTGCGACGCAGCTCAAGTACGCGAAAAGCTACTTAACGAAAGAAGTGCAAATAATAATAGACAACTCCCTAAAATTTGCTATAATGCTGCTTTACTAACTAAATTTATAAAATGAGTAATCGTTTTTTATTAGCGTTATTTTTAATATTTGGCTCTCTCTTATCACTAACCTCCTGCTCGCAAGTAAAAGAAAGCCCGGCAATTTATATTACTAATGCAACTTCAGGCATAATTAAAAATATAGAATGTAATTGGGTTGGACAAAATATGTTGACCTTACAATCTGTTACTCCCGGAGATAGTAGGGCAAAATCTTTCATAATTAAAAAGAATAATGATTTTTTTGGTCCAGTAACAATGTCGTGGACTAATGATGAAGGCAAAAAAATCACTAAAAATTTTAATTTTTCTAAGGACAGACTGCCAAGTATTTCAAGCAAGAGAATGTATAGCTATGTACAAGTTTATTTGATGTTAAATGACATAGAAGTAATAAGTTCTGATGATGATAATGCTGATAATATGGTGCGTGCAATGGATGCTATGGCGCATAGAAACCGGCAAGAGGCAGAGAAAAGAGGAATATATGGAGCTTGTGTTCCAAATAGAATTAATTTATATAATTGTCCTACACCAAGCAGCAATGCTTTGATTGACTCTATTCCTG
>JAGWYT010000068.1 GCA_018969185.1 Rickettsiales bacterium | reverse complement strand
ATAACATCGAGCAAGTTTAAAACTAACCACTAATAAAAAATTAATGAACATAAAAAATTTATTATTCCTAATTTTATCCTTCACCATCACCTCATGCAATCTTGACCCTAAATATAAGACTCCAGAAGTTGCATTACCATTTGAAGAAAGCAAAGAAGAAAAAGAATCAATCTCATTAATTCCTTGGCAGAAATTTTTTAAGTCAGAAGAATTGCAAAAAGTAATTAATCTTGCGCTTGAAAATAATCGTGATTTGAAAGTGGCAAGCCTAAATGTTGATCTTGCACGTGCTTCACATGACGTTGTTCGCGCTAATCTGTTTCCTACTATAAACGGCACTGCACTTGCAACGCGCCAAGGCGTGCCAAGCGCATTTGCCTCATTTACTCCAAGAACACAATATAGAGCAAATTTAAATCTTGCCTCTTATGAACTTGATTTTTTTGGTCGCCTAAGAAGTTTAAAAAGATCAGCTCTTGAAGATTTTTTAGCAACTAATGAAGCAAAAGAAGTTGTAAAAATTTCTTTAATTACGGAAGTGGTAAATAGCTACATCACTTTGCTTTCTAATAATGAAATTCTAAGCGTTGCAACTCTTGCAATTGAAGCGCAGCAAAAGAAATTTGATTTAATTAAAAAACAATATGAAAGTGGAGTTGCTGCGAAGGCTGATTTCCTTAATGCGAAAGCCACTTTAGAAAATGCTAAAATGACTTTTGAAAATTATCAAAAAATTGCGAAGCAAGATAAAAATAATTTGCTGCTTTTAACTGGCGTGTTTGATGAAAAACTATTACCACTCAATACCTCTTTTGACAAAATAGAAATTGATGAAAATCTTTTATCGTTTTTGCCTTCAAAAACTCTTTTATCAAGACCAGATATAAAACAAGCAGAACATAAATTAAGAAGTGCTAATGCCAATATTGGCGCTGCACGCGCTGCATTCTTTCCATCAATTACTTTAACTGGAAATTATGGTTATGGCGCCCGCGATTTGTCCGATTTACTTTCATCAAAAACATGGAGCATTACACCACAAATTAATTTACCAATTTTTACCGGCGGCAAAAATATTTCTAATTTAAAAATTGCCGACATCAAAAAGAAAATTGAAATCATCAATTATGAAAAGGCAATTCAAACCGCTTTTAGAGAGGCTTCAGATAGGATTGCGGAAAGACAAGCAACAAAAAATCGCCTTGAATTGGCAGAAAATATTTTAACAAGTCAGGAAAATTTATCACAAATTTCCAAAGCAAAATATGAGGCAGGAGTTGGTAAAATCACAGATAAAATGGACGCAGAAATTTTGAGTGCTTCAGCAAAACAAAATAGAATTGCAACTAAAAGAGAATATATGATGAATCTAATTGAAACTTACAAAGCAATGGGCGGTGGAAGTGAGGTTTTTTAGGAAGAATTTTTATATATGAACTCCTTCTTGCAACATTTCTTCATTTTTTTCTTCTATTAAATATTCTAACTTTTCTATTTGCTCATTAACCATAGAATAAGCGTCTTCCAAGATTTCTTCAGAAAAACTTTCTCTATTTTCTTCCACAATTTGTTTAAACAGATTATCAGATTCCTTGGTTATATTACAGAGCCTTAAACCCTGAAATTCGGTAAGATAAGAATAAATACCACAATTCT
>JAGWYT010000044.1 GCA_018969185.1 Rickettsiales bacterium | reverse complement strand
TATTATAGGCTCATCTTTCAATGATACAATTACAGGAAGCGCCGATAACAACGTGATAAATGGGGGCAATGGTAATGACACTATTAGTGCTGGAACAGGTAATGATCAATTGATTGGTGGGTTAGGTGCTGATAAGCTAACTGGAGGATCTGGTAATGATACATTCACCTTCATCAGTCTAAGTGATTCAAATAGCAGCGCTTCTGACACAATTACTGATTTTACTAAAGGACAAGATTTGATTGATCTTTCAGGGCTTGGATTTTCAAGTATAATTAGTGGAACAAGTTCAGCAAATGAATCAATTCTTTATTACTATAACTCTGGAAGTAATACCGTAATTGAAGATCACAATCACACATTTAAATTAACACTCACCGGTAAAATTGCTTTGACTGGTTCGGATTTTGATTTTAGTTAATCTTTTTTTATCTTCTCGCCGGTTGAGCTGCGTCGCACTGAGCTTGACGAAGTGAGAAGATAAATACAAAATCTTATCCTTGGTTTTGACAATGTTTCGTCAAGCTCAACACAAGGCTCAACCGGCGGATAAGATTTTAAACTGTCCTCCACTTTCCAACTAAACTTACATCCATCGCAATCTGCTTCTTCAAAGCATCAAGAGATTCAAACTTTTTTTCATCTCTAATAAAATCAACAAATTCAACTATAATTTTTTTGCCGTAAAGATCTTGATGAAAATTTGGAATATGGGTTTCAAAGAGCGCAACTTGGCTGTTTTGAACTGTTGGCTTTATACCAAAATTAGTGATCGAGTTAAATTTTTCTTTTAAATGGGGAATAAAAGTAACCGTTTTGTAAACACCAAATTTTGGTTTAATGATGTGAGGTTTTGTCATTAAATTAGCGGTAGGAAAACCAAGATTTGAGGCCAATTTTCTGCCTTCAACAACATTTCCTTCAATGCTAAATCTATTTGTTAAAAGTTGATTTGCTTGAGAAATATTTCCTTCTTTTAAAAGTGCTCTAATTAAGCTTGAAGAACAAGTTTTGTCAGAATTTTTTAATTCAGAAATCTTTGTTAATTCAAGATTAAATTTTTGCAAAAATTCAAAATTACCTTCACGATTTTTTCCAAAAACAAAATCATAACCAACAACAAGGTTTTTAACATTAAGAGATTTTAGAAGAATTTTTTCCACAAAATCTGTGGCGGTAATATTTGCAAAGCTTTGGTTGAATGGCAGAATAATTAGATAATCTATATTTTGTTGCTTTAGAATTTTTATTTTTTGCGAAAGGCTATTAATTCTAAAATCCTTGGCTTTATCTTTCTTAAAAAATGAGTCAGGATGCGGCTCAAAGGTTAAAATTGCTGATAAAATATTTTTTTCTTTGGCAATTTTTTTTATTTCATTGATTATTGATTCATGACCCAAATGCACACCATCAAAACTTCCTATTGTTAATGAAAGAGGAGGAAGCGAGGTTTTTATTTGATTTAAATTACGAATTATTTGCATTTGGTTGTTGTTGCAGTTCAAGATGATTTACAAAATATCTCGCTGATTGAGCTTGTCGAAATCAAGAGATATTTTGTAAATCTTATCCTTGATTTCGACAAGCTCAATCAGCGGATAAGATTTAATAAAATAATCTATAAACGAGACAAATTAACAAAATGAAATTCTTTTTGCGAAGCTTTTTTATATTTTTTTTAATTAGCTATGAAACAAGCGCTGCTTCCGCATATCGGCATGGAATTTCTATTTTCGGAGATTTAAAATATAGTAAGAATTTTAAGCATTTTGATTACGTAAACCCTAACGCACCAAAGGGTGGGGCGGTTAAATTTGGAGTTGATGGAACTTTTAACAATTTGAATTCTTTTATTTTAAAGGGAATAGGGGCTTCGGGTCTGTCTTATCTTTATGATAGTTTAATGGAAACGTCGGACGATGAAATTTCTTCTTACTATGGTTTAATTGCTGAAAGCGTAAAGCTTGCTGAAGATAAATTCTCAATCAATTTTAAATTAAGAAAAAATGCCCGCTGGCATGATGATAAGCCAATTACCTCTGATGATGTTGTTTTCACATTTAACAAATTAATTACTGATGGGCATCCGTCTTACAAGATAATTTATCGTGATGTTAAGGAAGTAAAAAAAATCAATAATTATGAAGTTCAATTCATTTTTAAAACTAATCAAAATCGTGATTTACCATTAGTTGTTGCAGGAATGAAAATCTTGCCAAAACATTATTTTGAAAAAGTTGATTTTAGTAAAACAACTCTTGAAGCGCCTCTTGGCTCTGGTCCTTACAAAATAAAAGAAGTTAAAGTTGGAAAATCAATTTCTTATGAAAGAGTAAAAAATTATTGGGCAAAAGATTTAGCGGTTAATAAAGGACGCTATAATTTTGATAATATAACTTATGATTATTATCGAGATAATAATGTTTTAGTTGAGGCTTTCAAAGCTCAGAAATACGACATGCGTCAAGAAAATGTGGCACGCAATTGGGCTAATAGTTACAATATTGACGCCATAAAAAATGGCGAAATTATAAAAAAAGAAATTCCACACAGCTTGCCAAATGGAGCACAAACCTTTGTTCTTAATTTACGTAAAGAGAAATTTCAGAATCTTGAATTGCGAAAGGCGCTGACTTACGCCTTTGATTTTGAATGGTTAAAAGATCATATTTTTTATAAATCCTATAAGCGCACTAACAGCTATTTCTCTAACTCCGACTTTGGTTATAAGGATTTCACAATGCCAAAATCAAATGGTGATGGCTTTAATCGTGAAAGTTTAATTAAGGCTAAGGATATTCTTGATAAAGCAGGATATAAGCTGGTTAAAGGAAAATTGATTGATCCTAAAAATAACATGCCGTTAAAAATTGAATTCCTAATTGATACAGAATCTTTCCAAATGATTATTGCACCATTTGTAAAGAATTTAAAAACACTTGGCATTGAAGCAAAAGTTCGTTTTGTTGAGGAAAATCAATATCAAACCAGAGTTAATAATTTTGATTATGATGTAATTGTTGCGGTTTTTGGACATGGTTTGATTCCGGGAAATGAATTATTTTCTTATTGGCATTCTTCACAAAAAGATGTTAAGGGAGGGCAGAATTTATCTGGTCTTAACGATAAGGAAGTTGACGCACTAGTTGAAAAAATAGCAAAAAGTAAGGATAAAAAAGAGTTATTTGATTTATGTAAAAACTTTGATAAACATATGCTTGAGAATTATTATACCATCTTGCAATGGCACAATAACAGCTATAGAATTTTATATCGTAATATTTTTGCCATGCCAGAAATAACGCCAAAATATTCCTTGGCGGTTGATACGTGGTGGGTTAAAAGCTAAATCTTACCCGCTGGTTCCCGCGAAGTCCAAACCAAGGATAAGATTTAGCTTTTCTTGGTTTCGACTTCGCGGGAACCAGCGAAAAGCCATAACACAAAAAAACATGAACTTCAACATACCAGAATTTACAGTATCAGAATTTTCGCGCTCAGTTAAGAGAGTTGTTGAAGATGCTTTTGGCTATGTGCGTATTAAAGGCGAGATTACAGGCTTTAAAAAAGCCTCTTCAGGCCATCTTTATTTTTCTCTAAAAGATGAAAACTCAACGCTTTCAGCTGTTTGTTTTAGAAATGCTGCAAGTTTAGTAAATTTTGAAATTGGTGATGGGCTACAAATAATTGCCTCAGGGAAAATTACAACTTTTGAAGGAAGATCGAATTATCAAATCATCGTTGAAAAGCTTGAAATTGCTGGAATTGGAGCAATTTTAGAGATGATTGAAAAAAGAAAACAAAAATTAATAGCTGAAGGTTTATTTGATGAAATTCATAAAAAACCAATTCCATTTTTCCCAAAAATAATCGGTGTAATTACTTCTGAAACTGGCGCTGTTATTCAAGATATAAAACATCGCATAGAAGCTCGCTGTCCAACACATATAAAGCTTTATCCCACATTAGTTCAAGGTGAAAAAGCTGCCTTTGAAATTATTAAAGCCATAAAATATTTTAATAAGTTAAAAAAAGATGAGCGACCTGAAGTGTTGATTATTGCGCGTGGAGGAGGTTCTTTTGAAGATTTATTGCCCTTTAATGATGAGGCTTTAGTAAGAGAGGTTTTTGCTTCAGAAATTCCAATTATTTCAGCAATTGGACATGAAACTGACACTTCATTAATTGATTTTGTTTCGGATTTACGTGCGCCAACACCAACTGCAGCAGCGGAGCTTGCAACACCAATTTTAAATGACTTAAAAAATCAATTAAATTTTTTGAATGAAAAATTAAATTTTTTACCACAAAAAATTTTAAATGAAAAATTACAACATATTAAGAATTTACAGAAATATCTGGTTGATCCGCTTATAATATTAAAGCGAATCAAAGAAAAATTAACTTCTCTTGAGAAAAGCTTTTTCACATCTTTTAACAATCTTCTTTTGCGTAAATCACAAAAGCTTTCAACTTTACAGATTTCAAAAGAAAATCTTTTCTCAAAAATCAATATTCTAAAACAGCAAAATGAATATTTATTTAAGTCTTTAAATAGCCTGCTTGCTAATGATTTGAAAAAGAGAGATGTTAATTTAAAAAATCTTGATAAGCTTTTAAAAGCGCATCATTACAAGGAAATTTTAAAACGTGGATTTGCTTTAACAAAAGATAAAGAAGGCAAAATAATTTCTTCTGTTTCACAAGTTAAAATGAAAGAAGAAATTGTCACTGAACTTTCTGACGGTGAGTTTTCTTCATATGTCATTAATCATCATCCTGAGTGCAGCAAAGGATCTCATAAGAAAAAAGAAATAGTGCAATTGGAGCTATTATCCTCTTGAGTTTCTCTCTTGTCATCCTGAGCTATAGAATTTCTTTTAGAAATTCTTAGCGAAGGATCTCTTTCAACTTCCTGAGATCCTTCGCTTACACTCACTAAAAGTGACTGTAGAGCTCAGGATGACGTGTTTTTATTTTATTAATTTATGTCATTTAAAACGCCAAAATTTTGGCTTAGAAAAAATATCATTTCTGTTTCTTTACTGCCTTTAAGTTTTATTTATCGTGCTTTGGCTGCTCTTGATAAATCTTCCAAAAAAACCATAAAAATCACTAAACCAGTAATTTGCGTTGGAAATTTAATTGCTGGAGGTTCAGGAAAAACGCCAACCGCAATTGCAATAGGAAAAATTCTTTATGAAATTTTTAAAGATGATAAGGAATTTCAATTTGCCTATTTAAGCAGAGGATATAAGGGAAAGGGATATGATTTTCTTTCATTAAGAGAAGGCCATTATCAAGCAAAAGAAGTGGGTGATGAAGCATTATTGTTAAATGAAATGGCACCAACTTTTGTTGCTAAAAATCGTCAATTTGGTGCTAAGCAAATTGATAAAACCAATAAAATAAAAGCGATAGTTCTTGATGATGGAATGCAAAATAAAACTTTACATAAGGATTTAACAATTACAGTGGTTGATGGACAGATTGCTTTTGGAAATGAATTTTTAATTCCCGCAGGACCGCTTAGACAGAGCATAAAATCTGGTCTTGCTGAATCTGATTTAATGGTTGTAATTGGAAAAACTAAAGAAGGATTAATAAAAAAACTTTTTGGTAAGAAAATTATTCATGCTAATCTTGTTGCAACTAATCTTGATAAATTTCGCTCTCACAAACTAATTGCATTTTGCGGACTTGGTTATCCAGAAAAATTCTTTTCGTTTCTTAGAGATCAAGGTTTAAATGTAATTGACACTGGTTCTTTCCCAGATCATCATAATTATCAACCTCATGAACTTGAAAATCTTTGTGAGATTGCAAAAAAAGCTAATAGTAAATTAATTACAACTAAAAAAGATTGGATAAAATTTCCTAAGATCTTCCAAGAAAAAATTGATTATTTAGAAGTTGAATTAGAATTTCTTGATAAGAAAATTATTGAAGGTGAGTTAAAAAGATTAATACGTTTTTAGTCCGCTGGTTGAGCTGCGCCGCACTGAGCTTGACGAAGTGTCGAAACCAAGGATGAAAAATTTTTTAGTTTTAACTTGGTTTCGACACTTCGTCAAGCTCAGTGCGGCGCAGCTCAACCAGCGTAAAAACTAAAAAATAATAGAGTAATTGATAACAAAATGAACATAAAAAATTGTATAAAACAAATTCGTTACTTAATTGAAGCAGTAATAGTAAAGCTTGGTCTATGGTTTTTTTATACTTTAAATGTTAAATCATCAGCAAATATTGCTGCTAAAATTGCAACTTTTATTGGTCCAAAACTTTCAGTTCATAAATTGGCTTATAGAAACATTACTAATGCTTTACCAGAGCTAACCGAAGATAAGAAAAACGAAGTTCTAAATGATATGTGGGACAACCTTGGTCGTATTGTTGCTGAATATCCTCACATAGCGCATCATGATGCAAGTAAAATAGAAGATATTGCCATACTTTCCGAAGAAACTGTGAAAAATATTGAATCTTTAAAAAATAGCAAAAAAGGTGGAATAATATTTTCTGCTCATATTGGTAATTGGGAAGTTGGTCCAAAAGTATTAATTAAGTTTGGTCTTACTCCTTACACAGTTTATCGTCCTTTAAATAATCCTTACGTTGAAAAAATGACGGCAGGCATTCGTAACCAAAAAATGATTAGTAAAAGTGCTGGTGGAAACCGTATGATCATTGACGTAATAAAGAATGGTGGCTTTATTATTATCTTGGCAGATCAAAAGATCAGCGAAGGAGAACCAATAAAATTCTTTCACGATAAGGCAATAACCACAACTTCAATTGCCAAGATTGCTCTAAAATATGATGTTCCTGTAATTCCAGCACGCACAATCAGAATGGACAAAAGCTTTAAATTTATCATTGATCTTGAAAAACCTCTTGAATTTCAAAAAACTAAAGACATAAATGAAGATGCAAAGGCTCTGACGCTTAAGATAAATCAGAAACTTGAGAGTTGGATTAGAGAATATCCAGCGCAATGGTTTTGGGTTCATAATCGTTGGAAAAAATAAAATTTAATTTAAATCCTAACTTTTGCTGCAAATTTTTGCGTTAGTTTTCTTTTTTAACTCCTTATGTATGTTAAATACACCGCGTCGTTAAAAAAGAAAACTGCCTAAAAATTATTTGCAAAAGCGAATTTAAATAAAGTTTTAGTCACTAAATTTAATTTTGGAAAATATGAAATTATTTAAAACACTTCTTGTTTTATCTCTTATTCAATTCGCAGCTTCTTGTGCAATGATGTTCAACGAAAAAAATGTTGATGTAACAATTAGCAGTAATCCTTCTGGCGCTGATATCTTCATTGAAGGAATTAATTATGGTAAAACTCCAAAAACTATTAATATTGAACCAAAAAATTATGTTGTAACAGTGTCAAAAGAAGGATATGGCACTTCACAAATTCAGCTTGAATCATGGGTTGCAGTTAGAAATAAGAAAGGTGATGGTGGAAGATGCATCGCTGATGCACTTGGTACAATACTTGTTGTACCTTACTATTCATTCTACTGGTCAGGAAAGTGTAAAGATTTTAAACAATCTGAATATATTATTAACATTCCTTACACTGGCCGCGGTAACAATAATTCGATGATGGGGGTTGGAAAAAATCCTTCTGAAATGGTCCCTTACTATTACAACCAAAACACACAAAATAGACAATAGTAATTTTTTATCACTCTCCTTGATTAAAAGGAGAGTGATAAAAATACTTTTTCCTCGATGACAAAGTTTTTGAAATCTCTAAGACCTTTAGAAAATTCTTCTTTTAGAAGAGCACTTTCTTCGTTAATTTCAAAAGATATATGTATTACAGATTTACCCCAAGAACTAAGAGACACCAAAGCTTTAATTTACTCTCCTAAAACTAATAATTTTATTGCGTCAGAAAAAAATCAGCTGAATGGTTATCGCGTTGTAGAAGGGTTAGTAAAATCTTCTCAAGACTTAATAAAGCTATATGCTGAAAGTAAGAAGGATATACGTGCTAATAAAATACATAGTTCATCTTACCCAGTTGAAAACTTAATTGAAAAATTTGACGATGATTCATATTCAAAATTCGTAGAAAAATTACATCCAACTGCTGCTGAAATTCTTAGACTTAGAAAAGAGAAAGAAAATATAAGATATTATAATAGTTCTATACCACGTTCTGACTTAGGTCTAACAGGTAAAGATTATGATGATGCTGTAAGAAATCTTAGCAGAGCTATGCATTTTCTACCATTTTTAGAGAACATTGGAAATTATAGAGAGAAACAAGAATTATTGAATAACTTTCTTCCTTCTTCTTCATCTGATCCAATCAAATCATTAAATCAATATCTCAAAACTCCTTATGCTTCTTTATCTTTTTTTAGACGCATTGGTAATATGCAACCACATTTGATAAAAACATTACACGATTTTGTATATGAAGGTATAGTTGATGAAAATAAGCCTGATAAAGATAAGGTTGATAAAGAATTATATGGAAAAAGAATTTCAGAAGTTCCTATAGCAACTTCTTTAAATTCGGATGTTCATAACGCATTAAAATATTTTATGAACTTTTGTTATGGAAATGATTTCTTTACCAAAAAGGCTAAGCAAGCGATGTTTGACGCTATAGTTGATGGAAGTGAAAATTGGATTAAAAATGAAAAAGCTATCTCTTCAGAAAATTTTGAATCATCAATAGATGAATATTTATCTTCAGCAGCTACGCAACTGATCTTACCTAGCTATATTGAAAAATTTAATGAAAGAGTTAACACCATAAATCAAACTAAATTTTTTATAAGTGATAAAAAGGAATATTTCCCAGACAAATATGAACATTGGTTAGTTAAATATGCTATAAAAGAAATAACGTCATTTTTACAAGATTCTTTAATAAAGGATACGCCGGAAAGAATATATGAAAATGCTAAAGAATATGAAAATAGAGCTTCAAAAATTAATGCTTCTAGGCCTCTTTATATGGAAAGATTAAAAAAGATGGAAGAAAGTCAACAAACTAATTTTGAATGGAGCAAGGCTTTTGAAGATTGCGAAATTGATGGAGTTAAATTTCGTTGTTTAGTTAATGAGTTAGAATTAAAAAAAGAAACTGACCACTTACATCACTGCACTTCAGGATATGGTCCAAGATGTCGTGCAGGCATTCGTCATATTGTATCAGGAACAGTAGAAGAAACAGGAGAACGTTTTACTTTACGATTTTCTAGTGAAGGGAACAATAAATTTAAAAATGATGAAACCGTAACAGAGAATGATAAAGGAAAAAGAAAAGAATTGTCAAAAAAAGCAAACGAGGCTATTCAAATTCTATGCAAAAAAATAGAATCAAAAGAAATAACACTTAACCCTGTTTTTGGTAATTTAAATAAGGATTTTACAATTTCTGATGCTATTGGATTTGACTTAACAAGCAAAACACAACAAGAAGATCTATTTCAAGCCTATAATGCTCATCCTATATTACCAACAACAGCAACAAGTCTTGAAAATTTTAAAGAAGAAATTGGTTTAGAAAGTTTTTTAAATAAAGTATTAGATGAGCATATCAAATTATTATCAGAAAATGGTAAAGCTCCACCACCAAAAGTTGCTAAAGCTATTGGTTATGGTTTGAAAGGACCAAGAGAGAGCTGCGGTTCGTTAGATAGATGTGATTAGTTTGAATCAATCAAACCATTTTTTATAGCAAGAATTCGGTCAGATTTTTTGGCAAGATCTAAGTTGTGAGTAACCACAAGACAAGCGATGTTGTAAGACTTCACTAAATTCTGTAAAATCTCAAAAACTTTTGTTGAAATTTCTGTATCCAAATTTCCTGTAGGCTCATCAGCTAAAATTAAAGAAGGCTTAGTAACTAAAGCTCTGGCAAGTGCAACTCTTTGTTGTTGTCCGCCTGACAACTGCGATGGCTTATGATCAAGACGATCTTCTAACTCAACTTCTTTTAAAATTTTTTTTGCTTGAGCAATAGATTCTTCTTTGTTCTTTCCTTGAATAAGTAAGGGCAGGGTAACATTTTCTAAAGCAGAAAATTCTGCAAATAAATGGTGAGCCTGATAAATAAAACCTATATGATTTTTTCTGGTTTCCGTTCTGAGTTGATCACTTGCCTTTGAAACATCAATTCCATTAATTGATATTGTTCCAAAGTCAGGAGAATCAAGCAAACCCGCAATTTGAAGAATGGTTGTTTTTCCTGATCCGGAAGGTCCTATTAAAGCAACAATCTCGCCTTTTTTAATGGCAAAATTTGCTGCTTTAATAACTTCAACTTTTTGATTAGCTTGAAGAAAACTTTTATTAACGTCTTTTAATCCAAGAACTATGTTGTCCATAATTTAGTTTTTAAGTTAACCTTTAGCTCTTCTCTTTCTTGGTTTTTCATCTTCATCATCTTCATCATCATACATATCATCATCTTCGTCACCTTCTTCATCATCCTCATCATCTTCATCTTCCTCATCTTCATCTCTTTCAGAGTCTTCTTCATCATAATCAAATTCATCAAATTCATCTTTCTGAACAATTTTACCTTCAACGCCAAGCTTATCTTTCGCAGTTGCAACAACTTTAGCTTTAGCATCTTCAAAATCACAATTATAAACAACTGAATATTCTGAAGCTAATCTATTAACTGCAGTTTCATAAATTATTCTCTCTGAGTAAGATCTATCGCCATCTTCAATATCACGAGTTAAATCTCTTAAAACTTCCGCTAAAAGAATTATATCGCCAGAATTGATTTTAGTTTCATATTCTTGAGCGCGTCTGCTCCACATGCCTTTTAACTTTTTAATACCGCTTCTTAGAATTGAAAACACTTCATCCATTTGTGCTTTTGAAGC
>JAGWYT010000043.1 GCA_018969185.1 Rickettsiales bacterium | reverse complement strand
GGCAAAGATATAATCTCACTTGGAATGGGTGAACCTGATTTTGATACACCAGATCACATTAAAGAGGCAGCAATTGCAGCAATTAAAAAAGGCGATACAAAATACACTGCAGTTGACGGAACACCAGCTCTTAAAAAAGCAATTGTTGCAAAATTCAAAAGAGAAAATTCTCTTGATTACAAAACTTCTGAAATCACTGTTAGTAATGGTGCAAAGCAAGTTATTTACAACGCATTAATTGCAAGTATAAACCCTCATGACGAAGTTATTATTCCAGCTCCTTATTGGGTTTCTTATCCAGATATGGTTTTACTTTCGGGTGGAACTCCTGTTATTGTTAATTCTGGTGCTGAAAATAATTTCAAAATTTCGCCTAAAGATTTAGAAGCAAAAATTACGGGTAAAACTAAATGGTTAATTTTAAACTCACCAAGCAACCCAACTGGTGCTTGTTATAGCGCTGATGATTTAAAATCTTTAGCCGCAGTTTTATTAAAGCATCCACAAGTTCATATCATGTCTGATGATATTTACGAACATCTCACTTTTGATGGTTTGAAATTTGCAACTATTGCTGAAGTTGAACCAAAATTGAAAGATCGTTGTTTGATAGTTAATGGTGTTTCTAAATCTTACTCAATGACTGGCTGGAGAATTGGATATGGCGCAGGACCGGAAAAATTAATTAAAGCAATGTCGATGATTCAATCACAAAGCACTTCAAGCCCTTGCTCCATTAGCCAAGCTGCATCAGTTGAAGCTTTAAGCGCAACTCATGATTATTTAAAAACTAACGCTAAAATTTTTGAAGATCGTCGCAACTTAGTTGTATCAATGCTTAACAATATTGATGGTATTAAATGTAATGTTCCAAATGGCGCGTTTTACGTTTTCCCATCGTGCAAAGGATTATTCGGCAAAAAAACTTCCTCAGGTAAAGTGATTGAAAATGATAATGATTTTGCTGCTTATCTTCTTGAAGATGCATTAGTTGCAGTTGTTCCGGGAGTTGCATTTGGCTTAGAAGGATTCTTTAGAATTTCTTACGCTGCAAGTGAAGAATTCTTAAAAAATTCAATGCAAAGAATTGCTGATTCTTGTAAAAAATTAAAATAATAATCACACATTGTCATCTTGAGCCATAGATTTTCTTTTAGAAAATCTTGGCGAAAGATCTCATGCAATTGAAGAGATCCTTCGCTGCGCTCAGGATGACACCGAAAAATAAAATAAAATGATACTCGTTTTCGATATCGGTAACACCAACATTGTTATCGGTCTTTTTAAAGAAGAAGTGTTAATCAATAAATGGCGCATTGTTTCTGATAATCAGAAATCTGTTGATGATTATGCCATTGATTTAGTTGAACTTTTTTTAACTAATAAAATTGACTGTTTACAAGTTACTGGCGCAATAATTGCTTCTGTTGTTCCAAGCCTTACTGCTAAAGTTCTTGAAGCAGTAAAGAAATTTACTAATTGTGAAGTTTTAGTTGTTGGCGAGGATTTAAAATTAAATATCGACGTTTTAGTAAAAAACAAAGGTGAAGTTGGTGCCGACCGTTTAATTAATTCAATTGCCGCTTATAAAAAATTTGGCGGAAATTTAATTGTAATAGATTTTGGCACTGCAACCACTTTTGATGTGGTTGGAGGAAAAGGCGAATATCTTGGCGGAGTAATTGCACCAGGAATTAACCTTTCGCTTAAAGCCTTGCATGATATGACAGCAAAATTACCAAAAATTTCTGTTAAAAAACAAAATCATGTAATTGGCAAAAACACTGTTGAAGCAATGAATTCAGGGGTTTACTTCGGATATATTTCTTTAGTTGAAGGTATGATTAAAAGAATTGAAGAAGAACATGGCCATAAAACCATTAGAATTATTACAGGCGGATTAGCTGAAATTTTTAAAGATGCTTTAAACGAAATCATTGACCACCATGAGCCAGACCTAACCTTAAGCGGGCTTTTGCTTGCTTATCTACAAAATCAATAATATGGACTTAAATTTAAAGAAACATAGTAAAGACCTTTTGTTCCTGCCACTTGGCGGAGCTAATGAAATTGGCATGAATGTTAATCTTTATCATCTTGATGGTAAATGGTTGATGGTTGATCTTGGCGTTGGATTTGCCTCAAACGTTCCGGGAGTTGATATGTTGGCACCTGACATATCTTTCATCAAAGATCGTAAAAAAGATTTACTTGGAATTATTATCACCCACATTCATGAAGATCACATTGGCGCGGTTCAATATCTATGGAATGAACTTGAAGTTCCAGTTTACACTTCAAATTTAGCAGCAAATTTTTTACGTGCTAAATTATCTGAATTCAAAATGGATAAGCGCGTGGAAGTTCACATCATCGATAATTCAAAAGAACTTAATGTTGGACCTTTTAAAGTTGAATTTTTAGGGCTTACACACTCAGTTCCTGAAATGAAAGCCTTGATTATCAAGACTTCAAAAGGAAATATTCTTCATACTGGTGATTGGAAATTTGATGATAATCCCGTTGTTGGTGATGTTTCTGATAAGGAATTAATTAAAAAATATGGTGATGAAGGAAAGTTTTTGGCGGTAATTTGTGATTCAACAAATGCTTTAAGCGATGGTCATTCAAGATCAGAAGGTGACCTTTATCATTCACTAAAACTTTTAATTGAAGGAAGAAAAGGACTTGTCGGCGTTACAACTTTTGCTTCAAATATTGCCAGAGTTCATACCATTGCAAAAATTGCTAAGGAAGTTGGACGAAAGGTTGTTTTAGCTGGTTTTTCATTACATCGTATTTTGGAAGTTGGTAAAAAAAGCGGCTATTTCATGGATGATTTTGATTTTATTTCTGATCGTGAAATGAAATTTTTTAACAAAAATGAAATCTTAGTAATTTGTACCGGATGCCAAGGTGAGCCTAATGCCGCAACTAAAAAAATTGCCACTGACACTCATCCTACAATTCGTTTTACTGCTTCTGATTTGATGATTTTTTCTTCAAAAATAATTCCAGGAAATGAGAAAAAAATCTTTGAACTTTTTGACGCTTTAGCAAAAAAGCAAATTGATGTGATGACTGAAAAAGACCATTTCGTCCATGTTTCTGGTCATCCTTCGCAAAATGAATTACGTGAAATGTATGAACTTGCAAGACCAAAAGTTGCAATTCCAGTTCATGGTGAATTTATTCACACTAAAACTCATGCTGAAATTGCCAAAGAATGCGGTGTTCCAAAAGCAATTCAAATTGAAAATGGTTTAGCCGTAAAATTAAATGAAGAAAATTTTGAAAGCGAATGTGAAATTGTTGGCTTTGTAAAATCTGGCTATTTTGGAATTGATGGAAAACAACTTCTTGATTTAAAAGGTGATGTAATTAGAGAGCGCAGGAAGCTTGAAAATAGCGGTATGGTAACAATTTCATTTGCAACGAATGATTCTTTGGAATTATTGTCAAAACCTCGCGTAATTTGTGTTGGTTCTTATGATTTAAAATCTGATCGTGAAACTGAAGATTTTATTCATCACGATATTTCAATTTTCTTAAAACAAAAAGCTAAAGAGCTTGGAATTGAAGGTAAAAAAGGCTTAAGCTTCTTAAAAATAAATAAGAAAAAGAAGAAAAAATTAAAAGATAGTAAGGTTGTTGCCGAACTTGAAAAAGCTTTGCGTTCAAGAATGCTGAAAGTTTTTGAAGATTTAATGGGCAAAAGACCAGTGATGGAAATTGCAATACATTTAGTAAGCTAAATTTTATAGATCCTGAAACAAGTTCAGGATGACGTAAGAAGAGAGTTCGTCATCCTGAACTTGTTTCAGGATCTGAATTAAAAACCAAAAATATAATAGTTTTAACAATCTATGCCCGTCAAAGCAGAATTTAAAATCATCGCTGATCACTTGCGCTCTTCATGCTTCTTAATTGCTGATGGAATTTTACCAAGCAATGAAGGCAGAGGATATGTTTTACGCCGCATTATGCGCCGAGCAATGCGCCAACTTCACAAACTTGGCGTTAAAGAAGTTATGATGTATAAATTGGTTGATTCTCTAATAAAAGAAATGGGAACTGCCTATCCTGAATTATCAAGAGCGCGCGACGTAATAATTGAAACCTTAAAAAACGAAGAAGAAAAATTTAGAGAAACTTTAGAAAAAGGTTTGAAGATTTTGGAAGAGGAAATGAAAAGAATTACAGGAAGAATCGGCCATTCAACTTCTTCGCAAGAAATATTCAAATTAGTCTCAATTCCTGGAACAGTGGCTTTTAAGCTTTATGATACCTATGGTTTTCCATTAGACTTAACTCAAAATATTGTAGAAGAAAGAGGGTTTATTGTTGATCTTGAAGAGTTTGAAAGTGAAATGGAAAAACAACGTGAGAGAGCAAGAAAAAACTGGGTTGGCTCTGGAGAAGAAAAAGAAGATGGTTTATTTTTAAAACTAAAAGAAAAATTTGGTGAGACAAAATTTTTAGGCTATGAAACTTTAGAATCTAAAGCAAAAGTTCTGGAAATTTTAGAAATATCAAATGATCAAAAAATTATAATTCTTAACCAAACGCCATTCTACGCCACTTCTGGCGGTCAAAAAGGTGATGATGGAAAAATTATTTTTGGAAAAGAAGAAATTGAAATATTTGAAACCAGAAAATTTGCTGGAAGTCTTTTTGCTCATTTTACAAATAAAACAAACGCAGATTTAAAAGTTGGTGATGAAGTAATTGCAAAAGTTAATCAAGAAAATCGTCAAGCAAGAGCATGTAATCACTCTGCAACACACTTGATGCACAAATCTCTTAAAGAAGTTTTAGGAAATTCTATTTCACAAAAAGGTTCAAATGTTGATGCTAATTATTTCACTTTTGACTTCAATTTTAACCGCGCAATGACAGCGCAAGAAATAGAAAAAGTTGAAGAATTAGTAAATTCACAAATCAAGAAATTAAGTAATGTTAATACAAAATTAATGGATTTGGAAGAAGCAAGAAATAGTGGTGCTGAAGCATTATTTGGTGAAAAATATGATGCGGAAGTTCGCGTTGTGTCTATGGGAAATTCTATTGAACTTTGTGGCGGAACTCACGTAAAAAATACTTCTGAAATTGAAATATTTAAAATTATTTCTGAAAAATCAATTGCCTCTGGAATCAGAAGAATTGAGGCTAAAGCTGCTAATGCTGCAAAGAAATATCTTGAAGAACAAAAACAAAATGAAACAAATAAAATTTTAGAATTAAAAGAAAAAATTAGAAATAAAGATCAAGAAATTTTTAAATTAAATAATGTAAAAACTGATCAATCTTACTTACAAGAAAATGATCAAAAAATTCTTGAAGAAATTTTAAAGAAAAAAGATAAGGAAATTGAAAGCCTTATAAAACAAGCACTGACTAGTGAAATCGCTAATTTAAAGTCAGAAAATATTGGTGATAAAATTTTTATTTATCACAGTTTTGATAATGTTGATGGAAAAATTTTTCGTGAAATTGCCAATGACATTAAAAATAAATCTGATTATCAAAAAAATACTGTAATTGCGCTATTTAACATTAGCGCTGAAATGGCAAATGTGACTATTTCAATTTCGTCAGATCTTACAAAAAATTTAAATGGTAATAATTTACTAAAAGCAATAAATAGTAAAGGTGGTGGAAAGCCTGATTTTGTAACTGGCGGTGGCTTAGCAAAATCAGATATTGTAGGGGCAATTGAAACAATAAAAAACTCTTTAAAATAAATGACTCGTAAATATTTCGGCACTGATGGAGTGCGTGGCACCGTTAATAAATTTCCAATGACGGCAGAAATTGCCTTAAAAATTGGCATGGCAGTTGGCGCAAAATTTACTGATGGTAATCATCGTCATCGTGTGGTAATTGGCAAAGATACTCGCCTTTCTGGTTATGTTATTGAACCAGCGCTGACTTCAGGTCTTGCTGCTGTTGGTATGGATGTGTTCTTGGTTGGACCAGTTCCAACACCCGCAGTTTCAATGCTTACCAAATCAATTCGCGCTGATATTGGTATTATGATTTCCGCATCTCACAATCCTTATTATGATAATGGCATTAAAATTTTTACTCGCGATGGTAATAAACTAAATGACCAAATTGAAAAAGAAATTGAAGCAATGATTGAAAGCGATATGTCACAATATCTGGCTTCTTCTGAAAAACTTGGTCGTGTAAAAAGGCTTGATGATGCCAGCAATCGTTATATCGAATTCGTTAAAAATTCTTTTCCAAAAGATAAAACTCTTACTGATTTAAAAATTGTTGTCGATTGCGCTAATGGCGCGGCATATAACATTGCACCGAAAATTTTCTGGGAACTTGGTGCAGAAGTTATCTCAATTGGCGTTGATCCAAATGGTTTTAATATCAATGAAAAATGCGGTTCAACGCACCCTGAAGCTTTGTGCAAAAAAGTTTTAGAAGAAAAAGCTGATATTGGAATTGCTCTTGATGGTGATGCTGACCGCTTGCTAATTGTTGATGAAAAAGGCAAAGCCATTGATGGTGATAAAATAATTGCCATCATTGCTGAAAAATTACATAACGAAGGAAATTTAAAAAGAGACACGGTTGTAATTACACAAATGTCAAATCTCGCTTTGGAAAATTATTTGCGCTATATTGGAATTTCTACGATTCGCTCGCAAGTTGGTGACCGTTACGTCTTAGAAGAAATGCGTAATAATAAATGTAATTTTGGTGGTGAACAATCAGGACATTTAGTTTTATCAGATTATTCAAGCACAGGAGATGGCTTAATTGCGGCTCTACAAATTTTATCAATCTTGTGTGAAACAAAAAAACCAGCAAGTGAGGTTCTAAATATTTTTGAACTTGCTCCACAAATTTTGAAAAATGTTAAATTTGATTCTAACAAGAAGAATCCTTTGGAAAATAAGGAAATACAAGACTTCATTGCTAAAAAAGAATCTGAATTAAACGGCGATGGCAGAATCTTGGTTAGAAAAAGCGGCACTGAAAATTTAATTCGCGTAATGCTTGAAGGATCTGATAGAAAAATTATTGAAAAAATTTGTGATGAGATAATAGATAAAATTGCTCAATCGTCATAGCAGTAAGAAGCCACCATACCACTTATTGAGCATATTTTGACACAAAACCCAAAGTTAACGGCAAAAAACACCAAAACTCTAGCATAATATTATTTCTTACTTACCATCTGTAAGTCCCACCAGAGCAAACTTCGGTACAAAATGGAGGCTTAGTTATGAAAAGCGTTATTTCTTGTATTGGTGAATCAACAGATATCGATAGCATTTGCAATATCAGTGCTTGGGTTGCCAAAAAAACATCTCTCCCAATTTCTTTACTTCACGTTTCTTCTCCTTACTACAACTTTGCAGCAAGAGCTCTCTTAGATAATGAGATTGGCATTGGCACAAAAAGTGATGTAATGCGCAAAATAAGTAAAATAGATAATGATCATAATAAGCTTGAAAAGAAAATGGGTGAGATACTTCTTGCTCACGCTAAAGAAGAATTAGAAAAAAAAGGTGTAACTCCGAAAACACTTAGCCTTCGTGCTTCCTTGTCTCACAGTGTAATGGATCTTGAACCAAAAGCAGAGTTATTCATAATTGGTAAATATGGTGCACATCACAATCCAAAATCAACACAGCTTGGTCACAATGTTGAAAGCGTTGCTCAAACAACTCATAAACCGCTATTAGTTGTTAATCGTTATGCAAAGAACGATATTAAAAGCTTTTTAATTGCTTTTGATGGCAGCCTTAATAGCCAGAAAGCCATTAATTACGTCATTAAAAGTCCTTTATTTAAAGGTCTTGAATGCCACTTGTTAACAGTTGGGGAATTGGATGATGAAATTGGTGAAAGTTTAAAAGAAGCAGAACAAAGTTTAAAAAAAGCTGGATTTTCAGTAACACAAAAGACAATGCACAATAAATTAATTGATAATACTATCGCAAAATATGTCGATAATAATGCCATTGATCTTTTGGTAATTGGCTCTTACGGAGAATCAAAACTTCATACTTTAATTTTCGGCAGCACCACTACTGCTATACTCAGAAAATGCAACGTTCCAATTTTGTTGTTTAGATAGATCTTGAAACAAAAATCCTTTTAAATTCGCTTTTGCAAAAAAATGCGAGACATTTTTATTTTTTATGAGTGGATCTACTAATTCATGACCGAATAAAAAATAAAAATAACGAAGCAGTTTGAAGCAAAAGTTAGGATTTAAAAGGATTTTTTGTTGTTGTTATGACAAATCGCAACCGCCAAGGCATCAGCCTCATCTTCACTTTTGAAATCAGATTTAGGAAGTAAAATTTTTATCATCGCCATAATCTGATTTTTATCCGCCCTACCCACTCCTACAACTGCCTTTTTCACCGAAGTTGTAGAATATTCAGCAACTTTTAATCCACATAATCCAGCGCTTAAAATCAGGCTTCCTCTGGCATGACCAAGTTTTAATGATGAAGTTGGATTTTCATTAATAAAAGTTTCTTCAATTGCAGCTTCGTCAGGTTTGTGAATTTGCACAAATTCAACTAAAGATTTATGTAAATGGCTTAACCTTACAACAAGAGGATCAGAAGCAGAAGTATGAATTGTTTTTGAAGCGACAAAAGATAAGCTGTTATTTCTAACTTCAATTATTCCAAGACCAGTTTTTGTCAAACCAGGATCAATGCCAAGAATTTTCACGAATAAAATTTTTGATTTTTATCAGCCATTTCGACTAGTAATTTACTAACTTCAAATCTAATTCCACATTTTTTCTCAAATTCACGAAGCCTTACCACAACTTCTTTAATTCCATAAGAATCAGCATATCGTAAAACACCACCTCTAAATGCTGGGAAGCCAGTTCCCATAATCATTGCCATGTCAAGTTGACGCGCATTTTTAACAACTCCTTCTTCTAAGCATTTTGCCGCTTCATTTACCATTGTTAAAATTGAACGATCAATAATTTCTGCATCAGAAATTGTGCTAACATTAATTGATTTATTTTTTCTAACTTGACTTAGAAGCTCTGCAATCTCTGGGTTTAGCACTGGTTTTACTTTTTCATCTTTAGAGTAAGAATAAAAACCTTTAAGAGATTTTTTACCAAGTAATTCTTTGTGATTATTATAAATTTCATCAAGAATTTCAGCAACTTTCATACGCTCTTTATAACCTTCATGAAGACTATGCGCAACTTTTACGCCAACATCAATACCAACCACATCGGCCAAAACAAAAGGACCCATCGGCATGCCAAATTTTTCTATCAGATGATCAACTTTTAATAAATCAGCTCCCTCTTGCAATAAATAAGCCGCTTCATTCATGTAAGGCAAAAGTATTCTATTAACTAAGAATCCCGGAACATCCTTTACTACAACTGGAGTTTTACCAAGTTTTTTTGAGAGTTTTACAATTGTTGCAACTGTTTTATCATTTGTCTTCTCACCTTTAATTACCTCAACCAAAGGCATACGATTTACAGGATTAAAGAAATGCATACCAGCAAATCTCTCTGGATTTTTTAAAGAAGTTGCCATTTCAGAAATTGAAAGAGACGAGGTATTAGAAGCAATCACAGCATTTTCACTAACCTTCCCTTCAACTTCAGCAAGAATTTTTTTCTTGATATTCATATTTTCTACCACCGCTTCAACCACAAGATCAGACTTATCAAACGCTGTATAATCAAGACCTGAAGTCACTTTAGCAAGTTTAATATTTACTTGTGCATCATTATATTTTCTAATTTTTTTGAGCTGATTATAAATTTTAACAATCTGCTTATAACCAAGAGCAACAGCAGTTTCAGTGATATCTTTAATACGAATATTGATGTCATAATTACTAAATAACCAAGCAATTCCACCACCCATTACACCGGCTCCAAGTAAGGAAGCATTTTTTACTTCAAGTGCCGCAACATCAGAATCAACACCAGAATCTTTTTTCAATTCTTCACTAATAAAGAAAATTTCAATTAGGTTTTTAGAAATATCACCAATTACTAGTTTAGAAAATTCTTCAAGTTCAATTGCCAAACCCTTAGCTATATTTTTTCCATAGGTTCTTTTTATAACATCAAGAGCAACAAGGGGAGCTGGATATTGTCCTTTGGTTTTTTCAAGTAAATCTTTTTTTGCAAAATGACTAATTATACATTTTCCAAATAAAATATTTTCAAAAATACAACGTTTTTTCTTTGCTTGAAGACGTTGTTCTAAATAAGAATTTTTCTCACCTTTCGTTAAAATTTCAGTTACAAAAAGACCAAGTCTTTCTTCTAAGAATTCTTCACGTGCTAAATCATCAACCAAACCAATTTTTAAAGCCTTTTTTGTATCAACTGCTTTGCCACTAAGAATTATTTTTAAAGATTCTTGCAAACCCACCAAAGCAGGTAATCTCTGTGTTCCGCCAAATCCTGGAATGATACCAAGATTAACTTCTGGTAAACCTAAAACAGTTTTATTATTAGTAATTGCAACACGGTATTTACAAGCAAGAGCAAGCTCTAAACCGCCACCAAGACAAGCACCATTTATCACCGCAACTGTGGGAATTTTTAACGCGGCAATTTTATCCATAATTTCTTGACCACGAGAAACCTTTTTTATCGCATCCTCTTTACTGTTCAAACCCCTGATTTCATTGATATCAGCGCCAGCAATAAAAATATCTTTTTTAAGTGAAGTGATAAGAAGAACACGAATGGCCTTATTGCCATCAATAACGTTAAGCGCTTTCTCAAGCTCAGTCATAACAACAGCAGAAAGCTTATTTACTTTCTCGTCAGGTAAGTCAAAAACTAAATTTGCTACACCATTTTTATCAATTGTTAGAGTAAGTGCGTTTGTCATAATTAATGTGCTAAAAATTTTTCGATCTCTAAAGCCGCCATGCAACCAGTTCCAGCCGCTGTAACTGCTTGACGATAAATTTTATCTTGAATATCTCCCGCAGCATAA
>JAGWYT010000067.1 GCA_018969185.1 Rickettsiales bacterium | reverse complement strand
CTGAGAATGGAATTTTTGATAAGGGATTAAAATTTAGATCAATGATACTTCCAGATGTTTTTATTGATCAAGATACACCAGAGAAAATGTATGATGTTGCAGGCCTAAATGCTAAGCATATTTCTCAAAAAGTTTTAGAAGTTTTTTTTAGTAAAGAGGGAATTAGAATTATTAAGTAATTATTTAATTTTTCTTTATTAATTTCAAAAATATTGTTTTAAAAGAATTTTTAACGAAATTTTTTTAATTAATAGAAAATGAAGAAAAAATTTTCATATATGTGAAAAAAACCCCGAAAATACTGGTATTTTTTATTAAATTTATAGTTGAATTTTTCTCTAATTAGTTGAATTCACAACTGATTCGCGAGATAATAAATTGTTAAAAAATTGAATAATAAGATCAATTTTTTAACTTAATAGGGGTTAAGGGGCATAAAGTTCCAATCTTATTAATATTTAACTTTTGCTAATTAAGTTTGTAATGAAAAAAATTTTTCATGTTGGGATTTTTTGTCTCTTTTTGGCAAGTTATGCACAGGCTCAGAGCATCAGCAATAACGCTTTGCCAACAAATCCTAATATTGAAAGTGGTGCTGCAACAATCACTCAAAGCACAAATCAGTTAACAATAAACCAATCAACCGACAAATTAATCACTAACTGGTCATCATTTAATATTGGTAAAGATGCAACAGTTCAGTTCAATCAACCATCGTCCACATCAAGTGCACTAAATAGAGTAAACAGCAATGACCCAAGTTATATTTTTGGATCATTAAAAGCTAATGGACAAGTCATTTTAATCAATCCAAGCGGAGTTATTTTTGGACAGGGGGCAAGATTTGATGCTGGAAGTTTTATTGCTAGCACTTTAAATCTAAAAAGTTCAGACTTTTTAAATAATAAATACATTTTTGAAAGAGATCCAAATTTACAAGCAGGATCTATTGAAAATAATGGAAGCATAAATGCGTTCACCGGCGGAACCGTTGCTTTTATAGCACCACAAATTGTAAACAATGGTAGTATTGCAACACCATCGGGTACAGCGGCGTTACTTTCCGGCGATAAAGTAACATTAACTCTAAGTGGAAACAGATTAATCAGTTATTCAGTTGATGTTGGCACGCTAAATTCGTTAATTGAAAATAAAAATATCATCAAAGCAGAGGATGGTATTGTAATTCTTTCAGCAAAAGCTTTAAGCAGTATAAAAAAATCAGTTGTTAACAACTCTGGCATCATTGAAGCAAAAGGAATTACCAAAGAAGGTGGAAAAGTATTTCTTGATGGCGACATTGTAATTAATTCTGGCACAATTAATGTGTCTTCATCAAAAAATAAAGGCGGTAACATTCAAATTACCGGCGATGAGTTAAAAATTACTTCATCAGCTAAGTTAATTACAACGGGTGCAACAGGTGGGGGTGAAATTTTGGTGGGTGGCAGCTATCAAAATCTAATCAGTACCATCCGACAAGCCATCAAAGTCATCGTTGAGCTTGGAGCTTTGCTTGATGCATCAGCGACTGAGAATGGAAATGGTGGAGCGATCGTTGTCTGGTCAAATATTTACAGACGTGAATCTGAAACTTACGCGCACGGAACTTTTATTTCAAAAGGTGGCGAAAATGGCGGAGATGGAGGCTTAATTGAGACCTCAGGTTACTTCCTAAACACAGATGGAGCAGTGGTTAATGCATCTTCAGCTTTGGGAAATGCAGGAACTTGGTTACTTGACCCATA
>JAGWYT010000042.1 GCA_018969185.1 Rickettsiales bacterium | reverse complement strand
AATATTATTCCTACAGATCAGCTAACAATTATTAACCAATTTGACGCTAATTATTATAATGTATATCGCGTAGAAAATTTAGAATTTAGAGATGCTGAGGGTAATGTTATTTCAACCTTAAATATTTCAGATCCAAATAATTATACTTACACAGATCTTGGAGCTGGTGGAACTGAAGGAAATGATTATATAGAGCTAAATTCTGCATATAGTGGAGTTATTGAAACATTTGGCGGTAATGATACAATTTATGCTTATGGTGATGGTGATTATAATGTAGATGCTGGTGTTGGAAATGACTATATTTACACTTCATCAGGAAATGATATTATCAAAGGCGGTTCTGGTAATGATCAAATTGGTTCTGGCGCGGGAAATGATATTATTGATGGCGGAGATGGTAATGATTATATAAATTCTGAAAGTGGTAATGATATTGTTTATGGCGGATCTGGTGCTGATACTATTATCACCAGCTCTGGTGATGATGTTATATATGGCGATGCTGGTGATGATATTATTTATGCGGGTGCGGGTAATGACCATATTTATGGTGGAGATGGAAATGATATAATTTATTCTGATGATTCATCGGGGGATTACGGCAATGATATAATTGAAGGCGGCAAGGGTGATGATATATTCACCATGGGTTCTGGGCCTTTTGCAATTAATGCCGGTAACAATACTTATGTTTATAACAAGGGTGACGGTAACGATTCTATTAATGAAGGGTCTGCTGGAAATGATGTTATATTGTTGAAAGGAATTACTCCTGACGAAATTTTGTTTGTTAATAGTAATAGTGGTTTTGCAATTAAGTTTAAAGATGCAAACGGTAATATATCTACAAGTGACTCAATTAGAATTGCTAATCAATTTGGATATTCTGGATTTAGAATAGAAAAAATAAAATTTGCTGATGTTAATGGTAATGTTGATGAATCTCTAACCATTGATATTTCTGATCCAAATAACTTAGTTATTAATGTTTTTGGAACTGATGGTAATGATAATGATGTAAGAGGAAGCAGCTTTTCTGACATCTTTAATACTGGTAAAGGGAATGATTCAATTAGTGATTACGGAGGAAGTGACACTTACATTTATAACATAGGTGATGGAACAGATATGATCTTTGAAACTGGCTCTGGTTCTAGTTTTAAAAATGATACAATAAAATTTGGCGCAGGAATTGCAAAATCAGATATTCTTTTCTCAATTAGTGATAATGACGTAATTGTTAATTTTAAGAATTCTTCTGACGATAAAATTATTATTAGAAATTTTTTACTCTCGACAGATTATAAAATTGAAAATGTTGAATTCTCTGATGGTAAAACTCTTGATATTTCAGGAATAAATTCTTCTAACCTTGATGAATATAATCACAATAACAGCGCACCAACTGTAGCTTTTCCACTTGAATCAAAAACAATAAATCAGAATAGTTCAGAAAGCTTAATTTCTGCTGCAACAATTGCTTCTTCATTTATTGATGCTGATGGTGATGTGCTAACATATAGTGCAACACTTGCTGATGGATCTGCTCTTCCTTCATGGCTTACAATTAATTCAACAACAGGAGAATTAAGATCGATTGCTCCAGATAATTCTACAGTTGGAAATCATGCAGTTATAATTACTGCAACTGATCCTGATGGCGAATCTGTTAGCCAGAATTTTTCTTTTACGGTGAATAATGTGAATGATGCGCCAACTGATATAACACTTTCAAATTCTTCAGTTAGTGAAAATTCTGCTGGTGTGGTGATTGGAAATTTAGCAACTTCTGATGTTGATTTGGGAGATAGTTTCACTTACACAGTAAATGATTCACGTTTTGAAGTTGTTGGTAATCAATTAAAATTAAAATCTGGTGTAAGCCTTGATTATGAATCTGCTTCAACTGTAGCATTAAGAGTTACAACAACTGACGCGGGAGGATTATCATTTAACAAGGATTTCACAATTAATGTGAATAACGTGAATGAAGCACCAACTAATATTACACTTTCAAATTCTTCAGTGAATGAGAACGTGAGAGGTGGAGTTATTGGTAATTTATCGGCTCTTGATGTTGATCTTGGTGATAGTTTTACTTATTCAATTGTAGGAAATAGCAATTTTGAGATTGTGAATGGAAATCAATTGAAGTTGAAGAGCACTAAGAGTTTGAATTATGAAACAACCAAATTTGTTAATGTGAATGTTAAGGCGGTGGATGCTGCTGGATTATCTGTAACTAAGACATTAACAATTAATGTTAATAATGTTAACGAGGCTCCAACTGCGAATAATGTTACGGCTACAACCCTTGAAGATAATCAATATGTAATTTCAATTACGGATCTTTTAGCGCAAGCTGGTGCTGTGGATGTTGATGGTGATGTTTTAACAATTTCTTCAGTGCAAGGTGCGAAGAAAGGTGCAGTTATTCTTGATGCAACAAGTGGTAATATTATTTTCACGCCAACGGCGAATTATTATGGAGTTGGCTCATTTACTTTTACGGTAAGTGATGGCAAAGGTCTTACAATTACTAAAACTGCAACTTTGAATATTAGTTCAGTTAATGATGCACCAATACTTAGTACGCAAGTGACAGATAAATCTTACAAAGCTGGTAATTCATTTTCTTTAGTGATTTCTACTACTGCATTTTCTGATGTTGATGTTGGAGATGTTTTAACTTATAGCGCAACACTTGCTGATGGATCAGCATTGCCTGATTGGTTGGTTTTTGATGCTGCAACAAGAACATTTAGTGGCAATCCACCATCTGGTGAGGTTAAAACATTAGCAATTAAGCTAACTGCAACAGACACTTCTTTAGCAAGTGCAAGTCAAAATTTCAATATTAACATTACTTCCAATGTGATTAATGGTAATGATTCAAATAACACAATTTTAAGAGGCACATCATCAAATGATGAGATTTACGGCTTTGGCGGTAACGATACAATTTACGGAAGTCTTGGTGCTGATAAGATTGATGGAGGAACTGGAACTGATGCGGTGCGTTATCTTGAATCAACTGCTGCGGTTAATGTGAATCTTTTGACAAATGTTAATAGAGGTGGCTATGCTGAAGGCGATACACTTTTCAATATAGAAAAAATTCTTGGTTCAAATTTTGATGATATTTTAACTGCGGATAATAATGCCAATACAGTTTATGGCTATGAGGGTAATGATGTGATTAGTCTTGAAGGCGGTGACGATATATCTTACGGAGGAAATGGTAATGATGTGATTTATGGCGGAACAGGTAATGATACATTATATGGTGAAGCTGGAAATGATATTCTAATTGGTGGAGCTGGCAAAGATACTTTATATGGCGGTGTTGGAAGTGACAGTTTTACTTTCACCAGTTTAGATCAATCTGTTGTTAGTTCTGCTGATGTTATAAAAGATTTCACTAAGGGAGAAGATTTAATTGATCTTTCTGGTCTTGGCTTTTCAAGCATTATTAGCGGCAGAAGTTCCAGCAATGAATCAACTCTTTATTACTACAATTCTGGAAATAATACTGTAATTGAAGATTTTAATCACACCTTTAAAGTGACGCTTTCTGGAAAAATTGTTTTAACTGATTCAGATTTTGATTTTAGTTAGGAGTTCTAATCAAAACTCACAACAAAACTTGCTGAATTTTTATGTTCAGTTTCACGCTGATCATAACTTATTGTGGTTCTAACATCATTATGCCCAACAGTTTGGCGAACACGATTTAGATCATTTGTTGCAGCAAGAGCTTTAGTAATAAAAGTCGATCTAGCACAATGTGGTCTTGTTTTCTCTAAGTTAGCCATTTTTGCATATTTCTGCCAAAGTTTCCAAACTGCAACACCACTCATTGGCTTAGAAAAATCACATAATTTTGGATTATTAGACATTTGTGGAAACACCGGAATTTCATCAGGAATCTTTAATTTAATATTACCCTCACCGTCTTGACTATAATAACCCATTGCTTCCAGGTATTTTTTAAGATTAGCTTGAATGTGTGAGTTCACTGCAACTTGATTTCTTTTATCTCCCTTAAGGTGCATATCAAACACCATGTAGCCGCCTTCTTCATAAATATCTTTTCCTTTTAGATCAACAATAGTCCCCCTTCTTGTACCAATATTAAAGAAGATAGATAATATTGCCCTATCCCTTAAACCCACTAATTTAGTAGTATCGGGCTGCTTTAGAATAGCTGCAATTTCAGCATCAGAAAGTAATCTACTTTTTACTTTGCGATAATCTTTCTTCATCGCCTTCACGCCATAAACAGGATTTGTTTTTATTAACTGACGTTCAATTAAATGTTTGAATAAAGAAGAAAGTCCAGCTAAGCGACTATTAATGCTTGAATTCTTTTCACCAGCTTCTTTCATTGCATCACGAAATTTTATTATATGTATTGATGATACTGATCTGAGCTGATCTATATTTTGGATTTCAAACATTGAGCAGAATTTTTTTACAGTTGCTTTATAAGTTTCTCGTGTTGCTTTTGATGTAAAATTTTCTAACCAAACAATTTCTTCAGAAATTTCTTCGATTGTTGTAAGTGAGAAATTCTGAGAAGAATTATCAATTTTTTGAACTTCATTATTTTTTGTCATTTTTTCTGAAATTTATTTTAAACTCTTAGTAGTTAATATAAAGCTGGTTATATTAACTACTTCTTAAAGAACAAGGAAAATGTCAAAATATTAAATTAGGGTAGGGTAATGATTAAGAAATTGACTTTATTCTTTTAGGGTAGTTAAATGGTTTTAAATCCTCATTTTAAATTTAGTGGATTTAAAAACAATTTCAGACATTTAAACAAAAATCAGGACTCTCTTAAAGAATTAGTTTATGAAAGAATTTATATCAACTCTCGGAGAAAATGGCAGATTAATTGTTCCTGCACTTATTCGAAAAAATTTGGAACTAAAAGCAGGTGATCAAGTAATCATCAGATTGTTAGATGATAACAGTATTTCGATTCACAGTCCAAGACACTCACTGAAGAAACTACAAAATCTTGTGAGAAGCAAAGGTGAGGGCAGCCTTGTTGATTCGCTGATTGAAATGCGCCGTAAGGAGGAAATTTAATGAGTATAGCTAATAGCAAGAAAACACTAAAAAGATCACTATCTGACTTTCCAGAACTACTCATGGAGAGATTTCCAATAACAAATGAGAATCCCATTATTATCAGCCTTAAATACATACTAGATAAATTTGAATTCTCAGAAAATGAATGTGAAGAAAATGTAGTGAAAGAAATAGAGAACTACTTTGAAGGTCTAGTCAGATCAGACATTATTAAATCGTGGACGAAAAAAAATAACAACGGGATAAGTTTTAAAATATTTTATACTAAAGGATTTATCTCTGAAATTAAGACAAACAACGTGGCTGCTCGTAAAAAACTAGATAAAGTTGTATTAGATACATCAGCAATATTAGCTCTTCTTTCGATGAAAGAAGGATATGAAATTATTGCTAAAAATCTTGATAATGCCGTTGTTTCTAGCATAACTTTTTTTGAAGTACTCGAAATTCTAGTTAGTAAAGGCTTAAATTATCAAGAAGTAGCACAGTCTCTAAAAGACACTTTCCATAACATAGAAGAATTTAATACTGATCAAGTTATAATTACTTCTTCACTTAAGGATTACAAATTATCTTTTGGAGATAGAGCTTGTTTGGCTCTGGCTCAATATAAAAATCTTCGAATATTATCACCAAACAAAGAATTAATGAAGTTAGAAATCAAAATGTCGGAGAAAAATATTACTAGTAGACTTTCAGAATCTGGCTTCATAACAACATTTGATGAATATGATACAATGTAGAAACTAGAAGCTTTTAATTACCATAAAATAAATGTGTAATTGTAAAACTTTCCCAAAATTAATACCAAATCACATTTTCACATATAAAAAAATTTGAACTAATGAAAATAAAAGACATTATAATCAAAAATTTTAGACTTTTAGAAGAAGTTAAGCTAAACATTGAAGACGACTTAACTTTAATTGTCGGTAAAAACAACACAGGAAAGACATCTCTTTTTGAAGTCATAAATATGTTCTTTAGCGAAAAGAACAATTTTAGTTTTCACGACTTCTCTCAAACGACATACTACAAATTTGATGACTGTCTCACAATTTATGAAGCATCAATTAAAGAAACTGACGATAAAAAAAAGGAAAATCTAGAAACATCATTAATCTCATCAATGCCTAACATTCAACTTGAAATCCAAATTGAATACGATAAAGCTGAAGACAGTTTAATTACTCTTT
The DNA here is from genome assembly GCA_018969185.1 of Rickettsiales bacterium. GTDB lineage: Bacteria > Pseudomonadota > Alphaproteobacteria > Rickettsiales > UBA1997 > UBA2645. Next base: position 4,946 of record JAGWYT010000042.1, on the reverse strand, counting down.
CAGAGTTCATAAGCGATCTAGACGATTCAAAAAATATAGCAACGATAAAATTACAATACCAATCGAAAGACAGTTTAAGACTATTTGGTGCATTTGAAGCCCGAAAGGAAAAATCACAGAAACTGATTGAATGGTTAAATGAAAACATCACATCGTATTACGACATCAAATGCTATGGTGGAGATAATTTGATTGAAGAAAACATCAAATACAAACTGTTCACCGTTTTATATTTTGAGACAATTCAAGCATCAAGAAAACTAGACGATACAAAGGCAGATAAAAACAAAACATTAGCTGTAGGCTTTTCTGACTATTACCGAGAAACAAATAAAGACAATAACGAAGACGTTGAGAGTTTAGAAAAGCAGCTAAAAGAAACCTCTTCAGTTCTTAATGAAAAATATGAAAAAATTCTTAAAGAGCTACTTGAAAAGCTTAAAGTGTTTGGAGTTAAACCCCATTTGACAATTCCAGAAATTGTTCTTCAAGCAGGTTTTAACCCTGAAAACATTCTTAAAAACAATATAAAATATTTCTACAAACAAGACGGAGTTCAACTTCCTGAAAATTTTAATGGTTTAGGATACAGCAACTTAATCTATCTCGTTTTAAAAGTGGTGAGTTTCATAGAAAAATTCAAGAAGGCTGCACCTTTAAATAAATCTGAAACTCTTACAATTTTAATTGAAGAACCTGAAGCACACTTACACCCACAAATGCAACAAGTTTTTATTTCCCAAATCAAACGAACTTTAAAAGAAACAAAAGAAAAAGGAAAATTGTCGGTTCAAGTCATAATAAGTACTCATTCGTCACACATTGTAACGGAAGCGGGAATAGACGTTGACAGAAGTTTTGAAAGAATCAGATATTTCTCAAAATTATATGACAATAAAGAAAAACGTTACAAAGTTGAAGTAAAGGATTTTCATGAATTTCGTAAAGAAAACGATAAAGAAACATTCCGTTTTCTAAAACAATATATGACACTTCATCGGTGTGACATATTTTTTGCAGACAAACTAATTCTTGTTGAAGGAACAACTGAAAGAATATTACTTCCATTAATGATAAACAAGGCTGCAAAAAATCTGAACGATGAATATGTCTCAATAATTGAAGTTGGTGGAGCTTACACAGCAAAATTTAAAGAACTTTTGAAATTTATTAATGCTAAAAGTTTAGTAATTACCGACATTGATTCTGTAAATCCTGCGAACAATCGTAAAGCTTGTCAAACCGACACTACCAACGCTGAAACATCAAATTCAACATTACTTAATTGGCTACCCAAAAAGAAATTAATTAGTGAACTTATAGCTTGTCCCGACAAAGACAAATTTGATACTGATTTAATTCGTTTAGCTTATCAATGCAAAGAAGATTCTTCAACTTACGTAGCAAGAAGTCTTGAAGAAGCCATCATAAATAGAAACAGGGACTTCTTTGCATCAAAATATAAAATTGAAGAAAATGAAAAATCAGTTCAAGATTCCTTTTCTCTACTAAAAGGTAAAGACATTGCCAAAAGTCAGCCATATAATTTAGCACCAGCGTCAGGAGAAAAGACAGATTTTACTTTTGATTTGATGACATTTAGCGAAACCGAAACAAAATTAGAGTGGAAAGTTCCAAAGTATATTGAAGAAGGTTTAGTGTGGTTGGCTAACAATGAAATTGCGAATTAATATGACAGCTTTTGAACAAATCCAAAAACTTATTGAAGAAGGAAAAAGCTTTGTATTAGAAGCAGGAGCAGGCTCAGGAAAAACATTTACACTTATACAAACTTTAAATTATCTCATTCAAAATCAGGGTAATGAATTATTAAAAGGAAATCAGAAAATTGTCTGCATAACTTACACTAACGTAGCAAAAAACGAAATTATTGATAGAATTGAACACAACGAATTAGTTATTGTATCAACAATTCATGAATTTTTATGGAGTTCAATAAAACAGTATCAAAAGCAACTAAAAATAGAACTCTGTAAACTAAATCAAATAAATTTTGAAAAGGATAAAGCAAAGGGAAAAGAAGATTCAAGATACATAGAAAACTTAGCAGAAAGAATTGAATTAGTCGATAAGGTTGAATACAACGATACATCTTTTAATGATTTTGAAAAAGGAATAATTCAACACGATGATGTAATTGAGATTGCAAAAATGATGTATGAAAATTATCCCCTTTTGACGGATATTGTTTCTACAAAATATCCTTACATTTTCGTTGATGAATATCAAGATACAGCAAAAGAAACCATCTTCTGTTTAATTAATTGTCTTTTGAAACGAAAAAATGAAAAGTGTGTAATTGGCTTCTATGGAGATTCACACCAAAAAATTTATGATTACGGCATTGGAGACCTAGAAAAACACTATACTTCAAATGGTGGCCAAATAGAATTAGTAAAGAAGGAAGAAAACTATCGTTCTTCTCAATCTGTCGTAGGTTTATTAAACAATTTCAGAAAAAACATTCAACAAAAACCACAAAAAGAATTTACAGGAAGTGTAAAATTTGTCTATTGGAAAAATCACCCAGAAAAGCCTAAATCCAAAATAAGAGAATTTAATACTGAAATTGCTGTTATAAAGAATCAATTCTACGACAGTGTGGTAAAAAAATTGTCTGAATTAGGTTGGATATTTGAAGGTAGTGCAAATGCAAAGATTTTAGTTCTTGCCAATAGTAGAGTTGCTCAAAGAGCAGGTTTTGGCAGTCTATATTCTATTTTTTCAACACGGTTTGGTCAAAGCACAAAAGAAAGATTGCTTGATAGAACACATCATTTAATTACTTTTTTTGTTGGTTCTATTGACAAAAAAACTTCTCAAGAAAGAAAAACTGGATTAGAGCATTTGATTGGTTCTTGGAATAATGGAAATCAAAATGAAGTAATCAGATTTATTAAAAAAAATGGCTCTATTTTCAATGATGAATTTAAGCACAGCCATAAAAAACAAGTTGCTGAGTTGCTTGAAACACTATCTACAAATAGAAAAGATTGGAAAATAAAAGACGTTTATGAATTTGCTTCCAAGAATGGTCTCATTTCGAATCGAAAGATTATTGAATTTATTGAAAGACTATCTATTGACCCAGAGAAACTGGGTGACGAAGAAAAAGAAAGACAAAAAAAAGATAAAACACTATTTAACGCTTTGATGGATTTGTCCTACTCAGAACTTTTAACTTTTTGGAAACACGTCCAAAACAATACAGTTTTTTCAACTAAACACGGCACAAAGGGTGACGAATTTGAAAATGTTCTAACAGTTATTGACGACACAGAGTGGGTTCAAGAATATAACTTCAAGAATTTCTTCAATAACACAGAGGAAAAGCCCGAGAGAAAATTAAGAACAAGAAACTTGTTTTATGTTGAGTGTTCAAGAGCAATGAACAACTTAATTGTTTTGTGTTTATCTGAACTTGACACTACAGCATTAACAAACATTAAAACTTGGTTTGGTAATGATAATGTACTTGATGTTGAGGAATATCTATAAACAACACACAATGATTTCAACTTCCATAGCCTTACTTCTTATCAAAATTAGATCCCTTTAGATCAAAAATTGAGCAACTGTTTCCAAAATGGAAACAGCTTAAAAGTGTTAATTCTTACCAAAAATCTTCAAGTTATCACTAAAATCATCCGACAGTGTCCGACCGATGGAGATAATAATTTCAATGGTCGGACAAACTGTCCGACCTTTTTTTAAAGATTATTAAATTTTTTATTTTTACTGTCATACCAAGTCCGACCCTACAACCTACTATCTCCAACTGAGTTAACAAGCCAGCACCTACAAGGTGCGTTGGGTGTGCAGAATTTTAATCAGCTTCGCTGTAAAATTAAGACTGTATATTGAAAAACATTTTAACTCAATTGGACAGTCTAAAACTATAGTAGAATTTTCTTTGGTTAGATTTCTTTTTTTAAAGAAACTAATCTAAAGAATTTTTCAGAAAGGAATAAAAATTGGCTAAATTCTAATTAAAGCTTTGATCTAAGTTTTAAAAAAACTAAATAAAATTTTAGCAAACTTTTTTTGTTAATTTTTTATAAAAATTTGCGTGGTGGTGTTTTTAAGTTATCAAATTTCTGCTTCAAATTCACAACGACCTGTCAACTTGATACAACGTCTAATTTTTAAACCTAATTTAAAATCATAAAACTCACTTAGTTCACTATCTCCTATTTTAAGCTCTTCTTTTTCCTCATAACTTAAAAATCCGTGATAAGCTTTTCTAATATCAAAAAATCTATCACCAAAATTCTTGAGGATATTTTTTAACTCTTCCTCAACATCATAAAGATTATCAGAATCAAAATAATAACGTAAAATTGCTGGTGGTTCTCCAGAAACTCCAAATCTATCAGCTGCATCACTAGATTGAATAGCAAAGGCAAATTTACCTTCAATATCACCAAAATAATATCTTCCCATAAAACCCTCCCCTATCTTACTTTAAAATTCATTACATCCGCTAAAGAAGTCTCAGGATTCCAATGTAAATCTCGTTCTATGCCTAGACCAAAACACCCTTTGATTTCTTCTAGTTCATCAAGTCTAAAATAGCCTAATTCTGCTATATCATCCCAACCTAAATTTACGAAGCCAAAAAATAGTTTTTCAATTGGATCAAACTCAGTTGCATACCAAGTTTGCGCTCCACTTGGATTAAAAAATTTTGCAATCACTTTAACATCTTTTTGATCTTTTTCCTCATTAGCATAAAGAGGTGGTAACATTGTTAAAAGTTTTTCAGTAATAAGTTTCATAACTTTCTCCTTTTTTATTAATAACGGTTAAAAACAAAGCACTTGCAAAGTGCTTGTGCTTTAACCGCTGCCTTAGCGGCGAGCGTCAGGAGAAGTGAGCGAAGTGAAACGAAGCGAGCGTATGCACATTTTTCAAAGTCACCGAAA
>JAGWYT010000041.1 GCA_018969185.1 Rickettsiales bacterium | reverse complement strand
TATCACAAATTTTTAGTATCTCATTATTTGAGAGAACCAAGAATTTAAGCGACTTCGTCAAACAAAATTACAAAAATACAAACCATGAGTTTGATGGAGCTTACAGTCTGTTCAGCTCTTAACCGGACAGTAGTGGCTACAAGCCAGTTCCTGCCTTTAGGATCAGGATTACAAAAACTACCTCTTCTCCTTAGCTCTTGAAACTAAAGATCTGCCACTGCCAGATTTTTGGAACGAACCTAAAATTCTTTCTGCATCTTCAAAAGGAGCAGCGAAGAAAGAAAAGCTATCAAGGATTTTCACATCATCAATTCTTCTTTGATCAACGCCACTTTCTCTTTGAATAAAATCAACTAATTTTCTTGGATCCATACCATCATTCTTGCCTTTTGCAATGAATAAACGCGCAGTTCCTTTGCGGTCAACATAACCTTTTCTGTTATTGCCACCCGGTCTGTAATCATCACGATCATCACGGTCACGACGATTGAAATCACGATCACGATTAAAGTCGCGGTTTCCACGGTCACCACGATCACGATTATTGCGATCTCCTCCTCTTCTTGCTTCGCTAATTTCGCTATAGCTTTTTTCGTTAAGCTCATCTTTGAAAGCAAGTTTTAACAAGGCCGCTAAAACAACTTTTGGATCATTTAAATTTGCTGAATGATCAGGGTTCGCTAAAATTTCCTCAGCAATTTCTTCTAAATCAGCAAAACCACCATTAGCAATAATTTCAGCAAGCGTGCTTTTAATACGCTGTTTTTTGCTGTTAATAACATCTCTAACATTAGGAATTGATTGCTTGGTAATTGTGGTATTAGCCATCTTTTGAATACCAATCAACTTACGATATTCTGATGGTGTAATTAATGTAATTGCAGTTCCAGTTTTTCCAGCTCTTCCAGTTCTACCAATTCTGTGAACATAGCTTTCTGGATCTTGGGGAAGTGAATAATTAATTACGTGAGTCAAGTTATCAATATCAATACCGCGTGCTGCAACGTCAGTTGCAACAAGTACAGTTAATTTTTTATCACGGAATTTTTGTAGAATTTTTTCTCTTTGACCTTGTGAAACATCGCCATGTAAGGCTTCCGCTCTGCAACCACGGTTTGTAAGTTTGTGAGCAATGTCATCAGCATCAAGTTTGGTTCTGCAGAATACAAGACCGTAGAAACTTTCTTCAACGTCAATAATTCTAAATAAAGCTTCAAACTTATCTGATTGTGAAACTTCAAAATAAATTTGCTGAATATTGTTACGTTTGGCATTTTCAGAAATTACTGAAATAATTTCATAATCATTCATGTATTTTTTAGCTAAACGCTCAATGTGATGAGGCATTGTAGCTGAGAATAAAACGGTTCTTCTCTTCTTTGGAGCAGATTGTAAAATAGTTTCAATATCTTCAACAAAGCCCATATTTAGCATTTCATCAGCTTCATCTAGAATTATGTAAGAAACTTTTGAAATGTCTAAAGTGCCACGATTCATGTGATCCATAACTCTTCCTGGAGTTCCAACTACAATATCAACACCTCTTCTTAATCTTGCAATTTGGCGATCAATTGGTTGTCCACCATAAATGGCAACGATTCTGGTTTTTTGTGTTTCCGCAAAAGAAGAAAGTTCTTCAGCAACTTGAATTGCAAGCTCTCGTGTTGGTGCTAAGATAATTGCTTGCACGTGGCCGCAGTCAGGTATTAAATTTTCAATCAATGGAATACCGAAAGCAGCAGTTTTTCCAGTTCCGGTTTGTGCTTTACCGATTAAATCTTTTTTATTTTCTAACAAGAAAGGAATTGCTTTTGCTTGAATTGGAGAAGGTTCTTCAAAACCTTTTTTGCGAAGTGCTTCAAGCATTACGTCAGAAAGACCTAAGTCTCTGAACTTAACTAAATTTGTAGGCATGTTTTTTATAATTATTTAAGGGCAGCTATCTTATCAAGACATCATGATTTTTAGGGCTTATGTAACTCTATGCAAAAGGGTTCATCTAAAATTTATAGAACCAAAGTGAAAATTTACGAGAGAAAAATTAAACATCTAATAACAGCTGTAGAGGCACTCTAGCTAAGTATCTTTTGAAAGTCCAGCTTTTTAAAAAATAGACCAATTACGAAACCCTATTATATCTTCGCTCACCAACCATGAATTCAGATATTGCAAGCATTGGATCCAATTTAATAAATGTTTTTATTTCTTGAGATTTTAGGTTGCAGACACCTTCAATTGTAAAGCCTTGTTTATCTGTGATATATTTTCCAAATAGATTCTTTTTGGCTTTAAACCCAAAAATTTCTTTTAAAAAATGGCTAAAATATTGCAAGCTATTCTTCGAGGCAATAAATGATAAATCATCTTCATATTCTAATTTTGCGCCGTAAGTAAGAGGAATTTTTGGTGCGCTAATTATTAAATCATAAAGCGGTGATCCTGTCTTTCCTTGCCAATCGTAGAAATAAAATTGATTACCAATTTTGCCATAATAGACCTTAGAAATTCCATCGCTTAAATAAAATCTACCATCAATCTCGTCAAGTTGGCAGATTATTTTAACTGTAATTTCATTATTCATTTTAAATAACATTTCTTCACCAATTTTGAAGTTCAGAGCTTGGTTGATTGCCTGATTTACATTGGTGCTTTCTACAATTTCATTTATTAGGGGAGTGTTATGAAAATGTAATTTATTGTTAGAAATATAATTAATAAGATGAAAAGGTGCAGTAACAGAGCCTATTTCAGAAGCGTATTGAACTTGCATGTGAATATGAGGCTCTTGTGAATATCCGCTATTTCCAACTTCAGCAAGCTTTTGTCCAACTTTAACATAACTTCCAACAGACACTGTTGCAGAATCTTTTTTTAAATGAGCTAAAACAACATAAAGTCCATAAATAGTTTTTATGATAATATAATTTCCCCAATTTTGATTATTGGTAACACGACCGATAATATTATCTTCATGGCTTATAACGCATTATGTAACAAAGCCTTCAACTGGGGATAAAATTTCTTTAGAAAAAGAAAAATGATCTGTTAATTCCAATCCAGAATTTGCAAAAATTTTGCCTTCTTCATTAAGAGCAACAAAATCTAAAGCGTATTTTAAAGAACCGCGGTGAGTTATATCACCATTAAATGCTTGTTGTACTTGCCACTTTCCAGAAAATGGTAAAAAAACTCCAATTTCAGGAAAGCGGTGACGGTTCCATGATGAATAGGAAGTTTCAATATTTTTTTCTGGAGAGACGAAAAATTTAGTATTTAGTAACGAAGGACAAAAATATCGAAGTGTAAGAATTGCTGCTGAAGTTACTAAACAAAATGGGATTGATAGAGCTGGTAAATTATAGGGATTTAAAATTTTGTTACTTACTACAGCAACAAGAGAAGTTATGATGGTAAAAAAACTTGCTAATAAAAGAGATGATCTTGATGGTGTTAGAAAAAATCCAGCAATTGCAGTAAATACCAAAGCGTAATTGAAATCTGTGCCATATAAAAATAGATTTTGATTAACATTATGAATGAATGACTCGGCGCCAATTCCTATTGCCCAGCCGATCACTAAAAATAATGCAGTTAATGGCGAAAATAATAGTATTATGATCCATATCAGGATTCCTATGCTTGGATTTGTAATACATAAAATTGAACTTAATGCATGAAAAAACATCACTATAAAATTTGGCATGAATTGTGTAAGATCAATTGTCCATAATGGCGCTATTGGTAAGAATTGATAAAAATCTGGTAGTAAAATGAAGATCATCAAAGCCACAATACAAAAGGGCAAAGAAAGAGCAGATAAATAAAATTGTGCAAAAATAAATTCGGTTGCAGCGGTAACAACTAAAGTTAGAAAAACAAAAATCGCAATTAGAAATAATGTTTTTAGATTAAGGGCAAAAAGACTTCCAATTAACAAAGAGACCAGCATTGCGTTAAGTAAAGAGCAGCTGGAAATTTTTGCCTCATAGGAAATATGTAGAAATTTTAGATAAAAAGCGGCGAATAATAATCCAATTAAACCAGCAATTCCAACATTTGGTTGAACTAAAATTGCTAGAGCAAAAAATATCCTAAAATAAGGCGGCAGCTCAATGAAATAAAGTGAAGAAAGTGGTTTTAGAAATGTAGTTATTTGCATTTTATTGTTCTAATTCATTTACATAATCTAAATTTTCAGCCTTACGAATAATTTTTACTTGTGATTTTTCGTCAATCATTACAACCGCTGGACGATATTGAATGAATTGCATTGATTGCGTTATATTATAAGCGCCAACTGGAGAAATAATAAGGCGTTCAAAACGTTGCAAACGTGGTAATAAAATTGCCTCATCAACCACATCAATATTCATGCAAAGTGGTCCAAAAAGAATTGTTGGCTCAGCAATTCCTTCAACTTCACGTTCAAGTTCTATTTTAAATTTATACCAACTTGAAGTGTAAAGCAGATTAACACCAGCATCTAAAACATAAGATCTTCTGCTATCAGCAAGAAATTTATCAGCAACAATGGAAGTGATTAAAAAACCTGCTTCGTCAACTAAATGTCGGCCAAGTTCCAAAATCAACTTTGGTGGATTTCTGCGTTTTAATAAAGATTGCAATGGTTTAGCAATTGCTTTGGCATAATCGTTTATTGTAGGAACATTGATTTCAGGAGCTTGATAGCTTGTTTTTAAATGGTTTTTAGACGCAAAACCACCACCAATATCAATGAATTCCAAATCATATCCTGATAATTTTTCAACTTCATGCATGAAAGAAATCGTTTTTTCTAAAGCCCTTTTGTAAGCATTAGCATCAGTTACAAAAGTTCCGATATGAGAATGAATTCCAGAAATTTTAAGATTAGAACTGCGAATAATAAAATCTATTGCCGCCTTTGCTTGACCGCTTTCAAGATTAAAGCCAAAACGTGACCAGCTTGGATAAATACCAGCATTAAAATTAATTCTAATTCCAACTTTAACTTGTTTATTCAAGGATTTAGCAATTTCTTCAATATCCATCATTTCATCAAAATTATCGATGTGAATTTGGGCATTTTCTTTAATTGCTAATTCTAAAATTTTCTTTGATTTATAAGGGCCATTAAAAATTATATTATGTCCTTTGATGCCAAGAGCGCGCGCTTTTTCATATTCAAAGTCGCTCACCACTTCAGCAATTGCCCCTTCATCATGAAAAACCTGACAAATTGCATTTAAATAATTTGTTTTGTAACTCCAACCAAATTGGAAATTTGGATAGATTTCGCCAATTGCTTTTTTTGCTTCACGAAATTTTTTTTGTAAAGTTTCTTTAGAAAAAACAAATAGCGGTGAGCCAAATTTTTTGACAAGTTCTGAAATTGTAACGCCATCAATATTATTCCTAATAAAAGGATAAGATTGATTTGAGCTGCCATGCTTGGCGTAAAGTGGATTGCCAACTTTAACTATTGTTGGTTTTGAATATTGCTTCATATTTGATTACGATTTTTATGAGAAATTAGATTCTGAAATTCTTCTATATCCACAGCAAATTCTGACGAATAGCGCACAAGATATTTTCCAGTTGAATATTCAAATTTTTCTTTACAATCTCCTGAATTTATAATTTCTATAAGCATTTGTGGTAAGTTAATGCCAACGGTAGTAGCAAAATAAACCCACGAAGGAAATCTGGGATTAATTTCTATAAGATAAACTCCTTCTTTATTTACAATCATTTCTAATTCAAAAGGACCGCGCCACTTGGTTTCTTTTACAAAATCATGGCAAATTTTATTTAATTTCTCGTCATGAATTGTAACTGCAGTCCAGACTTTTCCAAGATTAGTGGTTAATTGTTTTTTTATTGAAACTGCGCCTTTCAAATGTCCTTCATAATTAGATAAGGCAATTAAATTATATTCTTGTCCTTCAATTTGTTCTTGTACTAAAAGAGGAAAACCCCATTTAGCGGTAATTTCAATAGCTTTAGCAACTGCAGATTCAATATTATGGACAATATATGCTTGATAATATTTACCTTTTATTACAGCAGGAAAATTTATATCATTTTGTAAAACTTTAACCATCTCATTAAAATCATTAACAGCAATAGTCTTTGGATGTAAACAGCTAATTGTCTTTGCAAAATCAGTAAGCTTATCTTTAGAGCGTAAATCAAACTGTTCTTCTGTTGGTAAAATTGTTCTAATGCCAATTTTATTTAGTTCGTCATGATGTTTTATTAGCAGTGGCAATTCGGCATCAAGACATGGAATCAAGGTATTGAGAGCAGTTTTATTCTTAATATCAAGCAAGGATTTTTTGAAAATTTCAAAGCCACAACTTGGATAAGGCAATATAAAACTATTGCTAAAAATATTTGACATGTAATTGCCGGGATCATTCACATCATAGCTTAACCCTATAATCTCTGCAGAAATATTGCTTTCAATAAGACTTCTTGCAACTCCGCAGCCGGGACCTGGGTTATCTGTAGCATTTATTCCAGAAATGCCAATTATGTTTTTCATAATTATATTAATCCTACAATAGACAGTTGCGCCTGAAAATCTAAAACATCAATGAGAGCTTGTTTTTCATTTATGTCATAGGTTTTGACCATAATTTCTGCTATTTCTTCTAATGATTTATTGTCATGTAAAAGATTAATTATTAAGGACCCTGATTCATTGATTTGATAGCTATTACCACTACGTGAATCAAAAATTAATCCAGTTTTGCTGATATTAAGATGTGATATGTTCAACATAATTTTGTTTTTTACGATAAAGAATATGTTTAGATAATTTATGATTAAGCGGCAATTTTGGATGATTGAAATCACCCTCAAAGTCGCGTTTCATGCCGATTTTTTCCATTACAGAAATTGAACGAAAATTATTTTCTGCAGTAAAAGCAACAATTTCATTTAAATTAAGTTTTTCAAAAGCAATTTTTAGCACTTCTCTCGCTGCTTCGGTGGCATAGCCTTTTCCCCAGTATTCATAAGCAAGACGCCAACCAATTTCAACGCAAGGAGTGAAATGACTTTCAAAATCAGGAATATTTAAACCAACAAATCCAATAAATTCTTTGCTGTCTTTCAGCTCAACTGCCCATAAACCAAATCCATTTAATTCAAAATGTTTTTCAACTTTTGTAATAAAATTTTGGCAATCTTTTAAACTCATGGGAGCGCGTAAGAACTCAATTACTCTTTCATCTTGATTCATTTGTGCAAATTTCTCGGCATCATCATTTTTCCACTGACGCAAAACTAATCTATTAGTTTCAATTTGATTTATTATTTGCACGCAATTCCTACAGCTTCAGAAATATTTTTAAATCCGCCTTCTTTTACTAATTTGCTCAAGTCTTTTTTGATTCTTTCAACAAGTCCAAAACCTTCATAAATAAAGGCAGAATAGATTTGTACTAAAGAGGCTCCACATTTTATTTTTTCATAAGCGTCTTCTGCAGAAGAAATTCCACCAACACCAATTAAAGGAATTTTTCCTTCAGTAAGTTTATAGAAATTTTTTAATACTTCATTTGAAGCGGCAAATAAAGGCTTTCCGCTTAATCCACCAGTTTCGGAAGCGTTAGAATTTTTTAAATTTTTATCACGTGCGATGGTGGTATTGCTAATAATTATACCATCAATTCCACTAGCAAGGACAGCTATAGCAATCTTTTCTTGTTCCTCTAAAGTTAGATCTGGAGCGATTTTGAGGAATATTGGAGTATTTTTTTTATAGTGTTTCTCTAATTCTATTTTTTTTGTTTTTATCGTAATTAAAAATAAATTAAGTTGATCTTCTTTTTGAATATTGCGTAAATTTTCGGTATTAGGTGAAGAGATATTAATCGTGATATAAGAGCATTGAGAATAAAATCTTTCAAGCAGTTCAAGATAGTCATCTATTGCTTCTTTAGTGTCTTTATTTTTACCGATATTTATGCCAATTATGTGAGGAGAATCATTAGATATTTTGACAAAATTATGTTCAAAAACATTGGCGCCATGATTATTAAAACCAAGTCGATTAATAATTGCTTTATCTTCGGTAAGACGAAATATTCTTGGTTTTTCATTGCCTTTCTGAGCAAGAGGAGTAACGGTTCCGCATTCAACAAATCCAAAACCAAATTTAGTTAAATTTTCAGCAATTTCAGCATTTTTATCAAATCCAGCAGCCATTCCAATTGGATTTCTAAAGTTAAATCCAAATAAATTTTGTTCTAAATTTCTATATTCTTTTATTTGAGGAAAAATCAAATTTGATTTCAAAAATTTGATAGCTAAATCATGAGCATTTTCAGGATCAAGTTTGAAAATTAAAGGTCTGACAATTTTGTAAATATTCATTGTTCTTTTTTTGTTAAAAGCATTGTTATCAAAGGTAAGCTAATGATAAGTAAAATTAGCTCAGAAGAGTTTTTTAGTAAAAAATTATCTGATAATTTTTCTCTAAGATAGGCTCTTTTTCTACCACTTGTATTAAAGAATTCCTCTTCTTTATAAATCTCGCGATTATTTGTTATTAAGGTTTTAGAAGATATTTGATTTGAATTTAAGTTGCCAAACAACTCTTCATTTTTTTTGGTGATTTCTTTTGTTTCAATAAGGTTAGAAATTTCGTGAGTATTTTTTACTGTCCATATTACCATAAAAAATATTGCTATTATGGTGAAAATTGAAGTTGGAATTACAAAAAATTTTACAAATTTTGTTGATGGTTTTTTATCACTTGTAATTGATGAATCTGATCTATGAATAATGAAGAGAAGAGCAATTAAATAACAAGTTAAGATCAGTATTATTTCTTTTAGGATAAGATAGCTTGAAATGGTCAAGCTGAAGAAAGCTATGATAAAAATATAAGAAAAAATCAGCGCTAAAATTTGATCAATTTCTTTTTTGATAAAGAAAAGAATCAAGAAATTTAACGTAATAAAAAATAATATTGGCAGAGTTATCGTTTCAAATGGCATTTAGAAAATATTATCTATTGTGTTGTCATTTTCGTAGCATAACAAAACCAAGTCATTGCGGAGCGTGACCAAATTAAGTCATTGCGGAGATAGTATTTCTTGGAATTGCAACGCAATTCTTAGAAATACTTCATACGCAATCCATTATTGATAGCGGATCCACAGTTTCTAAGTTGGCAAAGCCAATTAAGAAACTGTTTGTCCGGCATGACGTTTGTTGTTAGATTTATTAATCACGCAATAGTTCGTTGATAGAAGTCTTAGATCTAGTTTTTTCATCAACTCTTTTTACAATTACAGCTGCATAAAGTGATAAATTCTTATCACCTTTGTTTGATGCGATATTCCCAGGAACCACAACTGAGTAAGCTGGAACTTTCCCATAAAAAATTTCACCAGTTTCACGATCAATAATTTTTGTTGAAGCGCCAATATAAACTCCCATTGAAATAACAGAACCTTCTTCAACAATTACACCTTCAGCAATTTCGCTTCTGGCACCAATAAAACAATTATCTTCAATAATAACTGGATTTGCTTGCAATGGTTCTAGAACACCACCAATCCCAGCACCCCCTGAAATATGACAATGTTTACCAATTTGTGCGCAAGAACCAACTGTTGCCCAAGTATCAATCATTGAACCTTCATCAACATAAGCGCCAAGATTTACAAATGATGGCAGTAAAACTACATTTTTAGCAATGAATGCGGAATGACGCACAACCGCACCAGCAACAGCACGAAAGCCTGCTTTTCTAAAATCTTCTTCACTCCAGTTAGCAAATTTTAAAGGCACTTTGTCAAAGAAGCTTACAGCATTTCCGATTGCAACTTCTTGCTTGCTCAAGAAATTATCATTTAATCTAAAAGATAATAAAATTGCTTTTTTGATCCACTGATTTACTTGCCAAACACCATTCTTCTTTTCACAGATTCTAATTTTTCCAGCATCAAGTGAGTTCAATGTTTCATTGACTGCATTGCGAAACTCACCCTTAGTGTTTAAGTTAATTTCAGCTCTATTCTCAAAAGCATTTTCAATAATTTGTGATATTGTTTTTGTCATATTGTTTATATTTCATTTTTATATTCCGCTTCTAATTCTCTTAACTCCTGCAGTAAATTTTGCTTTTTGTAAAAAGAGAGAAGATCTTGCACAATTTCCATATCATTTTTTCTAACTGATAGAACTTGCTTAGCGTAGGCTGTTACTCGGCTGGCATCATTTTCATCCAAAGCCATTTTAAATTTTGATTTTAAAACAAGAATTTTTGCATATTTATCTTCATTAATTTTGCTAAAAAATTCTATTGCTTTATCATAATTTTTTTTATCAAAAGCAATTTTTCCTAATAAGAAATTATTTAATTCTGGGCTTTTAATAAGTTTAGAAAAATCATGATTCAATTTCTCAGAAGCTTTCATATCTTTGGTCTCAAGAGCCATTAACAACTTAGTTGTTAAATCTACAGCTTGTCTATTTCTTTTAACAAGTTTTTCAAGTTTTACTAAATAAGTTCTCTTAAAAAATAACTTAAAAAAACTAGGAAATTTTACCGCCAAAATTCTTGCAAGAAGATAAGAAAATGCAAAAATAATTAGAGAGAAAAAAGCAGTTATTAATGCAGCAGCTAAAATGCTGGTTCTTGCTTCATAGCCAAGCCATGTAATAACGACCGTACCATTATTATCAAGCATCCACGCCATTGAAATGGAAACTGCAAGAGCAACTAATGTTAGTGATAGTATCTTAAGCATAATTCTATCCCAAAGTTTTTAAATAAGACAAAATTTCTTGATCAATTTTCTGAATTTCTAAAGAATTATTTAAATTACTTAGAAAATCAGCAAGAATGTCGTGATACATTGGATCAAGCGCTAATAGTGAGTTCAGAGCTTCTTGATAATTTTGTTCCATCAGTGATTTTTCAACTTTAACAATTGAGGCATCAATTCCTTCAAGATTTTTTTCACCTATTTTTCTAATCACAATTAGCTTGGCAATATTGTGACGAATTTTAGCAAGCAAACCATCATCCTTCCCAATCTTATTAGTAGCAATTAATTCTGGTATAATGTCGTCGAATTTTTTGCTTAATTCTTTTTGACTTAAAGAATTATCAAGAAGAGGTGATAATTTTGTTGCTAACTCTTGTAATTTAGCATCATCAACACCAGCAAGTACTTCAAAATTTTTGAGTGATTCTTTATAGTTTTTACTTTCATTATCAGAGAAAATTTTTTGTCTTAAATCAACATAAGCGAAAATAATTTTAACTATTTTTTCATGATTTTTATATTTCAAAAATTCATCATTTAATATTTGAATTTGTGTTTTTAAATCATTGATTTGGAGCTGATTCTTTAACAAAGAACGATAAACAAAATCAGAATCTTTGTCATGTATTTCATTAGCTGAGAGGTCAGCAAGACCATTTGGATCTTGCTCTTCAGA